>NZ_JBLWVF010000021.1:0-54690 GCF_048268605.1 Primorskyibacter flagellatus
CCTGGGGGCTTTGCGCCACATAGGGTGGGTCAAATTTAATCGCTGAAACCGGGTCAGTTTTGAACGCTCATTGACAACCAAGACATGGCCCGCGCCCTGAATGACGATTTCGAGGCGCTGTTTTTGCCGGTCCTGACGCTCGCTATCCGGGCGTTGGTCCGCGACGGTGAAGCCTTCCTTCGCATTCACGTCACCGCAGGCCGCGAGATCCGGCTAAAGGCGCTGCCTGCCGAACAGGTTGACCCGACAATTCACCGGGACCTGGGGGACGGTGGGCGGATCGTGGCCGGGATAGAGTTTGACGCAGAGGACGAAGTTGTTGCCTATCACATCCTGCCCGAAGCCCCCGGAACGCCTTTCGTCACCTATGGCGAAGCGGTTCGGGTTCCCGCGCATGACGTGCTGCACCTTTTTGACCCGCTCTTTCCCGGCCAAGTGCGCGGCCTGTCGTGGATGGCCCCGGTCCTGCTGAAACTTCGCGACCGCGACGAAGCGTCCGACGCGCTGCTGATGCAGCTCAAGACTGCGAGCCTTATCACCGGTTACGTCCGCGACCCGGACGGCACTTTTGCAGGTTTCGAGGGCCAAGCCTCTTCCCGCGCCTTGAACGTTGCGCTTGAACCCGGCGCGATGCGAATCCTGCCCCCTGGGGCTGATGTGACCTTTTCGAACCCCGGCCAAGGGCTTTCGCAAGCCGTCGACTTCCTGCGCGCCCAGGACCGTGAGATTGCCGCAGGAACCGGCCTGACCTTCGAAGCCCTGACCGGTGATCTGACACAGACCAATTACAGCTCTGCCCGTGTCGGGCTGCTGGAGTTCCGCCGCCGTGCGGAAATGCTGCAAAAGACGTTGATCGAGGGTCAGCTCTTACGCCCGCTCTGGCTGCGCTGGATCACCCGCCGCAGCCTTGCCGATGAGATCGACACGGGCGGCGATGCGCTTTCTGATTTCCTGTCCGTGCGCTTCGTCGCGCCCGGCTGGCAATGGGTGGATCCACGCAACGAGGTCGAGGCGGATGTTGCCGCGATCGAGGCCGGATTGAAAAGCCGCGAAGAGGTCGTTGCAGGCCGTGGCCGCGATATTGACGAGCTTAACGAAGAAATTGCCCGCGATGCAGGGCGCGATCAGAAGGACGCCGCAGCATGACGATTCATGTCCGGAACCTGCGCCCCAGCCCGTCTACGGTGGATGCTACCGCCCGCACGGTCGAGGCTATCGTTTCCACGGGGGCAGATGCCGCCCGCGCTGGTTTTATCGAACGGCTAGACTTGTCCGGCGCCGACCTGTCCAGGCTGATCGGTGCCCCGGTTCTGGATGGGCACCGATCCGAAACCACCCGCGACCAGTTGGGCGTGATCGAAGCTGCCGAGCTGCGCGCAGAGGGTATCTGGGTGCGCATGAAGTTCCGCAGCAATGCCGCCGCCGCATCCGTTCTGTCTGATGTATCAGACGGCACCCTGCGCGGCCTGTCTATCGGCTATCAAGTGGCCGAATGGAAAGAGACGCGGGACGGCAATCGCCGGGTCCGCATCGCCAAACGGTGGACACCAATCGAGGTGTCCGTTGTCCCGGTCCCGGCCGATCCGGGCGCACATTTCCGAAACGGAGAATCGAGCATGGAAAACCAAGAACTGACGGTCGAGACGACCACACCCCCGCCGGTGGAAACCCGCGCGCAGGTCAATGCAGAGATCCGCACAATCGCGGATACGGCTGGATTGACTCGTGCCTGGGCAGATGGCCAGATCGACGCAGACGCCACGGCAGAAGATGCCCGCCGTGCCGCATTCGAGGCGATGCAGCATCGCAGTGCCAGTACCGCGACCCGCAGCACTCGCGCGACGATCAACTACGACCACACAGACCCTGCCGTTATCGCCACGCGCGCCGGTGAAGCCCTTTGGGCGCGTTCACACCCCGGCCATGAGCTTTCCGAGGCTGCGCGGCCTTACGCGGCCATGTCGACCATTGACCTCGCCCGCGACTGCTTGCGCCGCTCTGGCGTGGCCACGACCGGCTTCACGGCCGATACTGTTGTGACGCGGGCTTTGCACACGACTTCCGATTTCCCGTTGATCCTGGGCGATGCAGTCGGGCGCGAGCTGCGCCGCACCTATCAGGCCCCGCCTTCTGGCGTCCGAATGCTGGCGCGTCAGACCACAGCGCGCGACTTTCGCGCCAAGCACGCCTTGCAGTTTGGTGAAGCTGACGACCTGCAAAAGGTCCCCGAAGGCGGCGAGTTCAAAAGCAGCACAATCGCGGAGACGGCTGAAAGCTACAGCGTCGAAACCTTCGGGCGTATCTTTGGCATTTCCCGGCAAGCACTTATCAATGACGACTTGGGCGCTTTCGTACAAATCCCCGCACGTTTGGGCAACGCAGCCCGCGCCTTTGAAGCCGCACAGTTGGTCGCCAAGTTGGTCGAAAACCCGGCCATGAGTGACGGCGTTGCAGTGTTCCACGCTGACCACGGCAACCTTGCCGGATCGTCTTCGGCTTTGAGCATTGCGTCACTTAGCGCGGCCAGAAACGCGATGCGCCGTCAAACAGGCTTGGGTGGCCAGCCAATCGACGCCACGCCCAAGGCGGTTGTTGTTCCGCCTGAACTGGAAACCTTGGCCGAACAATTGCTTTCGCAGATCAACGCCACGACAACCGACGATGTGAACCCATTTGCAAAACTGACATTGGCGGTTGAACCCAGACTGACTGACGCAACGACATGGTATGTCGCGGCGGATTCGGCACAGATCGACGGTTTGGAATACGCTTATCTTGAAGGTGCCCCAGGTCCGCAGATTGAAACGCGCCAAGGGTTCGAGGTTGACGGCGTTCAAATGAAAGTCCGCCTGGACTTCGGTTGCGGCTGGATCGACCACCGCGGCTGGTATCGGAATGACGGTGCATAATGGCACTGGACGCCACAGAGCTTGAGACCCTGCGCGACGCCCTTGTGAGGGCGCGCGCAAAGGGTGCGCGAGAACTCCAAATGGGCAATGAACGCGTCCGCTATGGCTCTGATGCCGAAATGGCGTCCGCAATAGCCGATCTGGACGCCCGCCTGCGCCAAACCACCAGTGCCCGCCCCAGCACGATCCGATTTAGCAGCTCCAAAGGAATGTGATGATGGCCAGCCCGCAAAGCAACGCAAAACAGACTGTTGCCGCGCTTATCCGCGAGGCGCGAGAGGCGGGATGGCTGCGAGCGAAGTTCGAAATCAAGCCGGATAGTAGCGTCACGGTGGATGTTGCTATGTCCGAAACCGAAGAAATGGAAGGCTTCTTGGACAGCGATTTGAGGATGGGAAAGTGACCAAGAAGAGCCTGCCGAAATTTGTCTATGCAGATCGTGGATATGTGCGTTTCATCCGCAGGTCGCGCGGGCTTTCGGTTATGATGAAAGAAGAGCCGGGAACACCTGAATTTTGGGAGCACTACAATCGGTTGCTCAAGGGGCGAGATCCGGCCCCGTCCAAGCGAAACTTTGAGGCCCTGATTCTAAGCTACTTTGAAAGCGATGCGTTCAAGAAGTTGAAGCCGCGTACCAAAGCCGATTATCGGAAATACATCGGCCATATTCGCACGATTTGGGGCGCGAAAGACCCTCAGCGGATCGAGACCCATCATGTCTATGAACTGCACCGCGCCAATGCGGATAGGTGGAGACAGGCGAACTATCTCGTACAGGTGATGGTGGTCTTGATGAACCACGCGCGCCTGATCGGCTTTCTCAAGAAAGAGCATGGAAACCCGGCCAAGGGCATTCCGCTGTTTAAGCAGGAAAGCGAAGGCTGGGAGCCGTGGCCGGATGATGTGCGGGCGGAGTTTGAGGCGGTCGCAACGGCGCGCGCCCGCTTGGTCTATGAGTTGTGTCTTGGCACGGGCCAGCGGATCGGTGATGTGGTGCAAATCCGCTGGGGCCATATCAAAGACGGGGCGTATGACTTTACCCAGGGCAAGACCGACAAGCCCTTGTGGATACCTCTGACCGACCGGCTCAAGGCATATCTGGCAACGGTCGAAAAGAAGGGGCTGACGGTCATTACCGACAAGGCGGGCCGTCCCGTTCGCTATCGCACGGTCGCTGAAGAGATGCGCAAGGTCAAAGCCAAGATGCAGCACCCCGACGCGGCCAGCTATGTGACCCACGGGCTGCGCAAGAACGCGACAATCGAACTCTACCAGTCAGGATGCGACGACGAGATGGTGAAGGCCGTCACGGGCCACTCTGGCGTTGAGATGCTGAAAAAATACGGCGGCATGATCCGTCAGCGGGAACTGGCAACGCGGGCGCAAGACGCGCGAAACCGCTTTGAACAGAACAGGAAGGAAACATGAATGTTTCAACACCTGTTTCAAAAATCGAGCATAAGGAGTGCTGACATGACGCAAGTCATTGAAAACATTGGAGGCGAGTACCGGAATCGAACCGGTGTACACGGATTTGCAATCCGCTGCGTAACCACTCCGCCAACTCGCCGAAGCCGTCGTTTCTTTAGACGGGTTGACGGATGGCTGCAAGGGGGATCAGGATTTCGTTTTGCAACTCGTTCGTCATCTGCATTGGCAGACAGGGCCGGTCAGGGGGGCGCACAGGCTTTGGTATCTGGAGCACCAATTATTGCTTTAGGATATCCCAACAAGCTTATCGCGCTACGCGTTTCAATCAGCGCGGCTCGATAGCGGCGCGGTGCTCTCGCGCGCGATCAGCGTCACGTCGAGAAGTTCCACCTCTGCCGCGGGAGCATTGTGCGCGTTGGTCATTTGTTCAAGCAGCAGCCGTGCGGCAGAGCGGCCAAGGCCGATCCGGTCCTGGCGGATCGTGGTAAGCGCCGGAACGTAGTGTTCGGCCTGATCAATGTCATCGAAGCCGACCACCGAGATGTCTTCGGGAACCCGCAAGCCGGCCGCGTTCAGCCCGGCGATCAAGCCAAATGCGACCTCGTCCGAGGCGCAGAATACTGCACTGGGCCGGTCCTGCATCGCGACGATTCGCTGCGCCGCCTCGCGGCCCGAACGCAAAGAGAAGTCACCGCGAATAATCCAGTCAGGGCGTTGCGGCAAGCCAAGGCGTTGCCTTTCGGCCAGCATGCCTTCGCGGCGCACATGAGTCAGGCGGTTGTCCGCAGGCCCGGTCACATGCGCTATGCGCCGGTGGCCCAACTCGTACAGGTGCTGGATCGCGATCTGCGCGCCCTTGTAATTGTCGCTGCGGACCGATGGCATCGGGGCATCCTGCACCCATTCGCAGGCAAAGACGATCCTGTCGCCGACATTCTCGCGGGCGAATTCTGTCATGTCGGTCGTGGTGAGATTCCCGTCCAGCGAGATCATCCCGTCGATGCGGCCATCCAGAAAATAATCCGTTAGCCGCCGGTCATGTTCCGGCAGATGATTGGCATCGGTGATGAGCACCGAAAAATCACTGTCAGAAAATCCCTCGCTGATCCCCTCCAGGATCTTTGAAAAGAACGGATTTCCCAAGTTGGGAACCAGCACAAGAATCGCATTGGCGCTTTTCTTGCGCAGGTTTCGCGCCGCGCGATTGACCCGGTATCCGGTGCTGCGAACTGCCTCGAAAACGGCCTCTCGGGTGGGTTTGGTCAACAGATCCGGGTTGCTGAGCGCCCGGCTGACGGTTGCCGTCGATACCCCTGCCGCGCGGGCAACATCTTGAATCCGGGGGGGCTTTTCACTCATGGATTGACGGGTCACTTTTGGACAAACACGATTTTTGACATGGACGGCTTGACACGAATCCGCCTCAGCCCGATTATAGGTGTAATCGTTTACATGGCAAGTAGAGTTGGTCTGACGTCGAATGTAAACGATTACGCGGCGACCTAAGATCGCTTCAGATAATGCCGGTCCGGATCCATCCGCGCCGGAAGGGAGGAACAAACATGACTGCATTCCGCACTTTCTTCGCGGCCACCACGGCGCTTTGCGCGGGCACGGCAGCTTTTGCTGCTGACCTTGAGGTGACCCATTGGTGGACGTCCGGTGGCGAGGCCGCCGCCGTGGCCGAATTCGCCCGTGAGTTCGAGGCCCAGACAGATCACACATGGGTGGATGGTGCCATCGCCGGCGGCGGCGGCACGGCCCGTCCGGTGATGGTCAGCCGGATCATCGGTGGTGACCCGATGGGCGCGTTTCAGTTCAACCATGGCCGCCAGGCGGAAGAGCTGATCGAAGCGGGCCTTCTGCGCGACATGACGGACGTGGCCGAGGCCGAGGGCTGGAAGGACATCGTGAACCCGCCATCGCTGCTGGATGCCTGCACGGTGGACGGTCGGATCTATTGTGCGCCGGTCAACATCCACTCCTGGCAGTGGTTGTGGCTGTCCAATGCCGCGTTTGAAAAAGCCGGTCTGGATGTGCCAAGCAATTGGGATGAATTCGTCGCCGCTGGCCCCGCGCTGCGTGAAGCGGGCATCACGCCGATGGCGCTTGGCGGGCAACCCTGGCAAAGTTCTGGCGCGTTCAACGTGTTGATGGCAACGCTTGGCGGGCCGGATGTTCTTCAGAAGATCTATGGCGACGGCGATGCCGAAATGGCCGCGGGCGATGCGATGAAACGCGTCTTCAAGGCGGCCGCCGACATGCGCGAAATGGTGCAGGGGTCCAATGTGCAGGACTGGAACCAGGCGACCAACCTTGTCATCACCGATCAGGCCGGGGGTCAGATCATGGGCGATTGGGCGCAGGGTGAATTTGCCGTGGCCGGCGAGGTTGCAGGCGAAGATTACACCTGCCTGCCGGGCCTTGGTGTCAACGAGGTCATCTCGACCGGTGGGGATGCTTTCTATTTCCCCGTTGTGGATGACGAAGAGATCTCGGCCGCGCAGGATGCACTTGCCGCGACGCTGCTGAACCCGGAGACGCAAGTGGCGTTCAACCTCAAGAAAGGCTCGCTGCCGGTGCGCGCGGATGTTGACCTTGAGGCCGCAAATGACTGCATGAAAAAGGGACTGGAGATCCTCGCCTCCGGGGCGATCATGCCCGATGTGAACATGCTGAATACCGAGGACACGAATAACCAGCTCAACGATCTGTTTGTTCAGTTCTTTCAGGATACTTCAATCAGTGCCGATGATGCGCAGGCGCGCTTTGTCGATATCGTGGCAAACAAGGACTGACCGCCACTCACGTCCGATGGGCCGGGCCGCGCCACGCGGTCCGGCCACTTTCACCTGACAATGCCACCACAGGGGGAGCGATATGGCCGCCACCCGACCGAACCGGCTGTTCCGGAATCTGACCGCCAAAATCGCCGCGATACCGATGATCCTGACCGCGCTGGTCGTGTTTGTCGGGGGAACGGTCTGGACCGTGACCTATTCCTTCACCTCGTCGAAACTGCTGCCGAAAACCAAGTTCGTTGGTCTGGACCAGTATGAACGTCTCTGGAACACGCCGCGCTGGCTTGTGTCGATCGAGAACCTGCTGATCTACGGCATCTGCATGATGGTGCTGAGCCTCGTGATCGGCTTTGTGCTGGCGGCTTTGCTGGATCAGAAGATCCGATACGAGAATACGTTTCGCACGATCCTGCTTTATCCGTTCGCGTTGTCCTTCATCGTGACGGGGCTGGTGTGGCAATGGCTGCTCAACCCCGATTTCGGCATCCAGAGCGTGATCCAGCGACTGGGCTGGCAAAGCTTTGATTTCGACCCGCTTTATAATGCCGATATCGTCATCTACGGCGTGCTGATTGCCGGGTTGTGGCAAGGATCGGGGCTGGTGATGTGTCTGATGCTGGCGGGGCTGCGCGGCATCGACCAGGAGATCTGGAAGGCCAGCCGGGTTGACGGAATAGCGGCGTGGAAAACCTATATCTTCATCGTCATTCCGATGATGCGGCCGGTGTTCATCACCACGCTTGTCATCATCGCCAGCGGCATCGTGCGGCTTTACGACCTGATCGTGGCGCAGACCGGGGGCGGCCCCGGCATCGCATCCGACGTGCCCGCGAAATACGTCTATGACTACATGTTTCAGGGCCAGAATCTGGGGCAGGGCTTTGCCGCCTCGACGATGATGCTGCTCGCGGTTCTGGTGATCGTCGTGCCCTGGGCCTATCTGGAATTCGGAGGGAAAAAGCGTGTCTGATCCTGCCACCATGTCTGCCGCCGTTGTCGGGTCGGACGCTGCATCCGGCGCGCTCTCCGGTCCGCGCGGACCCAAGCCGCGCCGCCGGTTTTCGCGCCGCAACGTGTTTATCTACGGCACGCTGATCGTCGTCGCGCTATATTACCTGTTGCCGCTTTATGTGATGATCGTGACGTCGCTGAAGGGCATGCCGGAAATCCGGCTGGGCAATATCTTTGCCCCGCCGGTCGAGGTCACGTTTCAGCCGTGGGTCAAGGCTTGGTCCGAGGCATGCACTGGCCTTAATTGCGACGGGCTGAGCCGCGGTTTCTGGAATTCCGTGCGCATCACCGTGCCGTCGGTCCTGCTGTCCATCGCGATTGCGTCGGTGAACGGCTACGCGCTGGCCAACTGGCGGTTCAAGGGTGCGGATGCGTTCTTTACCATCCTGATCTTCGGTGCCTTCATCCCCTATCAGGTCATGCTGTATCCGATCGTCATCCTGCTGCGCGAGATGGGGATTTACGGCACGCTGGGCGGGCTTGTGATGGTGCATTCGATCTTTGGCATGCCCATTCTGACGCTGCTGTTCCGCAACTATTTCACCTCGCTGCCGGAAGAACTGTTCAAGGCCGCAAGGGTGGACGGCGCCGGGTTCTGGCAGATCTATCTTCAGATCATGCTGCCCATGTCCCTGCCGATCTTCGTGGTGGCAATGATCCTGCAAGTCACTGGAATCTGGAACGATTTCCTGTTCGGCGTGGTCTACACCAAGCCCGATCTCTATCCGATGACGGTGCAGCTGAACAATATCGTCAACTCGGTGCAGGGCGTGAAGGAATACAACGTCAATATGGCGGCGACGCTGCTGACCGGCCTTGTGCCCCTCGTCATCTATTTCGTCTCCGGAAAACTCTTCGTGCGTGGCATTGCGGCCGGCGCGGTGAAAGGCTGAGCAATGCATATGGACCCAAGCATCTCGATCAAGAACCTCAAGCTGAGCTTTGGCGCGGTTGAGGTGCTGCATGATCTGAACCTCGATATCGGCAAGGGCGAATTCCTTGTCCTGTTGGGATCGTCCGGCTGTGGTAAATCCACGCTTCTGAACTGCATCGCGGGGCTGCTGGATGTCACGGACGGGCAGATCCATATCGGCGGGCAGAATGTGACGTGGGAGGAACCGTCCAAACGCGGCATCGGCATGGTGTTTCAAAGCTATGCTCTTTATCCGCAGATGACGGTCGAGGGCAATCTCGCTTTCGGGCTGAAGAACGCCAAGATCCCCAAGGCGGAGATCAAGGAGCGTATCGCCCGCGCCGCCAAGACCTTGCAGATGGAACCGCTGTTAAAGCGCAAACCGGCTGCCTTGTCAGGCGGTCAGCGTCAGCGGGTTGCCATTGGGCGGGCGCTGGTGCGCGATGTTGACGTGTTTCTATTTGACGAACCGCTGTCCAACCTTGATGCCAAGCTGCGCGCGGATCTGCGGGTGGAGATCAAGCAGTTGCACCAGACACTGGGCAACACGATGATCTACGTCACCCATGACCAGATCGAGGCGATGACGCTGGCCGACCGTATCGCCATCATGCGCGGCGGCAGCATCCTTCAGCTTGATACACCCAAGGAGATCTACAACCGACCAGCCACAAAATATGTCGCCGAGTTTATCGGCTCGCCGACGATGAACTTTCTGGACGGACGGATCGAGGGCGGCACCGCGCCGCGTTTCATCTCTGACGTCGCCAGCTTTGACCTTGCGGGCTACGAATTCACGCCGCAGGGGCCGCAGGCCGGCGACGCCTGGTTCGGGATCAGGCCGGAACATATCATCGTCGGTCCCAAGGCAGCGCAGGCGCCGTTCCAGCTTGAGGGGCAGGTCGATCTGGTCGAGCCGCTGGGATCTGACACGCTGGCGCGCGTCACGTCGGGTGGACAACGGCTTTGGGTGCGGATGGATGGGCAGGCCGACATCACCCCCGGACAGACCCTGCCGCTGGGCCTGACCCCGGCGCTTGCCAATATCTTCGACAAAACCACAGAGGCCCGCCTGTAGCGCGCCTTTCGACACCAGAAAACAGGATATTCCCAAATGGATCTTTCGTTTCAACTCTACTCCGCGCGCGATTTCACACCGTGGCAGGAGGTCATCAAGACAATCGCCGGGCTGGGTTATACTCAGGTCGAGGGGTTTGGCGGCGTCTATGAGGACCCGGCTGCCTTTCGGGCGCTGCTGGATGCCAACGGGCTGACAATGCCGTCGGGCCATTTTTTCCCGGTGGGCAATTTTGAATCCGAGATCGACAAGACACTCGCCACGGCAAAAACGCTGGGCATGCAGCGGTTGTTCTGCCCCGCGCCGGAGGATGCCTATCGCAACGGCGTCGATGCAGCGGCATGGAACCAGCTGGCAAAACGGCTGGAGGGTGCCGCCAAGCGCGTGCAGGATGCGGGCCTGCGATTTGGCTGGCACAACCACCACTGGGAATTCATGCCGCTGGCAGATGGCACCATCCCGATGCAGCTGATCCTCGACAACGCGCCGTCCATCGAATGGGAAATGGACGTGGCCTGGGTGGTGCGCGGGGGGGGCGATCCGCTGGACTGGATCACGGCCAACGCCGACAGCATCACCACCGCGCATGTCAAGGACATCGCGCCTGCCGGGACGTGCGAGGACGAGGACGGCTGGGCCGATGTCGGCCATGGCACGATGGACTGGCCCGCGCTGGTGGCCGCGCTGCGCCAAGCGGGATGCGATCTGTTCGTCGCCGAGCATGACAAACCCAACGATGCGCACCGTTTTGCGAAACGCTCCATCGCCAGCTTCAAGACATACTGAAAGAGACAGAATTTATGAGCAAGACACTTGGAATCGGCGTCATCGGCTGCGGCAACATCTCTGCCGCCTATATGCGCCTCGCCCCGCTATTCACGGGCATCGAAATGCGCGCCTGCGCCGACCTTGACACCGACGCAGCCAAGGCCCGTGCCGAAGAATTCGGCCTGCGGGCCGAGACTATCGACGGGCTTCTGGCGGCGGATGACATCGACATTGTCGTCAACCTGACCGTCCCCAACGCGCATTTCGCAGTATCCAAACAGGTGCTGGAAGCGGGCAAACACGTCTATTCGGAAAAGCCCTTCGTTCTGTCGCTGCAAGAGGGCCTGGACCTCAAGGCGATTGCCGATGCCAAGGGACTGCGCGTCGGATCCGCGCCCGACACGTTCATGGGCGGGGCGCATCAGCTTGCCCGGCATCTGGTGGATGCGGGCGCGGTGGGGCGCATCGCCTCGGGCACATGCTTTGTGCAAAGCCCCGGTATGGAGATGTGGCACCCCAACCCGGATTTCTTCTTTCAACCCGGCGGCGGCCCGATCCTCGACCTCGGACCCTATTACATCTCCAATCTCGTGCAATTGCTTGGCCCGGTGGCGCGCGTTACGGCCCTGTCGTCCAGCGCCAGTGAATACCGCACCATCACGTCAGAGCCGCGCAACGGCGAGAAGATCAAGGTCGAAACGCCCACCACGATCCATGCCGTCATGCAGTTTGTCAGCGGCGCTCAGATCACCTACTGCGCCAGTTGGGACGTGTGGGAACACGGCCATTCCAACATGGAGCTTTACGGCACGACCGGCACCCTGCACGTTCCTGACCCCAATTTCTTTGGCGGCGAGGTGCGGATGACCGAAAAAGCCGGTTTCGTGAACCCGTGCGTTGACTGGAACCACCCGTTCAGCAAGGCCAATGACAACGGTCGCGCAAACTATCGCTGTGCCGGTCTGGCGGATATGGCGCAGGCCATCTTGAACGACCGCCCGCATCGGTGCTCGGATGATTTCGCCCTGCATGTGGTGGACGTGATGACCGCAATCCTGCACTCAGGAGAGACGAAAACACTCGTTGAACTGAGCAGCACCTGCGAACGCCCCGAGGCCCTGACCCCGGACGCCGCCGCGGCGCTGCTCGCATAGGAGAAACCTATATGGTCTGGACCGCGTCCGACACAAGATACGACACGATGCAATACCGCCGCTGCGGGCGTTCGGGGCTGAAGCTTCCGGCGATCTCGCTGGGGCTGTGGCACAATTTTGGCGATGACACGCCGCATGAAACCAAGCAGGCGATCACCCGTGCAGCCTTTGATAACGGCATCACGCATTTCGATCTGGCCAACAATTACGGGCCAGAACCAGGCGCGGCAGAGTCAGCCTTTGGCGAAATCCTCAAGACCGATTTTGCCCCCTACCGCGACGAGCTGATCATTTCGTCCAAGGCTGGATACGGGATGTGGCCGGGGCCATATGGTGAATGGGGCAGCCGCAAATATCTTATCGCCTCTTGCGACCAGTCGCTGAAACGCATGGGGCTGGATTACGTCGACATCTTCTATTCGCACCGCTTTGACCCCGACACGCCGCTGGAAGAGACGATGACGGCGCTCGATCACATCGTCCGCTCGGGCCGCGCGCTATATGCGGGAATCTCAAGCTATAACGCCCAACGCACGCGCGAAGCGGCGGCGATACTGAAAGAACTGGGCACACCCTGCCTGATCCACCAGCCCAGCTATTCGATGCTCAACCGCTGGGTCGAGGATGACGGGTTGCTGGATGCGTTGGACGATTTGGGCATCGGATCCATCGTGTTCAGCCCGCTGGCCCAAGGCATGCTGACGAAGAAGTATCTGGGCGGTATCCCCGAAGGCAGCCGGGCGTCCCAAGGCAAGTCCCTGCGCGAGAATTTCCTGACCGATGAGGCGCTGGAGAATGTCCGCGCGCTGAACGCCATTGCTGAAACCCGTGGCCAGACGCTGGCTCAGATGGCGCTGGCCTGGGTGCTGCGTGGGGGCCGTGTGACCACCGCCCTGATCGGCGCGTCAAAGCCCAGTCAGGTGGTCGATTGTGTGGGCGCGGTTGGCAATCTCGACTTCACCGAGGACGAGTTGGCGCGCATCGACCAGCATGCCAAGGACGCGAATATCAACCTGTGGGCAGCCTCCTCCGAAACCGAGGGACCTTCGCGCAAATGATCCGCAATCCGATCCTGCCCGGTTTCAATCCCGACCCGTCGATTTGCCGGGTGGGAGAGGAATATTTCATCGCGACATCGACCTTCGAATGGTATCCCGGCGTGCAGATTCACAGGTCCACCGATCTGGTGAACTGGGATCTGGCATGCCGACCGCTGTCGCGCGCCTCGCAACTGGATATGCGCGGCGATCCCGACAGTGGTGGCGTCTGGGCACCGTGCCTCAGCTATGCTGACGGGCTGTTCTGGTTGCTCTATACGGATGTCAAACGGCTCGATGGCAACTTCAAGGACGCGCATAACTACATCGTCACCGCGCCCGCGATTGACGGGCCGTGGAGCGATCCGATCTATGTCAGCTCTCACGGGTTCGACCCGTCGCTGTTCCATGATGATGACGGGCGGAAATGGTTTCTCGTCCTGCAATGGAACCACATTTCCAACTCGGTCGGCGGCAGTCCGAAACATCCCGCCTTCGACGGCATCCTGTTGCAGGAATGGACCCCCGAAGGCGGGTTACAGGGCGAGATCCGCAAGATCTATTCCGGCAGCCCGCACGGCCTGACCGAAGGTCCGCATCTCTACAAGCGCGATGGCTGGTACTATCTGACCGTGGCCGAGGGCGGCACGGGCTATGGACATGCGGTGACGATGGCCCGGTCGCGGCAGATCGAAGGACCATATGAAACTCACCCTGACACGCACCTGATTACATCGAAAGATCACCCGGACTGGCCGATACAGCGCGCCGGCCACGGCCAGATCGTGGAGACGCCGGATGGACAGGTTTATCACACGCATTTGTGTTCGCGCCCCTTGCCGGGCAGGTTTTCTCCGCTTGGTCGGGAAACCGGCATTCAGAAATGCGAATGGCGCGATGATGGCTGGCTGTATCTGGCGGACGGCGGCCCGCTGCCGCAGGTCGAGGTCACGCCGCCAGCACCCGCCACGCGCCGCGCTTCAGTATCTGTGGAACGGCGCTTTGAGGGCACAGAACTGCCGCCTGAATTCCAGTGGCTTCGCACACCGGAAGCTGAACGTATCTTCGCACTCACCGGTACCGCGTTGCGCCTGATCGGGCGCGAGAGCATTGGAAGCTGGTACGAACAGGCCTTGGTCGCGCGGCGGCAGGAGCATCTGCACTACCGGGCGGAAACCACGCTGACAGAGTTCACACCGACCACCTATCAACAGGCCGCAGGGCTGACGACGTATTACAACCGGCACAAGTTTCACTTTGCCTGCGTTACGCATGTCGCAAACGAAGGCCGCTGCCTGACGCTGATGTCCTGTCCGGGGGACTGGCCTGACGGACGTCTCAGCTTTCCGACTGATCCGGTCCCGCTGAAGGATGGCCCGGTGGAACTGGCGGTCGATGTTACCGGTGCCACACAGCAATTTGCGTATCGGCAGGGCGGCGACTGGCAAGCCTTCGGGCCGGAACTGGACGCCAGTGTCATCTCTGACGAGGGCGGTCGCGGTGAGCATGGGTCTTTCACCGGCGCATTTGTCGGCATGGCGGCGTTTGACATAACCGGGCAGGGCAAGACTGCCGATTTTGCCCGCTTCAGCTATGTTCCGGGGGATACGTGATGGTGTCCTATCTGGAGATATTCGATCTGGCGACGGGCGACAGCAGCACACTGTTCAAGACCGCTCGCCACATCGAGGCACCGAACTGGACACCCAGCGGCGCGGACCTGATCGTAAACGGCGATGGGAAACTGTTTCGCGTGCCCATTCATACGCCCGACCTTCTGATGATCGACACAGGTTTGCACGCGTCGCTGAACAACGATCATGGCATTTCACCCGACGGCCAGACGCTGGTGATCTGCGACAAGACCCTGACGCCGCATTCCTGCATCTATACCATGCCCGCTGGCGGTGGTTTGCCCACGCGCATTACCGACAAGACGCCATCGTGGTGGCACGGCTGGTCGCCGGACGGAGAGCGGCTTGCCTATACGGTCGTGCGCGACGGACAGTTCGGGATCGCGACGATTCCCGTCAGTGGTGGCAGCGAAGCGTTGCTCATCCACAGTCCGCACCACTATGACGGGCCGGACTATACGCCCGACGGACAGTGGATCTGGTTCAACTCCGATCGCGGTGGCAGCATGGATTTGTGGCGGATGCGGATTGACGGGACGGAGCCGGAGCAAATGACCGTTGACGCGGCGGTCAACTGGTTCCCGCATCCCTCGCCGGACGGCGGCCATGTCCTCTACCTTGCCTATCCCGAAGGGACCGAAGGTCATCCGCCGGACCGCGAGGTCTCGTTGCGGTTGATCGATCTCGACAGCGGGAAAACCCGCATTCTTACAACGCTTTGGGGCGGCCAAGGCACGCTGAACGTGCCCTGCTGGTCGCCCGACAGCCAGCGTTTTGCCTATATGCGCTACTCGCGCCCGTGACCAAATCCGGAGGATCCGATATGCCCACGACCATGAAAGGCCCCGCGCTGTTTCTTGCCCAGTTCGCAGGGGATGCGGCCCCGAATAACAGCCTTGAAGCGATCACCAAATGGGCCGCCGGTCTGGGCTACAAAGGTGTCCAGATCCCCACTTTCGACGCGCGGCTCTTTGATCTGGACAAAGCCGCCGACAGCCAGACCTATTGCGACGAGGTCAAGGGCATCTGCACCGATGCGGGCGTCGAGATCACCGAACTTTCGACCCATTTGCAGGGCCAGCTTGTCGCGGTGAACCCGGCCTATGACACTGCCTTTGACGCCTTCGCGCCTGCGTCGGTGCATGGCAATCCGAAGGCCCGGCAGGAATGGGCGGTGGATCAGGTGACCAAGGCGGCACGGGTCAGCCGGATGCTTGGCCTTGATGTGTCGGTCAGTTTCACCGGATCGCTGGCGTTTCCGTTTCTGTATCCGTGGCCGCAGCGCCCCGAAGGCTTGATCGACGAGGCCTTTGCAGAGCTTGCCCGCCGCTGGAAGCCGATCCTCGATGTCTACGATGAAAACGGCGTTGATATCGGCTATGAAATCCATCCCGGCGAGGATGTGTTTGACGGTGCCACATACGAGATGTTTCTGGATGCCCTGAACGGTCATACCCGCGCGCGGATCAACTACGACCCCTCGCATTTCCTGCTGCAACAGATGGATTACCTTGCGTTCATCGACATCTACCACGAACGCATCTGCGCCTATCACGTCAAGGATGCGGAGTTTAATCCCGATGGCCGTCAGGGCGTCTATTCCGGTTATCAGCCCTGGCTGAACCGCGCCGGACGGTTCCGCAGCCTTGGGGACGGGCAGGTGGATTTTGCAGGGATTTTCTCAAAACTCGCGCAACACGGCTATGACAGCTGGGCGGTGCTGGAATGGGAATGTTGCCTGAAAAGCCCGGAACAGGGGGCTGCCGA
Organism: Primorskyibacter flagellatus; assembly: GCF_048268605.1. Taxonomy (NCBI): domain Bacteria; kingdom Pseudomonadati; phylum Pseudomonadota; class Alphaproteobacteria; order Rhodobacterales; family Roseobacteraceae; genus Primorskyibacter; species Primorskyibacter flagellatus. The sequence continues at coordinate 16,504 of NZ_JBLWVF010000021.1, forward strand.
AGGCGCGCCCTTTATCGCGCACCACATAATCGAGACCACGGACAAGGCGTTCGACGATTTCGCAGGCGGCGAAACCGACATGGGCGCCCTCCGCAAGATGCTGGGGATTCAATGATGGAACGGTTGCGATTGGGCATGGTCGGCGGCGGGCAGGGGGCCTTTATCGGAGGCGTGCACCGCATCGCCGCACGGATCGACGGACAGTGGGAATTGGTCGCAGGCGCGCTAAGCTCTGACGCGGAACGCGCCGCGGCCTCTGCGGCGGAACTGGGCATTGCGGCAGATCGCAGCTATGCCGATTTTGCCGAGATGGCCAAGGCCGAGGCGGCGCGCGACGAAGGCATTGACGCCGTTGCCATCGTCACCCCCAACCACATGCATGCCGCGCCCGCCGTGGCCTTCCTGCGGGCGGGCATCCATGTGATTTGCGACAAGCCACTGGCCGCGACGCCCGAACAGGCGGCAGAGATCGCCAGGGTCGTCCGCGAGACCGGTCGGCAGTTCATCCTGACGCATAACTACACCGCCTATCCGCTGATCCGGCAGGCGCAAGCCATGGTAGCGGCAGGAGATCTGGGCGAGATTCGCGTTGTTCAGGTGGAATATGCGCAGGACTGGTTGACCGAACCCGCCAGCAACAAGCAAGGCGACTGGCGCACCGATCCGGCACGCTCTGGCGCGGGGGGCTGTGTGGGCGATATCGGCACCCATGCGTTCAACCTTGCCAGTTTTGTCACCGGGCTGAAAGCCACGTCGCTGGCGGCGGATCTGGACGCTTTCGTGCCGGACCGGCAGGTTGATGACAACGTGCATGTCATGCTGCGGTTCGACGGCGGCGCCAAAGGCATGCTTTGGGCCAGTCAGGTGGCGGTAGGCAATGAAAATGCCCTGCGTCTGCGCGTGCATGGCACAAAGGGCGGGCTGGAATGGGCGCAGGAAAACCCCAACCGGATGACGTTTACCCGGTTCGGACGGCCCAAGCAGATCCTGACCCGTGGCGGCGCTGGCGCGAACGAGGCCGGGCTGCGCACTACCCGCATCCCACCGGGCCATCCAGAGGGCTATCTCGAAGGCTTTGCCACGCTGTATTCCGAGGCCGCGCACCTGATCCGCCACGCCGATTCCGGCACGCCCTTGCCCGAGGGCGTACATGCCCCCACGATCAAGGACGGGCTGGACGGCATGCGCTTTATCTCGGCCTGTATTGCCTCGTCCAAGGCCGATGCGGCGTGGACGGCGCTGGACTGAACGTACGGACTGGTCAGGCAAATCATCCGATTGCAAATCCTCGCGGCGTGGACAAGACTGCGCCGCGAAAGAGGCCAGCGTGATCAAGCTTTTACATACCGCCGACATACATCTCGACTCGCCGTTGAAATCGCTTGCGCTGCGCGATCCTGATTTGCGTGATCGGGTACAGGCCGCCACGCGTGGCGCGTTCACCCGTATCGTCGACACGGCGTTGGACGAGGATGTGGCGGGATTGCTGATCGCCGGAGACCTGTATGATGGCGCCGCCCGCAGTGCCCGAACGGCGGCGTTTCTGACGACGCAGTTTGACCGGCTGCGGGATGCGGGCATCCCTGTCTTCCTGATAAAAGGCAATCACGACGCCGAAAATCCCATCACCGGTGAAGTGGCGCTGCCCGATAACGTCCATGTCTTCAGCGGCCGCGGTGGTGCCGTGCAACTGGGCGCACATGACATCTGGATCCACGGTGTCAGCTTCAGCGGCCGTCACGCGCCTGACAGTTTGCTGCCAAAATTCGCGCCCCCCATCGCGGGCGCGGTCAATATTGCTTTGCTTCACAGCTCGCTGGCCGGTGCGGCGGGGCATGACACCTACGCGCCCTGTACCGTGGCAGAGCTTGGCGCGATGGGGTTTGATTACTGGGCGCTTGGCCATATCCACAAACGGCAGGTCCATGCACAAGCGCCGTGGATCGTCATGCCCGGCACGCCTCAGGGTCGCGATATCGGGGAACCCGGCCCCCACAGCGCCACGCTGCTGTCTGTCGAGGGCGGCCAGATCAGCGTTTCCGAATGTCATACCAGTCAGGTCGAGTTTTTGCCCGTGGAGGTGGACGTCACGGATTCCGAGGACGAGGATGCGCTGCGTGACCATCTGCGCAAGGCCATCCAGGACAGCGCGGCGTCGCTGAAGTCAGATGCCGCGATCCTGCGTCTTCGCCTTACCGGAGGATTCGCCCGGCGTTGGCAGGTAGAACGTGACCGCGACACCTGGGCAGAGACCGTCAACGGCATGGCGCGCGAAACCGGATGCCTCTGGGTCGAAAAGCTGGAAATTGCGCTTTCCGATCCGGACGGGCCGCGCGTGGATAGCAGCGCCACTGCTGAATTGTCCGCGCTTATGCAGGCCATCCGAACCGAGCCCGGTTATGCCGCACAGATAGAGACGCAACTGGCAGAGATACTGTCCGAACTGCCCGCCCATATCCGCGCGGCCCTGATCCCCGATGAGGCCGCCGCAACCGCGCTTGCGCAGCGCTTGGCCGAGACGGGCGCGCATCATGTGACAGCGCTGATGAAAGGGGCGTCGGAATGATCCGGCTACGACGGCTTGATCTGGATCTGTTCGGCCAGTTTTCCGGCAAGTCCTACGATTTTGGTCCGCGCCGCGAGGGGGCTTCGGACTTTCACCTGATCCACGGCCCCAACGAGGCCGGCAAGACCACCACGATGGAAGGCTTTCTGCGGCTGCTCTACGGCTTTCCGTTACGCGAGCCTTATGCCTTTCAGCACGACCGCAAGACACTGCGCATCTCGGGCGTGCTGGATCTGGGCGATACCGAAACCGAACTGACCCGGCTGCCGACGCGCAACGCCAATCTGGTGGACGCGCAAGGCAAGGCGCTGCCCGAACAGGTCTTGGCAGCGCATCTGGGCGGGCTGGGGTTGGACGATTATCGCAACCTGCTGTGTCTTGACGATGAAACCATCGAGCGCGGCGGTGAAGGAATTGCCAGCGCCAAGGGCGATATCGGGCGGCTGTTGTTTTCGGCGGCGGCAGGGATCAGTGATCTGACCGAGGTACTGGGTTCGGTGCGCGGCCGCGCCGATGCGCTTTACAAAAAGCGCAGCAGCAAGACCCGCATGGCAGAACTCAAGGCGGAACTGAAAGACATTGACCACCGGATTCGCGAGGAGGATGTCACCGCCGGTGCCTATCGGGCGCTGCGGCAGGCCCGCGACCGCGCCGCGCAGGAAGAGGCCGAGATCGGCGAAGTGCGCGCGGCGCATGCAAGCGACCATGCCGCCACCCTGGCCATGCGAGATGCGCTGCCGATGTTGGCCGAGATCGACGGTTTGGACGCGGTCATCAATGCGCATCCGGGATATCCTGAGCGGCTCGACATCGACCCCGAGGCGCTGGTCAGCATGCTGACCGAGCAACGGCAGGCCAAGACGGATCAAGAACGTCTGACACGCGAAATCGAGGTGTTGGAAGGCCAGCGCGACGGGGTTGAGCGGCATCCCGAACACCTTGCCCTTGGCGCGGCGCTGGACGATCTGGACGATCTGCGCAGTCGCCATGCCACCGCCGGGAAAGACCTGCCAAAGCGCCGCCGCACGCTGGAAGAGGTACGGACCGACATGACCCTCGCCGCCCGCGATCTGGGCGTTGCCGAGGACACTGACCCGGAAACGCTGGTTCTGGCGCCGGGGGCGCTGGCACAGTTGGAAGCGGCGCGCGATGCCAAGCGTGCGGCGATGCAGAAGGCAGAGGCCGCACGAGACGAGTTTGCCCAGTTGGAAGACCGGATCGCCGGGGCCGAGGCGGCGATCCCCACCCAAGATGAAGAGGGCGCACCTGACATCGGGGCCGTCCTCGACCGCTTTACAGTTGATACGTTGGCCCCGCGCCATGCGGAAGCGCAGCAGGCTGTGGCCGAAGCAAAACGGAACAGGGCCGAAACCCGCGACGCATTGCTTTTGAAGGGGCAAGGCTTTGCAGAATTGCCGGTCTGTCCACTGACCAGCGCAGAAGCCTCGGCATTGGCCGAGACGCTTGCGCGGCTATGTACCGAACTGCGTGCGACCGACGATGAGATAGCGACACTGGAAGCTGACGCCGCTGATCGTTCGGTTAAAATTGACGCGCTGGCAGCCTCCGGTGCGTTGCTTGGCGATGATGCGGCCCGCGCCCTTCTGGAACGTCGCGACGCGCTTTGGCAAAGCCACCGCAAGACGTTGACCGAAGCGACGGCGGAGTCCTTCGAGGCTGTGATGGGTCAGGTGGATGCGGCTGCGCATGCGCGACTGGGCCATGCGCGGGAACTTGGCCAGCTTCGCCAGCTTGAGGAAGACGCCCAACGCGCCCAGCACCGCATCCAGCAGGCAAAGACAAAGCGGGATGCGCTTGCCGGAAATCTGGCGAAGGTGGAGGCGCAACTGACCGATGCCGCCCGCGAGACCGGGATCGACGCCCACCTGACCCCGCCTGCCTTTGCCGCATGGGTCGCGCGCTTGACCGAGGCGCAGGCCGCGGAACAACGGTTGGGTCGCATCAGGGCCGAAAATGCCGGTGTCTTTGATCAGGCCGCGCGTCTGTCAGAGGCGCTGTCTCCGCATCTTGATCTGGACAATCCGGATTTCGAAACCTTGCTGGGGACTGCCCGGACGTGCGCAGCAGAGGCCCGTAAACTGCGCGAAACAGCGCAAACCGCGCGTGCCCGGATACACGAGCTTCACGCCGAACGGGAACGCCGGCAGGCGCAACTTCTGGCGTGCGAAGAAACGGCTGAAACAGCCATCTCGGCCTGGACCACGGTGGTAGAGGAAAATTTCAAGGACGCCGTGACAGGCGATGCACTGGACCGGTCCTTCGCCCCACTGAGAAGCTTGCGCGAGTTGGACACAAGACGCACGAGCATCGTCCGGCAGATCGACGCAATGCAAGCGGATCAGCGCGACTTCGCAGACGCTTTGGCCGCATTTACGGACGCATCCGACCTGTCCGACCCACTGGCTGCCTTTGCGGCACTTCGTGACACGGCGGATCAAGCGGACGCGGCGGAAAAGCAGCATGCCGAAACGATCGACAGGCTCCGCCGCCATCACGACGCGCGCGACAAGGCGCTGCTGGCATTGGATGCGATCAAAGCCAAGATGCAAGACATCGCCAGCGCCTTCCCGAAGGATGCGGACACGACAACACTCGACGCCCTGCGAAAGACGGTCGGGCAGGCGCAACAGGTGACCCAGGCAAAGGCCAGCCGCGCGGCGCTGTTGTCCAGGCTGTGCCTCACGCTAAACGTCGCCGATCTGACCGCTGCCCGCAGCATGTTGGACGGCGTGACCGACACAAGCCTGGCGGTGCAACTGATGCAGCTAAACAGCGACGGCAAGGCGATAGAGGACCGCTACCGCGACGCCATCGCCACGCGCAGTGCCGCCGAACGCGATTTGCGCGCGGTGACCGGCGATGCCGATATTGCTGTGCTCACCGAACGCAAGGCGACCCTCGAGCTTGAGATGCAGGAAACCGCACTGGCCTATCTGGAACTGCATCTTGGCCATGATCTGGCAGAAGAGGCGATCCGGCGCTACCGCGACACCCATCGCAGCGGTATGATGAAAGCCACCGAAACGGCGTTTTCAGAACTAACCAACGGCGCCTATACACGGCTGATGACGCAGCCGGACGGCACCGCAGAGACACTGATCGCGCTTGATCCTGCGGGGCAGTCGAAACAGGCGCAGGATATGTCCAAGGGCACGCGCTTTCAGCTTTACCTGGCGCTGCGGGCAGCGGCCTATGAACAGCTTGCCCAGCAAGGCACGATTCTGCCGTTTTTCTGCGATGACATTTTTGAGACCTTTGACGAGGACCGGACGCGTGCGGCCTGTCATGTGATGGCGCGGATCGGACGCACCGGGCAGGCGATCTACCTGACCCACCACCGCCATGTCGTCGATATCGCCCGACAGGTCTGTGGCGACGAGCTGCGCGTGCACGAGATCTGAAGTCCTGCGACACCCAAGGCGTGTCACCCGTCGGAAACGCCGCGGCATTTATTCGGCCTTTCGGCGAAGATTTTTAGCACTATCAAAAATCCCCTGAAACTCTTGTCTTGCAAATGGCAATGGTTGTCTTGGGCCTGCGCGTCCATAATGACCACAAACTAACAGGATCGAGGACGCCGATGACCGCAAAATATTTCGCTCCGACCGGGGGGCACCCCTCTCAGCAACAACTGCTGACCGACCGTGCGATGTTCACCGACGCCTATGCGGTTATTCCCAAGGGCACGATGCGGGACATCACCACCAGTTTTCTGCCGTTCTGGGACAAGACCCGGCTTTGGGTGATCGCAAGACCGCTGAGCGGCTTTGCCGAGAGCTTCTCGCAATACATCATGGAGGTCTCGCCGGGGGGCGGTTCAGATCGGGCCGAGACCGATCCCGGAGCCGAAGCCGTCTTGTTCGTGGTCGAAGGGTCCGCGACGCTGACTGTGGACGGCGCAACCCATACTCTGGCCGAGGGGGGCTATGCTTACCTGCCGCCTGCGACCGATTGGGCATTGCACAACACCGGCACGGAAATGCTGCGGTTTCACTGGGTGCGCAAAGCCTATGAGCCGGTTGAAGGGCTGGATGCCCCCGACGTCGTTATCGCCAACGAGCAGGATATCGCCCCGACCGTGATGCCGGACACAGACGGCAAATGGGCGACAACGCGATTTGTCGATCCCGCCGACCTGCGCCATGATATGCATGTCACCATCGTGACGCTCCAACCCGGCGCTGTGATTCCGTTCCTTGAGACCCATGTGATGGAACACGGTCTTTATGTCCTGGAAGGCAAAGCTGTCTATAAGCTGAATCAAGACTGGGTGGAGGTCGAAGCCGGCGATTATATGTGGCTGCGCGCCTTCTGCCCGCAGGCCTGCTATGCCGGTGGCCCCGGCCCGTTCCGCTATCTGCTCTACAAGGATGTGAACCGCCACATGCCGCTACGTCTTGGCCGCGGCGCGTCATCTTCGAAATAAAGCTGCTCGTGTGTCCGGGACCGCTCAAAGAGCGGATCCCGTGACCTCGGCACATGTCTGGCGGCCAAATGCCGTCGGTCAGCAAGGCCGCACGTCGGCATTGCTTTTCCCGCGATAGCAACCTGGGCAAGAGTGGATTATCATCCGGCTTGGCAAGACTTGTCGCGCCAAGTTGCACATAACGGTCCGTTCAAAACCAAAACTCCCGCGGCCAAAAGGCGACGGGAGCTTCATTCGTTCAGCATCAAGGGATAAAAACTTATCCCTCGCGCTCCAATTTCTTGCGCGCGAGCTTGCGGGCACGACGAATCGCTTCAGCTTTTTGACGAGCATTCTTCTCGGAAGGTTTTTCGAAATGCTGCTTAAGCTTCATTTCACGGAAAACACCCTCTTTCTGAAGCTTTTTCTTAAGAACCCGAAGGGCTTGATCGACATTGTTGTCGCGAACACTGACCTGCATGTGGTTGACACCACCTCTCTGAATATGGACCGCAAAGATGTTAATTGAGGGCGTAAATAGCAACCATGTGGCGGTTTGTACAGTATGTCTGTCATCAAGTTTCGCAAAGAATAGCGCCTTTTTACGGCCTGAGGCCCCCGGAAACGCCATGTCGTTTCTCAATGTGGCAGTTGTGAGATGCCGCAATCGCGGGTTTTGAGTTGTTCCCAACTTGTTCTCTCACCCTGTCCGATCGGACAGCACATGGCATCACAGAATGCCCGTGTTCCTGGGCGGCGGATGCAGGGGCATATCGGACCGGCCGTCACGCGCGCAGCTCCCGTTCCATCATCTGGCACAAGGCGACGGCACCTCGAACGGGCAGCTGCGATGTCATCGGCGGTAATGCAGTCCCGGCCATCGTGAGCGGTGTGACCGGGGACGCGCTGATGATGGTCCGGGTCGGAAAAGACGCCGATAGCGCCACCTTAGAAGAAGAACACGTCAGTCCGATGGAAATGTCGGGGCGGAGGCCGCAAGGGTTCGTTCTGGTCGATCCGTCCGGGCGTCAATCGGAGCGCACCCTACGCGAATGGGTCTCTCGCGGATGGGAGTTCGTGGCGACGCAGATAAGCAAGAAGCCCGTGTCACACGCATGGTTTGACAACCCATAACCGCGCGGCTATCTATCAATCATAGCCGCGGAGTTATTCATGAAGCCGGATCACGACGCCGTATTCAAATCCCTCTCCGATCCCACGCGGCGGGCGCTTTTCGAACGCCTGTGTCTCGACGGTGAACAGACTGTCGCAGCTCTGACCGAGCAGGCGGGGATTTCCCAACCGGCTGTCTCGAAGCATCTGGGCGTTCTGAAACGGGCGGGACTGGTCAGCGGTCGCCACGAAGGACGACAGACGCACTACTCCGCCCGGAAAAAGGCGCTGGACCCACTAATCGACTGGACCCGACAAATGGGCGGGTTCTGGGATACGAAGCTCGACAGCCTCGAAAATCTGCTGGGGAGGATGGATCAATGAACGGCGCTGGCAAAGACAGCCGCACTGTCGTCAAAGAGCGCGACCTGCGTCATGCTCCCGAAAAGGTCTGGCGCGCGCTGACGCAAAAGCACCTTATCGAGGAGTGGCTGATGGAAAGCGATTTCAAGGCCGAGGTCGGCCATCGTTTCGAGTTGGACGCCGAGTGGGGCACAATTGCCTGCAAGGTTCTGGCGGTCGAGCCGCAGAAGTCCCTGTCTTATTCGTGGCAGGCGCACGGGCTCGAAAGCGTCGTGACCTGGACGCTGACCGAAACCGATACCGGCACGCACCTGCGGATGGAACAGACCGGCTTCACCGCCGATCAGGAACAGGCCTATCGCGGCGCGATCTCGGGCTGGACGCGGTTTCTGGACAAGCTGGAACAGGTGACAGCAGGCCTCGACTGAGTGCGAATTTCAAGGAGTGCATAAATGAACATATTTCTATGGATACTTCAGGTCCTTCTGGCACTGCACACGGCCATCGGCGCGGGCTGGAAAATCGTCAATTCCGAAGCGTCGATCCCGACGCTGAGCGCCTTGCCGCATTCGGTCTGGCTGCTGCTGATCCCGCTGGAACTGCTCTGCGCCATCGGGCTGGTGATCCCGGCCCTTGTGCCGTCGCTCGGCTGGATCGTGCCGCTTGCCGCCATTGCCGTTGCCGTCGAGATGCTGATGTTCTCAGGTCTCCATCTCCGTGCCGGTGCGGAGGAAAATGGACCGATGTTTTACTGGCTGGGCGTCGCGGCGGTCTGCGCGGTGATCGCGCTCGGGCGGCTCTTCGTTGCTCGGCTGTGATCCAGGAGACCGACCGTGGCAGATGATCCAAGCGTCAACGACCTATTGGGCAAGAAGAACTGGAACACGGAGCGTAGGGCGCTGCGCGACCTGATTCTCGACTGCGGCTTGGAGGAAGCCGTCAAGTGGGCAAAGCTCTGCTACACCTACAAGGGCAACAACGTCGTGATCATCTACGGCAAGAAAAATCACTGCGCGCTCGGGTTCTTCAAGGGATCGCTTCTGGAGGATCCGGATGACGTGCTGGTTCGGCCCGGCAAGCATTCGCAGGCGATGCGGCAGATGCGGTTCGAGAGCCTGGAGGAGATCGCGGACAGCGAAGACCTGATCCGGGAATTCATCGAGAAGGCGGTGCAAGCAGAAAAGGATGGGCTGGAGGTCGATTTCAGCGAGAGGGACGACCTTGACTATCCCGCCGAGCTTCGGGACGCGCTGGACGACGACGCGGAGCTAGCCAAAGCCTTCGAGGACCTGACTCCGGGGCGCCAGCGCAGCTACGTTCTGCATATAGGGGATGCCAGGAAATCCGAAACACGCGCCCGTCGGGTGCGTAAGGCCAAGCCGAAGATCATGATGGGCAAGGGGCACAACGAGCGGTGATCGCATCTGCCGCAACTGAAATTCGACGGGGCAAGGAGCAAGTAGATGAGCAAAGACAATGATGTAAAACTGCTGTCGGGAGGCAATCCCCAGATCCCCAAGGGCTACGGTAACAGCCCGGTCGAGAACTACATCGCCGCCATGCCGGATTGGAAGCGGAAAATCGGTCGCCGCCTCGACGATCTGATCGAGAAAGCCGTCCCCGACGTGACCAAGGCCGTCAAATGGAATTCACCCTTCTACGGAACGCAGAAGGACGTCTGGTTCCTGAGCTATCACTGCTTCACGAAATACGTGAAGGTGACGTTCTTCGATGGTGCTTCGCTCGATCCGCCCCCGCCGGAAAGCTCCAAGCAGGAGAAGGTCCGGTATCTCAACATCCACGAGGAGGACGATTTCGACGAGGAACGGTTCGTGGACTGGGTCCGGCAAGCCAGCAAGTTGCCGGGTGAGAAACTGTAGCCGGCCCGTCAGCCGAACGCGAGGTGCTGCGGGAGGTCGTCCGTAATCTCAAACCATTCGGCCTTCGATCCCACGAATATATGCGCCGCCGGCCGGATGCCCGGCGTATCGATAAGCGTGCCGGGCGCGACAGATGATCTTCGCCAGAGACGATTCCGATTCTGTCGATGCCGATTCCGGCCATAGGCTTGAAGGCGGACCCGGTCGCCCGTCGGCAATACGAAGAATGGCAGTTCATCGCGTATTCGAAACTGTCGGCGCCCGCGCACGCTCCCCTCAACTGCCATCGAGAAGACCCACTGTGTTGCCCTCGGGATCGGCGAACTCCGCATAGCGCAGCGTGTCGAACCCCTCGACCTTCACCGGCTCTGGCACCTCGATCCCCGCGCGGCCCAGCCTTTCGGTCTCTGCGTCTAGATCGGGAACGTGCAGTGTCACGGTCGTGCCACCCTGGCCATCATCGCTGTCGAGAACCTGGAACAGCACGCGACCCGTCAGATCCCATTCGCGGCAGGAGGGCATCGGTTCGCGGTCCCAAGGCCGGCCGATGAAATTTTTCCACCACTCGGACTGAGCGGCGAAATCGGCTGCATTGATACTGAGAAAGAGGTGATTGATTTTCATTCCGGTGTCCTCGTTCTGAATAAGCGCACCGGCCCTTTGCTACCGCGCTCGATCACGCCCATGGCTTCCAGGTCGAGCTGCACGGCGGCTAACCACCAGCCAGCTTTGTCACCGCCGGGGAACAACGCGTCACAAAGATCAGGCTGCAAGGCCGCTTTGGCATCGGCGAAGGTCATTCCGGGTGCTTCGGTCGGAAGCACCGGAAGGAAGGCGTCGCGCATGGTTAGATACTTGGCGCGGTTCACGCGTTTTATCTTGCCTGGCTGCGTGATGCTCTCGACTTCGATCATTTCTTCAGTGTCGGACATTGATCTCTCCTGTTTTCGGTGTCTTCGGATTGCGGAACCGCATCGCGACCCAAGCGCCGAAGTTTCTTGCGCAGAAGGCCAGGTCCTGTTTCCTTGCGTTTGGAATGTCGTCCGGCAGGCGCGCTCCTTCGGGCAGATCCGAGGCCATGTTGCGCATCTCCGTTGTCGGCATCGCGCCGTCTGGCCAGAGCGTGCCGTAGAGGCTCAACCAATGACCGTGTTTGACATCAAGATTGACCGGCGTATTGCAGCAGGTCGCGATCACCCGCGCGGATGAGGTATTCGGTGCCAGCCGAAACGAGGCAGGGTTCTCGAGGCCCCGAAATAGACCGCAACCGATCCTTGCGCGACATCACGAAAGGCGTGGCGTCATGGCTTGTCAAAATCAACGGCGCGCCATCAAGTCCTTGCATCCGTGCGGCGGCCTCCCGGCGGGACGAGCAGCAACATTCGATGCTGGCGATATGTTTGCCCTGTACCTCAAGGCGGGTCTGTCCGCAGGAACATGCGATCTCGGTTGAATCACCCATGCGCTGGCTCGTTTGCTGCCGCATCCAATGCCGCAATATCGATCTTGCCCATCTGCATCATGGCTTTGCTTACGCGCTGAACGATGCCCGGATCTTCGCTGGCCAGAAGGTCCGGCATCCGCTTCGGCACGATCTGCCAGGATACGCCGAAACGGTCCACCACCCAGCCACAGTGTCCGGCCTCGCCCCCATTTCCGGTCAGCGCGTCCCAGAGCTGATCGGTTTCCTTCTGATCCTCAGTGAGGACGCTGATCGAGGCGGCGGGCGTCAATTTGTGATGCGGGCCCGCTGTCAGGATCATCATCGGCGCACCGGCCAGGTTGAACTCGACGATCATCGGATCGTCAGGCTGGCCATTGTCGCGCACCGCTTCAATCCGGCTGCCCGGCACCAGAGCGACATATTCCTTGGCCGCCTCAACGCCACCTTTCTCGAACCAGAGGCAGGTCCGCACCTTGGCTGCATGTTTCATTGGTCAACTCTCCCTCTCTGTTGTCGTTTCTGATTCGGCATCGAGGTCGAAAAGCGCTCGCACATAGCGGATCAGGTGATCGACGCTCTCTCGGGCGAGGGCCGGATCGCCGGTCGCCTTGGCAAGGATGAACCCACCCTGAAGCACGGCCTGCGTATGACGCGCGAGGCTTGCGGAGGTCCAGTCTGCGTCGATGCCGCGTTGCTCCCGGGCCGCTTCGATATCAGCCTCAAGCGTTGCGGCATGGCCGAGGATGCTGTCCGCGCAGGCATCGCGGATCGCGGGGGCGGAGTCGTGGACCTCCTGCGTCATGGTGCCGACGAGGCAGGTGTATTGATATGTCTCTCCCCCGATGATCCCATTGCGGAAATCAAGGTAGGCAAGAACCCGGTCCAGCGGATCGTCCGGCTGGTGATAGGGCGCGCTGGCGAATAGGGCGCTGGTGGTCTCGGCCCAGTAGTTCGCGGCCGCCACGCCAAGCGCGTTCTTGGTCTTGAAGTGATGGAAAAATGCGCCCTTCGTCACCCCCGCCGATTGGCAAAGGTCATCAACGGAGGTTGCGGCGAATCCCTTCTGGCGGATCACGTCACGGGCGGCTTCCAGAAGCCGCGTCTTCGCGTCGCCGCGCTCGGGGGAATGTTTGGTGGGTCTCGGCATATTGATATACATACCACTTGGTTTGTATCATGTGAAGGGAAAATGAGAGGGAGAAATGACAATGAGCTATGTCGACGGGTGCATCTTGGCGGTGCCGACCGCGAACAAGCAGAAATTCACTGATTAGGCGAACACCGCCAACCGTTACTTCATGGAGCGCCCCGGAACGTGACATCGAGGACCGGATGCGACAGCTCGGCCGTTCCGAAGGCGATGACCGGCTCGATCACGTTGCCATACCACGCTAACCAGCTCAGATATTGCCCCCGCTGCGGATCGCCCGCGACAGGCCCCATCCCGGCCTTCGGAAGCAGGGCGGTGAGATAGAGGATGATCGCGTTCGATTCCCATATCTCGACGCTGTCAACTGGACTGCCCGTCACGACGAAGAAATGGTCACCCATGGGCCATCCTCGGGTTCAACGAGAGGGGGAGGCTACGATGCGATCAGCGCGCCGAAATGGTGCCAATCAAAGCAGCATGGATTTTTATGGGTAAAATGGCAGCCGTCTGCGCGGCAGAGGCAAGTCCTCTGACGAGAAAGGCAGGATTATCTGGCACGTATCAAGTGCTGGAAACGGCCACATAGATCTTCCATTTTTGGCCGGAAAAACCCAACAAAATCAGTGCCGGTTGTTCCTGTTGGAGCGTCTGCCTTTCCATTTGGGACACATAGTTTTTCCACCTAAGGCCAAAGAAAGACCGGCCAAACGGCCGGTGCAGTTCATTTAGATGTGGAGGACGTCTTCCCGTCGGTAGATTGGCTCCGTCTCCGCGCTGACGTCCAACTGGTAGGCTTCGAGTTCTAGCCCACGCACGTGACGCCCTGTTGGTGAGAGGCGTTTGTCTTTGCTGTGCTCCCATAAGGAAATGTACAATTCGGCGAACAGCTCGACCGATATCGGGCACGCGTAATCGACGTCTTTTCCGGTTATTGAATTCCGAACGACGACCTTTTCGATGTAGTGGCGTCTGATCAGTGCGGACACGGTTTTGGGCTTCAGGCAGAGAAGTTGCGCAGCGCGAACCGGATGAACTGCGCCAATTGCAGGCAGTGTGAGAGCTTCACGTAGGTCCGCGAGAGCGACGTAATAATCCCGGAACCCGATCACGTCTTTGCGAGCGGGACGAAGAGGCAGTTTATGCAATAAGATGAGAGTCACGGCGCGCTCGGTGGTGATCTTCAGCCGGTGCGCGGCAGTGGCAATTTCCAGCCATCCGTCAATCGGGGCGTATCGTTCACGCAGATATTCAAGGCGCGCTAGAAACTCGTCCAGAGCTGTCTGTTGGTAGAGCGGATAGGTTTTGTCTTGGGACATGAAGAGCGGGATGAGCTGCGGCTGGCTAAGCTTTGTCAGCATGAAGCGTTTGATCCCCAGATATGCCGCAGCCTCAGTAGCGTTGAGCAAGCCGGAGAATTCCGACTTGATGCGCTCAACCACATCCGTCGGAATGAAATCGGTCAATTCGATACCGTTTGTCCCGCCACTCGGGCGTGCCCAGCCCATGGCACAGAGGCGGCGGGCTAGTTGGCGTCGGGTGATCCCAGTTGCTGTTGCGGCGGTCGATAGCGAGTGCACATGTTGCTCAGGGCATGGTTCGCCAAGCACGAGAGCTCCTTTGGCGACAGGAAAATTTCTCCACACGAAGTCACGAACCAAGTCGCGGATACAGTCAAAGTCACGGTCGTCATTCCTGAATCGCAGCCAATCGAAGAAGCACCGGTAGCGTGTGCGGTATCGGCCGGTTTCATTGACGTAACCAACCTTCAGATCGCGCAGTGCTGCATGTAGGGCGTCGGGGCCATCCTTCAGGACCTGATAGCCCGCGTCACCTGCTGCTACCCACTCCAAATTTGTAACTTCAGATCGCTTTGCGTCCGGTCCAAGGGTCAAGAGAACGCCCAGGTTATCGGCAGTCTGTGCGGCGACATGAAAGGGCAGTTTATCCAGCCAATTACTGCCAGAACCGGTGGCGATCCGGCGCGCAAGGTAGCTTTCGAGGCCCGAATGCGCGGGAGTTGGGATCGGTTTGTCGAACCTATGGTGTTCGACCAGGTGTGCAAAATCGAAGACGTCCTTGTTGCTGGTTGGGACTGGAATGGAGGCTAGCAGACAGCCGTGTAATGCGCAGGACCGTATCGAGCTTATCTGCCAGAGCCCCAGATGACCCACATTCGCTCGATTGCTCGTTTCCAGGCCTTCGCTTGCGCACACAGGGCAGGCGCGCGTCTGTGTGCGGGAAAACGCGGTGAATTTCAGCCGCTCACGCCCCAGCCGAAACCACCGAGATTCGAAGTGATGAGGCGTCGAGAAGAGAAGAGATTCCGCATCATGCCCGGCCAACGCGGCGATGTCCCGGACCTCCTGTTCACGACCGTTTGTGAGGCCAGAATGGCTGATGCCGATGTCAGAGCAGAAAGCAATCAGTCGCGGCGCACCATTCAGCAGCGCCAAGCGGGAAGCAACCGAAGTCGCCGTTTCCCCGGGAAAGTGCTCTACGGAGAGCGGCAGCTGGGTGAAATGTGAAAACATCATTGCATCTCCCTCGTGAAGACTTTGCGTGCGTCGATCTTGAAATAGTCCGGCACGATGAACGGGTTGAATGCGTCTGTGCAGGACGAACGGATTTCATAGGCCGTTGCGAAATGCGCCTGTGTCAGGGTCTCGGTTTCTTCGAGTAGAGCGACTTCGATAGCTGCGATGGTGATCTCTATGACAAGGCCGAACTGGAATGCTGCGCTGTGTATGAGGCGCTCTGCAAAGGCCAAGATTGATACGCTAGCATCTGCGCTGATCCCGGCTCTCTGGGCATAACCGTCCACCAACGCTATGACCTCGGGAGCATGGTGGACAGCTGAAAGCGGTCCAAAATGGACCGTATCCAGCCGTCGTGCGAGCTGCGGATCGTGATTGAGAATTGTTTCCAGTTCTTCCGTTCCCGAAAGCAAAATCCCGACTGGCCATTGTTCGTCGGTCATCAGCGTCTTCAGCATGGAGGCCACGGCGTTCAGTTCCTTGGCTGTCCCGCGCGAACTGAGGTCTTGCGCCTCATCCAGATGCAGGAACAGAATTTTTCTGGCACGAAGTTGATGGCGGACGAGATCCCAGATGTACCAAGCCTGCCGCTCTGTCGCGAGATTATAGCCGAGCGCCCTTAGAACCATTTGGCCCACGAATTTCAGTGTGGCAGGAGAAGGTACGCGGAGGCTAATGATAGAAGCCTGCGGGAAGCTTGATGCTGACAGATAATCTCGCGCTGAATTGAGGAGTTGCGCCATGGCGCAACTCTTACCAGTCCCCGAGGCTCCGGACAGCGCGATGCCGTGGGCGTCTGTTGTCCGCCCCGCAGCGATGTCAGCCAGCCGCTTCTCGATCAATAGCTGAAACCGCGCCCGCAAAGGTTCATACCTTTCATGACGAATGAAGCGTCCCCGCAATTCGGCAATACCCTGTGCCGTCTGGATAATCAGATCACTCATCATCAAAACTCCATTTGCGGCGCTGGGTTTGTGTCGGCGGCGTTTGTTTTTCCGGTGTCGCGCGGGGAGTCGGCAGTTCGGGAGCGGGAAGAATATCCAAGCCGTCGTTCAATGGGTCGTTGGTGAGAGTCGAGGTGGAACCGTCATTTGAAGGTGGGCTGAGCGAGAAATGTAGCGACCGTTCATTCCGTTCGACTTCCTCGTCGGTGACGTGGAAAGGGGTCAGCTGCATGCGCAGCATGGCAGAGCGATTGGTTGCAGAAATTCGGGCGATGGCCCGGTGGACTGTATCTTCGGACAAAACGGCGGCCTTGCCATGTTTCACCCGCAAGGCCCGGCAGGCTTCTTGCCAGTCGGTATATGTCACACCGTTGAACCCGCGATGATTGCAGATTGCGGCATACCAAGTATCGCCGACCCGAACAGCGATCCATCCGATGTCGAAAAGATCGGCCCGAATTTCCACTTCGCGTTCGGGCGAGTGAAGGAACGCATCACGCAGAGTCTCGCAGCTGTAGGAAAGTCCTGCGAAGCGCACCCCGTCACCACGAAGTTTGCGCACGAGCGGGCGACCAAAGGTCTTGCGAAGTGCCAGCCCGTCAGGGACTGGCAAGGTACCTTCTTCTTTGACAAGCCGCTTCCAGCAGTTCGCAGGGGTTTCTCCCTGAAGTGAACCATGCGGTTCGTTGTGATATATGTCGACAACGAAGGTCAAAAGAATGCGGATCAGATCGTCATCGCTTAGGCAAGCCAGCTGTCCCGACGGGTAATCCGCTCGTTCGACCGGGTTGAAAAAGGTGCGTCCTGACAGGAGTGGCATCAGCTTATGCCCTACCGTTCGGAAGAAACTTTCTATGCTGCCGCGCATCTGCGGCAGGCCTGCAGGTGGGAGGTGCATCGTCACGCCAAGCGAGAGCGCAGCCGCCCGGAACTCTTCGGAAATGAAGGCCGACCCTTGATCGGTGACGAGCGTACCGATGCCGCCAAACTGATCCCACGCGCACTCACAATTTGCCGCCTTTGCATATGGCGTTTTGTCATGGAAGATATCGCGCAGTGTCCGGATCGCGTCTTGTGCGTTTTGCGTATTGGCCAATCGGATCGCGACGATGCATTTGGTCGCGCTGTCCTTCGCCGTGTATAGCCAGCGCCGTCCTTTCAGCTCTTCTATCTGTTTCTCGGAAAGATGATCCAATATACCTGTTGGCGAGAGAAGGGAGATCACGTCGAGGCGGTTTTCATCCATCTCAACCCTTTCAAGTGGAGTGACTACCTCTACGCCTGTTTCGAAAAGGTTGTACTTTCTGTTCGCCGCTTCAACGCCATAGCGTTTTGCATAGAGATAATAGGGGTCCGCTCCCGCAAGGCGCCGCTGTAGACTTCGGGCTGATGGGATGACGAACTCATCCAGCCCTGCATTTCTTCGGCGCTGGTTTTCTTCCTTCATCCGGCGCTGTGTCTCAGATATCGCCTGCGTTTTTGTCGGGCGTTGTGTCGTCGCATAAACTTCGATGACTTCCGAAACCATTGCCTCGGTGGAGTGGCACCAACGAGCCGTACGATTGCCACACCGGTGGGTGCGGGGCAGGAGCGCAAGCGGATCGTGCCCGTGTCCTTCATAGGTTCGTACCAGCCTGAGCAAGGTTTTCGCACACGGGAACTTTCGCCCGAGAATCTCGGCTCCTGCGCGACGAACGTTTCTGTCCCGGAAAGCTTGCCCATTAAGGCGCTTGGTCTCGTATTCTAGGGTGGCGATATTTTCGGTGACGGACGCATAGGTGCGAACAACACGTCCATTTGCCTCCAACTCAAGAAACGCGTCGCAAATCGCGGTACTCCAGAGAAGTTTGGAGCGGACGCTTGCAGGTAGTTCCATGATGAGATCGACTGGCGCTCTTTGTCGGACAAGGCTTTGGGCAAGTTCGTAGTGGCCTGAAAAATAACGGATACCCGGAGCACACAGGAGTGCATGGACCTCTTCATGCGATAGGCTTTGTGTGATCCCTGGCTGGTCGGCCCGCTCAAGGACGATGGCATCGCCGTTAACTTGGATGGGGCGGTAGTGAACTCCATCGAGATTTAGCAAGTCGGAATTCGAAAGTCGCAAACGCATATTCATGCTGCCACCTCCGTCAACGAGGGCCGGTCGCGCATCAGTTGCCGTTCGGCTTTAGTTGCCGCATGTCGATCAAGCTGTGCATCGGTCACGAGCTTAATCCGATCTGCAAAATCTTTAGTTACCGAGGCAGCGACCAACGCCAGTTCAGAATTGAAATTTCGGCTCTCAACGCGACGCAACGGCTTGATGGCAACAGCCGTGCGGCTGCCATCGGTCCGCGTGACAAGAAAATCGAAAACATGAGTGCCTTGGCTGCCATCATGTCGGCGATAGCGGATTGCCGTAGGTTGCTCCTGAATGTCGTACACATCTGGTTGCACGAGCATCAAGCAGAGGAAACGATATTCCAACATGCTCTCAAAATGGATTACACGTGGTCGCGGAAAGGCAGGAAGCTTTGCAATCATGCTGCCGCGCAAGCTAGCCTTGGAGCGCCGCACAACTTTTCTGGTCGCGCGGCTTGGCTCCGCAGCGCGGTAAATCAAACTGTCAGTCATATGTGTTCGGACCCCGCCCCATCCGACCGAATTCGGCGCGGATGAGGGCGCATGTCCGCCTTTCATCAGGTTGAGTTTATGGAACCCGCCAGGCGAGCGGCCCGGCAGGTTGACTTTTTGTTCGACTCGGGAGATGAAAGAAGGGTCGGTAGCAAACGACGCCTAATTTCGAAGGGGCCTTCTCATGCAATGGGAAGGCCTTTTCCTTTTGTCGACCGTGTTAGTTGTTGGCTGAACCCTCCTCTGCTGGATAACGATCTGGAAAAAGTTGCTGGGGTGTGGTGCCAAGTTGATCCGCGATCGCAGATTGAATGCGGTGCGACCGACGATAACCTTGGCAAACAACCGTAACGGTTGACTGCGAAACCCCAAGTAGCCGTGCGATTGACGCCAAAGAACTGCCATTGGACCGCAGTTTGAACTTAAGGAGCTCATGCTGTTGAAGGTCGATGCTCATAATTCCTCGTCAAACTTGGTGGACCATGTTCTTCTTAAACTAGGTGAATCAGGGTTGATTCTCTTGGTCAATAAACGTGCGGGCGCGAGGTGCAGATTTTACACTTCACCCCCCCATTTTAGGTTTGTGCATGATTTTGCCAATCGGAGTTGCTTTTGTTGGAAGTAAGGGAGCGGTTCTCTGGCATGGTGTGCATTCAACCAATGGGTTGTTTGTGTGTGTTGTGGATACGAAGAAAATCGAAGAGGTTTTCACTTCCTCTCAATCGCTTCGAAATTTTGCCAACTACTATAGCCTCACCTTCACGGCCGCTCGAAATGTTCTCGAAGCCAACAATGTGCGTGTCATGGAACTATTAAAGTTTGAGTACGAGCGGGGAGACAGTCTGGAAAAATTATCTGCGCGGCACGGGCCCAAATCAAAGACCCTTTCAGGATGGCTGCAGCGGTATGGCGTTCAAATTCGTGACGGAAACGAGAAATCTGGGATCGACAATGAAGAGCTCACCGCCACGTTGCGTGAAACCTGTTCGATCAACAAAGCTGCGCAGAAGGCCGGAATACACTGGGAAACGGCTGCTCGGCGCTTAGGGAGTAGTACCCGGAAGGGAAATTAGGAGGGATACCCAGTCTTGAAATGCGCCCCAATACTTGCCACCCGAACCTGGCCGAGGCACTTATTGGGGCAACTGTTTCCAACCGAGACCTGCCCATGGCCCGCAAACCTGCCCTCTCCACTGACAAGCTGAAAGATCTCGGTGCCGACAAACTCGCGCAGCTGGTGCTGGAAGAGGCCGAGCGCAATGCTGGGTTCCGGCGGCAGGTCAAAGCAGCGCTAGCAGGGAAGTCCGGCCCCGAAGCCATTGCCAAGCTGATCGACCGGCGGCTGTCCGGGCTGGCGCGGGCAAAGAGTCTCATCGAATGGGACAAGGCCCGCGCTTTTGCCGATGATCTGCGCAGCCTGACCGACACGATCACATCCGAGCTTGGCCCTGCCGCCCCGGCACTGGCCATAGACCGGCTGCTGCGCTTCATCGCCACCCACGAACGGGTGTTCGAACGCGTCGACGATTCTTCCGGTCGCGTTCAGGACGTCTATTATCAGGCGATCCATGCAACCGGCGATTTGGCCGCCAGCCTGCCGGTGCCTGAGGCCGACGCGCTCCCCGATAAGATCATGACCGCCCTTGGCGAAAGCACGCATGGCTACCTCGCTGACGTGACCGAGGCTGTGGCGGCGCATCTGCCGCAAGACAGCCTGTCGCGCTGGGACGGCGATCTGAAAGACGCCATCGCCGAGCGGCAGACCGAAGAAGCAGCGCGCAAATCGGATGGCTGGTTTTACTCCATGACCTCGCAATGGGCCGGGATGCGCCAAATCCTCGCCTCGGTGCGGGGGGATCTTGATCTGCTAGTCGCGCTGGAGCTCAAGAAAAAGCCGCATATGCAGGATACACTGGCGATCGCGGCGCAGCTTCTGGAGGCTGGGCGCGATGCCGAGGCGCTGGAATGGGTGCGCAAGCCGGGGCGGCGTAGCTTTGGCGAAACCGATGATGGCCTGGCACCAGAACGCGTCAGCCTGGAGGCGCGCATCCTGGACGCCACCGGCGACAGGTCGGCGGCGCAGGCCCTGCGTTGGCGCTGTTTCGAGGCACGCCTGTCCGCCGACATCTTGCGGGAGTATTTGAAACTGCTGCCGGATTTTGAGGATATCGAGGCCGAAGACCGCGCCCATGCCTTTGCGCTGGAAAAGGCAAAACCCGAGGAGGCGCTGCAATTCTTCCTTGATTGGCCACGACTTGATTTGGCAGCAAAACTGATTGCCACGCACCCGCACCGCTGGGACGGGGGTGATTGGCACATCTTGCCAAAAATCGCGGGCCTACTGGAACACGATCATCCGCTGGCGGCTACGATCCTCTACCGGGCACTTCTGGACAGCATTCTCGACCGTGCACGCTCCAAGGCCTATGGGCATGGCGCAAAATACCTTGGGAAACTCGACCTGCTGGCGGGCGAAGCAGACCCAATCCGCCCAGGCGGAATGGTCGATCATGCAACCTATCTTGCCAAGCTCAAAACAGCACATCCCCGCAAATCAGGCTTCTGGGCACGTGTCGGAGACGGTGAACCAAAAGCACAACAAGCAAGTGGGGCCCGTCGCCCTGTGTGGATCAAAGATGATGAGTGAGACGGCCCAAAGCCGTCCCTTGGCTTCTGCAGTACGCCGCAGTACGCCGCAGTGCGGCTTCCCCAGATCGGCCATTCATGCTTGCTGCGGAAATTTTCGCGGGCCAATGTCTGCTATGTGATTTGAAGCGTTTCCTCTGGGCGCAAATGGATTAGAGCAATGATTATTGAATACAAGAAAGATGGATCAGGTTGGCATCGGTGGGACCTCCATCTTCACGGGCCAGGCACTAAACTGGCAAATGGCTATGGCGATGCCAGTGAGGCAAATCTCCGCGCCTATCTCGAAGTGCTAGAGGGATCGGACGTTCAGATATTTGGGATCACAGATTATTTCTCTTTTGACACCTACTTGGCTGTAGTTGCTGCATATGAGCGCTTTTAGAGGGCATCAGTCACCGCAATGATGTCGGATGTGCGATCTTGGTGCGTCATGGTCTCAGGTCTCCGCATGGGCTGGCATTGTGTCCAGCAAGGTGATCCGCGTGTCCGCGATGGTTTCGGCAAATCCCGGCCCGAACAGGCCGGCGGGTGTCTGGAAACCGGGACGAGCTTCGCCGTTCATGATGCGGCGCGCTGCTTCTGCCGCCGCGAGGGGCGTGAAGCTGTAACCATTGACCGTATCGAGGACGGCCCGGACAGCTGTCCCGTCGGCTCCGGTCACGCAAACTGACGCCTGATAGCGGCTGGCGCCGCGTTCTTGGCTGGTAGGGCCGTCGGGCATGTCGGACAGATCGCCTTCGGGGAAGGCGGTGCCCGACACATGAACAAAGGTCTCCACGTCCGGTGCCCCGGTGCTGCGCCAGAGGGTGATGAGATCGGGAAGCGTCACCGGGAAGCAGGCCACCATCCCCATGCCGAAGTTGAAATCCATCAACCCCGACGGATCGCGGTCTACAAGAGCGCCATCCACCCGCGCCATGGTTCGGGTTGTCAGGTTTTGCGACGCGCTGATCGCCGACCCGCGCGACATGGCGCCAGTGACGTGCAGCGCGACGCTGATCTTGCGCGGCTCGGCCACGTGACTGGCCGCAAACCCGGCCAGCGAGCCGAGCATTGCGACACTGCCGCCGCTGCCGGGCAAGAGCATCACGCCAGCCGCCTGTGCCGCGTCCTCCAGCGTCTCGGCCAGCCGGTAGCTGTCCAGTTCCGCCGCGATATCGAGGTAGTGAGTGCCGTTACGCAGCGCTCCCCGCATCAGGGGTTCAGCCGTGTGCAGGAAGGGGCCCGCGCAATTGAGCAGCACAGCCACATCCGTCAGGCCGGCGTCGATATCCGCCGTCTCGTCGAGTGCAAAGATGCGGGCATCGACCCCAAGCTCCTCCGCCAGTGCGCGCAGGGGCTCTTCATCGCGTCCCGCAATGAGTATCGGGAGGCCCATTGTTTTGGCGTGAGCCGCCGCCATGCGCCCGGTATATCCGGTCGCACCATAGATCATCAGATGTGTCATCAGTGTTGCCAATCCTTGTAAACGAATTCGAGGCTGTAGCCGTCGGGGTCGCGGACCTGCGCCGCGTAATACCTCGGGTCGTAGTGAAGCTGCGGGCCAGGGCCGTGCAGATCCTGCGCCCCGGCGGCAAGGGCAGCGGCATGGGCCGCCTGCACCTCTGTCTCGCTGTTTGCAACAAAGCTCACATGAACGGCGCCAGGTGCGGGGTTGCCTTGGCGCAACCAGAAAAAGATACGGCCATTGGCACCGAACCCCTTGAGGTCGGGATGGTCGTCTGCCCCGTCGTAATCGTGCCGGACAGTGATGCCGAGCGTCGGCAGCACTGTCTCGTAGAAGCCAATCGACCGGGAAAGGTCGCGGACGGTCAGGAAGATATGGTCGAGCATGGGTGTCTCCTCAGATCATGTAGCCGCCGCCGACTTCGATCGACTGCGCGTTGATCCAGCGGCTCTTGTCGGACAGGAGATTTGCTATGACGCCCCCGACTTCTGCCGCTTCGCCGACGCGGCCAAGGGCGGTCTGCCCGGCCAGCAGCGTTTCGAATTCCTCGTTCAGCCCACCGCCAAGATCAGTGCGGATCGGCCCGGGAGCGATGGAATTGGCGCGGATGCCGCGATGCCCAAGCTCCTTGGCCTGATACCGGGTCAGAACCTCCAACCCGGCCTTGAAACTCGCATAAGGCGCCACCCCCGCCGTCGCCACGCGCGAGGTCGCACTGACCATGTTCACGATATGCCCGCCATCGGCCATGAGCGACAAAAGCGTCTGCGTCAGAAAGAACGGCCCCTTCAGATGCACACGAAACAGCCCGTCGAACTCGTCCTCGGTCACCGTCTCCAGCGGATTGAAGACGCCGTAGCCCGCATTGTTGACCAGCGCATCGAAGGTCTCTCGCGACCAGACCGATGCAAGGGCATCCGCCACTGACCGCCGGAACGCACCGAAAGATGAACTGACGCCGACTTCCAGCGGCAGGGCAACGGCCGTGCCACCCTCCGCCTCAATTTGCGCAACAACCTCTTCCGCCTTCTGACGGTTGGCATTGTAGGTCAGGATGACGCCCATTCCGTCACGGGCGCATTCGAGGGCGGTGGCGGCCCCGATGCCGCGGCTTCCACCTGTGATAATTGCGATCTTCATTTCGTGTTCCTTCCATTGTCTTGCCTCAAGGTAGGCAACCCCACATCGCCGCGCCCATCCGATCGTGGCGCAAACTTGCCTGATCCTACTTTCTGGCGTGTTCGGGATTGGCGAAGGGCACGAAGTCAGTCACCTATGACAAGCCCCTAGCGAAAGCATCGCCATGACTGCGGACATTACCCAGAAAACCCTCGAAGAGCTGCGCCACCTCATGGCGCATGCCGGAAACCGGCGAACGGAAACCGGAATCCCACGGCTCGCGATGGTAAAGGGACGTGTGCCAGAGCATGAGCTTGCGGCGGTCTACCAGCCGATGATCAACCTGATCCTGCAAGGATCGAAGACGATGTCGGTCGGCGACCGGACCCTGCGCTATGATCCTGCAACTTATTTCGTGATGTCGGTCGATCTACCGGCCATCGGCACCATCCACGCGACCGAGGACGGCGCGCCCTATCTTGCTGTTGCCCTGACGCTGGAGCCAGCGCGCATCGCGTCGCTGCTGGCCGATATCCCGCCTATCCGTCCGAACGCGCGGCAGGAGGGATTTTCCGTCGCAGCCGTCACGCCGGACCTGCTGGATGCCTGGGCACGCCTCCTGCGCCTGATGGCGCGGCCAGAGGACATCCCGGCACTGGCCCCGGTTTATGAGCGCGAGATCCTCTATCGCGTGTTGTCCGGCCCCATGGGGTCAATGATGCGCGACATCGCCACGCCCGACACGATGCTCCACCGCATCCATCAGGTTATTCAATGGCTCCGGACAAATTACATGGAGACGGTCACCATAGAGGCCATGGCAAGCCGCGCTGCCATGTCAGTGTCCGCCTTTCATAGGCATTTCAAGACAGTGACCTCGCTCAGCCCGCTGCAGTTCCAGAAGCAGCTGCGCCTGCTACAGGCGAGAACGCTTCTGCTGACCGGCGCAGGGACGGCCACCTCCGTCGCCTTCTCGGTCGGGTATGAAAGCACAACCCAATTCAGCCGGGAATATTCACGCCTGTTCGGCCTGCCACCGTCGCGCGACGCCGCACGGGTGCTGGCCGAGATCCGAAACACCTCAATCCAACCTTAAGGAAATCAAGATGAATTTTACCCATGTTGCTGTCGGCACCAACGACATCGAAGCCGCGCGCAGGTTTTACGACAAAGTGCTGGCCACCCTTGGCTGGTCCCGGATTGCGGACCTGGGCGACACCGGATCATTTTGGGGCGACGGCGCACCCAGCTTCATGGTCACCCTGCCACGGAACGGTGCGCCCGCCACGGCGGGAAACGGGACGACAATCAGCTTCCAAGCGCCGGACCACGCTTCTGTCCACGCCTTTCATGAGGCAGCATTGACACTCGGGATGCCTGACGAAGGCGCGGTAGGCCCCCGCCCTTGGGCTCCTGGCGCAATGGCGGCCTACACGCGCGACCCGGATGGGAACAAGCTAGCGGTTTACGGGATGGAAGCCACCAGCTGACGCTACAAGCAACAACTGAGGTTCGGCACTGCAGCGACATACCGGGAGAGCCGTTTGATAACTCATGATGGGTCATCGGCGAATTTGCGTTTCGAGTTCATCAGGCTTAGCACGATTGACTGCGCCGCCAACTTGAAAGTTCGACGTTGCAAAGGGGTAATTCCAGTGAATAACCGCCGTTTTTTCTCAGTGCAGCATCACAGTGGACTCTTTGCGAGCCTCGGATACGGCGTGGCATTGGGTGTTGGCGGGCTCCGATTAAAGGCAATAACGGCCCTTCGCCGACATTCATCAGGAACGTCATCGCTGCGGTGCGGTTTCCCCGAAGCTGGCAATGACGACGCAGCGCAGCGCTTGTGCCTGCTTTGCGGGGAAACGCCGATCTCAGCCGAACAGAGGCCTTCTGTGCTGGGCGCAAACGGTAGTTTTGGCGTCGACGGAAATGAAGGACTCTGATACGCTAAGGCTCCAATTAGTTCGGGCGCGGCCCGAGAAGACTTGTCATGGATATACACCGCCACAGGTGGCGCACTACGCAACCCGCATGCAGGATAACGGGTCTCGCGAATATCCATAAATTGAGCTATAGATTTAGTAGTTGTAAAGCTGGAGAAATTGGCATGGGCAAGTATTTCAAGTTGGCTGCTCCGGTCTTCTTCAGCGTATCCCTCGGCTTTGTCAGCTTCTTTTTTAGCCAGCACCTCAGTGACCTTCGAGAGGGGCCAACCCTTATCTACTCTGTGGATCAAGATACGCAGCAAGTATCGCTCACCCTTTCGAATGTGGGTGGCGAGACGGTAGAAGGCGCGTTCATCTTGGACTGTGACGTTTCTGCCCCTGCTTGCTTCAGGAAAGAAGCGGAGGGATCGGAGGTTTCTCTAAACATCACCAGGATCGGCGCCGTGGCGATAAGGCAAATCTCCACAGGGCCCGGTCATGGAGAAGGTCAGATAAACCTCAAACTGATACTTCCGCCTGACGCAAGAGTGCGGATCACTGCCCAGAAGGCGCCGGATATCAAACAGCCGATCGAGTTCAGTTATGACCCCCGTACTGAGCCGGCGGCGCGCGTTCTAGAGGAAGGGGGGATCACCGAGAAGCTCCTACTACACTACATGGACATCCTCGCATGGGGACTTCTCGTAGTGCTCGTTGGCGCTATTTTTTTCGGCATCTGGATGTTCGCGCTGCTTGCCCGTCTGTTGCTTTGTAAGCCCGAAACTACCGACGATGCGGATAAACCACAGGGTGGCGAATGACGATGGTACGACTTGCTCTATTGGCTGCGGTGTTGGCAACAATGTCGCACATGGCTTTTGCCGACGATGCACAGATCGAAGTCCAAGTGAACTTCATGCCCGCGCCACCGCGCACGCCAGGCTATGCCGTCTGGGTAGAAGGAAAACGTGTTCACGCCTCTTCCGGCAATGACGCAGCCACCATCACAATCCCTGAGTGCAGCCCGAACACGCGTGTCGATATCTGGCCGGCTGACAGCCGATACACTGCCCCATCCATGTACTGCGATACACCACTGATCGCTCAGGTTCGATACATCCGCACAGCGTCCCTGCTCTGGGGGCATAGTTCATCCGCCGCGGCTGACTACGCGGACGCTGTCATTCCAGCATTTACAGCGATAGCCGAGGAAGCCGCGGAAGGCGACGAGAACGCTCTGGCGCTCTGGAATGCGCTAGATGCCGAAGACTCAAGCCAGCTGCTCGTAGAACTACTCCGAGACGCTGGTGAAGGCACTGAGGCACCGGATCTCAAGCTGGCGTACCAGGTCCTCGCAATCGACTCGACGTTCCGTTCCGCTGGCGAGGATCCCGCAGATGGTTTGCTGCACGTTGCCGACGATCTCGGCATACCGGTCCTCACGGAGGAGGGAAATGCGGTGCTTTCTGAAATCGACCCGGAATGGCTGCCGCCACTTCCAATAGAGGGATTCAGCAATCGCATCACAGAGATCGTGTCGGGCACTGGAACCTACGGCCGCATCGTCCGGGTCGGTGACCTGATGGGGCGCCCTGTATTTGATGCCGATGGGCAGCTCGTCGGTCAGATCGGCGGCGTTTCCCAAAATGGCCGGGGCTCCGTCGCGATCAAAGCGGGAGGCTTCCTCGGCATCGGTGAAAGCATGGTGGCCTTGCCATCTGATGACGTTGTGCTGGAAGAAGGTCGCACGATACGCACGCGCCTCGATGAGCGGGAACTGAAAGCGCTCCCTGAATTTGATCTGGAGCTTCTTTCAGAAGATGCCGCTATCGAGTTCCGTTTCGACGGCGCCACGCGGTAGGAAGCAACCATCCTGCGTGGGCCGCGAACGATGATTTCGCTAGCGTCTCTGCCATGTAACATGATCAGGAATTCAGTAGGTCGGTACAAGGTTTCGCTGGATCGTTACAGGCGCGGCCGGCCTGGCAGCCGCCTAGGCCATTGTCATGACACGCCCGGCCCATTCCCGACATTGGTGAAGCCTTTAAGCTCTGCAGCGTAGCGACTTGAAATCGGTCATTTGGAAGCAATGCGGCATTCTTATAGGCTAAACGGCAGCAATGCGGACGCTTCCTTCGATCGTCTCGTTGTTGCTGTCTGACGTCGCCTCGATTTCCTGCGTAGTACCTTCCTGTGGCGCCCTCGCTCGGCAAGGGATTTTTCGGGGTCAAAGCCATTCCCGTGCGCTATCTCTTGAATGCGCTGATCACCCCCGCTGTGGGCCTTTGGCGCTCGACGCCAGATTTGGGCCAGCACCATAATCTTTTCTGAACGTATGACACAGCGTTGCACTGTTCATATTCCATGCAAATGGCCTTGCACTGTGCAAAGCTGACATCGCGTATGCCGTCAGTCGTAAGATCCGCCCCTGGGTAGTCTGTGGCGTGCTGATCGATCATTGTCCGAACCGCGATCTGGTTCTGCGTCGGGCAACTACGGATCATTTCGTTCAGCAGCCCGTCCCGGATGATCTGCTGGAAGCCGAAGAAGATATCTCCGCCCGGTGAGACAATCCTCGCGCCGAATTTCTCGGCTCTCATCGCGGCCTGTGCAATGCTGAAGGGCATATCAAATACTACTTTGCCGCGCATGTCTAACCGATCGAGGACGTCCCAGCGGTCTACCGGGAACCATGCATCATTAATCCCTAGATCGAATGAGCCGTAGGCTGCGAGCTCAGGCTCATGTAGATCCGCCACTCCCGCAACCCCAGTTTCCGTACAGAAAAGCGTAAGGAAACTGTCTCCCGTGACCGCAACCTGCTTCATGCGTAGTGCAATCTTTCCGTTCAGGTTGATGTAGGAAGCTTGTTCGTCGTAGATGCCATTGGTGACGACGCGCCATTTCTCCAAATCACTCTGCGATACCCAGAGGATATCGTTGTGATCGATTAGGGACACCGCCTCGAACAGATCCGGTTCCACCCGGTGGCTCCGGATGTATTCGGAAAGAACTCCAGAAACCGCTTGTCCGATTGCAGCGCCTTCATTGCCATCGAGATCCGTGTTTGTGAAACCGAACCGATGGATTCCGATACGCGCACCGTTCGAGATGTAACGGTAATCGGCAGCGATATACGCGTATACGCAGGCGCTTGCACATATCGCATCCGGCATATCTGTAGCGCCCACCTGAGCAGAAACGATTGCAGGGATATCGGCGATATAGTCGCCCATATTGAGGCTTTCCATCAGGGAGCCGCCAGGGCTGTCGAATATAATGAGGACGTCCCTGACGTCTGAAACATCAACTCCTTCGATCGAGGCCTTCAACTTTTCCGTGTCGCCCGCTTGGATTTCTCCTGTGGCGGTGATGTGCAGAGTTGGCTGGCGGATGGGCCGCAGATCGAGTCTCTCTATCGAGAAATCCATGCCCCATGAGGAAGCTGGTGCCATCAGCGTGACGCAAAAAATTAGAAAGAGAAGGTACATCAGGTCCCTTTTTCAAGAGGAGGAGGGGCTTCGAAAGCTTGAATGTAATGTCGTGAACTATCAAGAAGGTTTGTGGAGATATGGTGGTTGGGTAATCGACTGACGTGAGTGACGAGCAGTTGATAACGGCCCATTGCTGCCATGTGACGGAGACGCAGATGCTACGGTGCGGCCCGTCATTCCTGCCATTCGCCACGCATGCAAAATACAAGTCTGGGCGAACTCACGTGGTGCGGACAAACGAAGCGTGCGTCAGACCGACCTGACGACAGCGTATGATGGCAGCGAATGTCCGGTCGTTTCTGTCACCCATCTTTTCCGGGCAAGCCGGCCCGTTCGAGCGCGCGATTCATCTTGATGATAAAGCTCTCGGGGAAACACCAGCGCCTGTAAGCGAAGATGGCGTCGTCGCGTGTGAACCCCGGTCTCAGCTCCCGTAGTCTTTCGATCGCACGACGCGCTTCCGGCAAGCGGTCGAGATAAGGAAGTGTATAGGCAAGTTGCACCTGGCTGAGCCACGAGGTCTCGTCATAGGCATGCATGAAACCATCCAGTGCTGCTTCGTAGTCGCCCGCGACCCAGGCCGCCTTGCCGATTGGCCAGTACCACCATCGCGCATAGCCCTGCGGTGCAAGATCAATGGCGCGTCGGGCAAGGGCTGCGCCTTCCTCCCACTGGCCGACATAGGCGGTCCAGTTGCCGGTTCCGCCAAGGATGTTCGGATCGTCCGGATTGATTTCCAACGCCCTGCGGGCGGCTGCAAGGGTTTGCTCGCGCAGGCAATTCGCATAATAGACCCGCGCCATCGCATAATAGGTTGCTGCGTCAGGCGAAGGATGCAGGGCCTCGGCCTTCTCGACGGACGCCAGCGCGCGCGCAGCCAGTGCAGTCCGAAGCGTCGGATCCGACCGTGCCGGTTCGTCCAGTCCCACACCCCACCAATATTGCTGCGCATAGAGCGCACCCTGCAAGGCCAGCGCGCGCGCGTCCCGTGGGTTCAGTTTCAGCAATGCGGAAAGGCAGGCCTCGGAGCGTTTGGCCACCCGGTCGTTGTTCTGGTTCCCCTGAAGCTGATAGCTGATCAGATAGCATTCGAGCGCGGTCAGCTCCGCGGTCGGCTTGTTCTCCGAGGCTTTGAACAGCACGCGGGCAATCTCGCCGTTCAGCGGCGAAGCCAGGCGGGCGGCAAGCCGCGCCGCAAGCCCATCGGTATCGTCGAAGGTGCGCGAGAAAATGATGCGGCCGGTTGAGGTGTCCATGACGCTGGCCAGCACGCGCCCCTGCTGCGTTGCCGACAGATTGAGAGCAAAGCGGGCGTTGCCTGCAACGCGCGTCAGGCTGCCATAGCGGTCAATCGCATGGCCCAGATCGCCAGCAAGCCCCACTGTTGCGTCGTCAGATGTGATCGCAAAGGTCGGAAGCATCTCTTGCGCCGGGTCGCGCAACAGCAGCAGCGCCGCAATCAGAACGGCGACACAACCGATGGCAATGGTCGTGGCCCGCCAGCGCCACAGCTTGGGAGCAGATTGGTCGGCATGCAAGCGGAAGCCCACGCGCGGAACGGTTTCCAGCACATGCTTTTCAGTGTCGCCAAGCGCCCGGCGAATTTCGCCCACGCATTGCGTCAGGCTGTCTTCGGTAACCGCCTGACCCGCCCAAATATTGTCGAACAGTTCGTCCTTTCTGACGGTCTGGTCGACATTGTCCGCCAAGCAGGCCAGCACCTCGAAGGATTTGGGCCTGAGCTGCGTGAACGAGCCGTCGGGACCAATCACGCCACGGCGATCCGCGTCGATCAAAGCGCCGTTGAAACGTCGCACGATTGCGGGGCGCGGAGCCAGGATTTCGGACAATTTCGGCATTTTTCGGACCGGGGTTCGGGACATCGATCGAAAGAAAGATGAATGCTCAAGTATCAGTGAAAGTCATGGGAGGTCATTATGCAGCCTGCAGCACTTTATGTCACCGTCACCATTCTGGTTGCGTTCGGCAGCAGCACAAGCGCGGATACGACGCTCAAGACCGTTTCGGACGGCGACGGCCCCGTCATGCTCTTCGTTCACGGGTCGATTTCTGATCATCGGGCCTGGGATCCAATTCGCGCTGCGATCCCCATGGACAGACGCGCCGTGGCCTACGACATGCGGTATTTCGGCAAGGCCGACTGGCCTGATGACGGTGAGAGTTTTTCGGTCGATACCCATGTTGCCGACCTGATTGAGGTCATCGAAGCTCTCGATGCCGGGCCCGTCGATCTTGTGACCTGGTCCTATAGCGGTGAGATCGGCGTCAAGGCAGCGCTTCAGAGGCCAGAGCTTTTCAGGACGATGATGCATTACGAGCCGGTCATCGGATCGCTTCTTTCCGGCGCGGAAGCCGAGGCTGCCACCAAAGATCTGATGTCGCGCTTCGCGCCCGCGGTCGCATTGCTGAAAGAAGGCGACAGCGAAACGGCGGCGCTGCGCTTTGTCGAGGTGGTATTCAAGTGGGACGACGGCGCGGCCGAGGCCGAACCCGCGGAATGGCAGGAAATGTGGCGGCAAAACGGCCGAACCTTGCCGATCCAGTTCGCTGCTCCTCCGGGTCATCAGGTCACCTGTGAAGAGCTTGCGGCACTTCGGACACCGACCCTGGTGATTGAGGGTAGCGAGACCCATGCGCGTTATTCGCTGATGGCCGAGGCGCTGGTCGCCTGTCTTCCAAACGCAACACTTCAGACATTCGAGGGTTATGGCCATGACGGGCCTTACAGCGCGCCGGACGAAGTGGCTGAAAGATTGGTCACATTCGCGGAACGCTGATGGCACGAACGGAGAAAACATCTGTGAACAAACCCGAATATAGGCCTTGGCGGCGGCGCAGCAATGTCCAGCGTCGCCGTCGATGCCCTACGAAGGTAAAGCCCGGCCCAATCCTGCCCTTCGCGATTTCGGGATGCCGCAATGTTGCTTTCACCGAACCGGCCGTTCGACCGCTGGTGCAGCATTTTCGTGAGGCGGGCGGCAGCAATGCGGGACAAAGCGGCCATTGGACACTGGTTCAATCAGAGCGTGCTCAAGCCAAGATCAAATAGAAAGCGATCAATAGCACTTGTGGCTTGGCCGAAGCCGGTCGTCCCTGGCAGGAAAATGTGGTTGTCATCCTCGAGAAGGACAAGGTCCGCATTCGGCATGGCGGCGGCCAGCCGGCGACCTTCGTCGGCCGCGACCGAGCGATCTCCCCGGGAATGAAGCAGCAGCGAAGGCGTTGTCACCTCTTTCGCCATGTCCTCGATGTCAATGCTGACCATCAATTCGAGATTGGCAAGAATGGCGGCCGCATCGCAGGCACGACGCTGCATCTCGTCGAATTCGCGTGCGGCCTCGGCGCTGCAATCGGGAATGAGACGCGCGGTAAAGAATCGCCGATATTCCGGATTCGGGTCGTTCCAGCCGGCAAGGATCAGTGCCTTGCTGCCCTCGTATTTGCGAACCTCGGCCTCGTCGCCGCTGACCAGCCATCCGCGGCCGAATCCGCCGCGCCCGACGATGCCGATCACCCGTTCGGGATATCTGTGTGCAAATGCGATTGCGAAGGCCACGCCCTGCGACGGGCCGAACAGAAAGAACCGCTCGACACCGGCCGCGTCGGCGACCGCGCGCATGTCCTCGACCATGTCATCGATGCTCAACACCCCTTCGACGCGATCCGACATACTGGTGCCGCGCTGATCGAAGCGGATCAGGCGCACACGTTCACCAAGCCAGCGATAGAATTGGGTGAAGATCAGGCTCTGCGCCTCCATCTCGATATTCGAGATCCAGCTTGGTGCCTTGAGCATCGGCGGACCAGTTCCCGACGCGGTCCAGGCCAGCCTCACGCCATCGGCAGACGTCGCAAAGCGGATCGGATCATCGTCAAGCGGTTCGATTGCAGTATTGACCACGGCAGCATTGCCGACGGGCGGGGCCAGCCGATAGCCGCTCTTCGGATGCGTCTGCAGGATCCGGCGCTCATGATCGCCAAGCGCGCGACGGATATCGGCCACGCATTGTGTCAAGCTGCTTTCGGTGACGGCGATATCGCCCCAGACAGCATCCATCAGATCGCGCTTCGACACGATCCTGCCTGACGATCTGGCCAGTTCGGTCAGCAGCTGGGCGGATTGCGGCCTCAGCGTATGTTCTTCGCCTGACAAGCGTTTCACCAGCCGGCTGTCGCTGTCGAATGTGGCATAGCCGATGTCGATCCGTGCCATCCGAACTCATTCCCCACGGCGGCGTGGCTTTCACAAAATTTCATGTCGGTTTCAGGACGCTACGCCGTCACGGATTGTAACCTGAAGGCCTCGATTCCGACAAGTCACGCAAAATCAAAGAACTGGAGGGAATGATGTCGAGATTTTCAGTCACATATACAGCGGCCCTAGCCATCGCGCTGGGTCAGACCGCAATTGCCGAAACCGCCGAAATGCAGGTCAATGGTGCGTCCCTGACCTATGTCAGCGAAGGTGAGGGTGTGCCGGTCGTATTCGTCCACGGTGCGATCAGCGATCTTCGGGCGTGGGAAGCCTATGGTCCGATCATATCGGATGAACGCCGCTTCGTCGCCTATTCACAGCGCTACTTTGGAACTGGCGACTGGCCCGATGACGCCACGAATTTCCAGCGCACCACCCATGTCAGCGATCTGATTGCTTTCGTAGAGGGCCTGGATGCCGGTCCGGTTCATCTGGTGACCTGGTCCTACAGCGGCGAGATCGGCGTCCATGCGATGCTTGATCGTCCGGACCTGTTCCGCTCGGCGGTGCATTACGAACCTGTTCTCGACAACCTTGTGTCGGGCGCGCCCGGCGGCGCAAACGCGACACGCGATCTCTTCTCGCATTTCGGGCCGGCGGTCATGGCCGCGCAGGAAGACAGGCCCGAGGATGCTGCCCTGCGTTTCATCGAGGCAGTGTTCGAACTGCCTGAAGGAGGTGCCGAGACCGAACCGGCGCAGGAGATGTGGCGCCAGAATGGCCGAACGGTTGCGCCCTATCTCGCGATGGACCCGCCACCGTCGCTCGATTGTGACGCGCTTGGTGCGATAACGGCGCCCACGCTTGTCGTGCAGGGTGCGCAGTCCTTCACGCGCTTCTCGATCATGGCTGACCTCGTCGCTGCATGCGTGGAAAATGGGATGACGGTGATGCTTCCCGAAGTCAATCACGGCGGGCCCTATCGTGCGCCCGACAAGTTCAGCGCGGTGATTGAGGGTTTTCTTTCAATTGTCGAATGACAGTGGAGAGAACGAACATCCGTGAGGAGGCGGCGCAGTTTGAGGGAAGACTGTGTAAGACTGAGGGAGCTCCTACCCGACCTGCGGCACTGCGGCACCATTGCGCAGTGCCGCTCGTGATTGTCAGGTAATGTCGGCCCGTTCCGGTCGTTCGCGGATGGGTGTTTGCTGCAGTGCAGCTTCCCCGAACCGGCCGCTCCATGCTCGTGCCAGGGTGAGAGCTGGCCTGCGTTGACGAAGTTGCCATTCACGCGGCGCGGAGCCCCCAATTGCATTGATCCGATTGCTATTGAGGGATTTCCTGCCCGCCCGAATTGGAGTCTTCCTTCAAAGCCCTGAAACCCAATATCAAATCCATCAAACGATCCGGGCGCCTGTAGGGGCCGTCATGCGTCACACCCTCCATACGGACCAGCATCGCATTGCCCGAACATTCTGCCAGGCGCTCGGACATCATCGCCCATTGCACCAGCGTTTCGCCACCCAAGACCACCAATGTAGGCACCTCCAGACGGCTCAGATCATCGCAGCTGAGCGGTTCACCTCGCGCCATGGCGCCGAAGACAGGCAAGGTTCGACCGTTCTCTTTCCAATAGGTCGGGAACGGCTCGGCTTCATTGTCGGCCGCGCCTTCAGCCATCCGAAAGACCGATTCGATAATGCGCAAGGCAGCGGCCTCGACGTCGCCGGCTTCAAGTGCCGCGACCATCGGACCCACCGTCGCACCGAATTGCGCGCGGGCAGCCTCGGCGCCGGGCAGGTCATCGATCAGCCGGTCGACATCCGGTTCGAAATGCACCATCGAGCGGAATAATTCGGGTCGCTGCAGCGCCGCATAGGTGGCGATTTCGCCGCTGTAGGACCATGTCACCAGATCGACCGGGCCGGCATCCAACCTCTCGATGAACGCGATCAGGTCAGCGATATGCGTTTCGCGCGTGAAGCCCGCGCCGTCGTCCGGCCAGTCTGCAGTGCCGAAATAGCGCTGCGTGTAAGCGATGAACCGGCCTTCCGCGGAAATCCGGTCAGCATAGGCCTCCCAGACCCGCGCGTCGGATATCGCACCGTGGACAAAGACGATCGGCCCACCCTCGCCCTGTTCAATATAGTTCAGTTCGGCACCCTCCACCGGCATGGCACCGGTCTCGATCGACCATGCCGGAGACAGGCCCAACGCCATCGGCAATGCGGCGGCTACAATGACTGTGAAGATCTTCATCGTCCATTCTCCCCTTTTTTTGATTCGCCAGATTCGGCTTCTGGTTTGGCCAGTATCCGGTCGAGGACGTCACGACAGCGTCACGCACCCCGTCACGCGGCAGTGCCAGAGGGGATATTTCGTGGATTTTGGGTGAATTTTTTGGGGTTGGACGGTTCTGTGCTAGGATATGGATCAGCGAACTGGTCTGACGATGACGATCCTGCGACTTTCCTTGCTGGGCGAACCATGCCTCACGATCCCCGACGGTCAGGCTTTGACGACGCCGGGGCCGAAGGCGATGGCGTTGCTCGCCTGTCTGGCAACAGCCCCCGATCTGCGGATCAGCCGGGCGGCGCTGGTTGACTTGCTTTGGAGCGACGCCAGTTCGACCTCCGCCGCCCGTCATGCCCTTCGTCAGTGCCTTGTCCGGCTGAGGGCGCAGCTTGGCGATGCGTCGGGCGCCCTGATGGCCGATGCCGAGGTGGTATGGCTGAACGCGGATTTGGTCGCACTTGACGTGACCGAGTTGCGCGCCGCCTTGCTGGACGGGACGCGCCACTCGATCCTGTCACTTGCGATCCGGGGTCGGTTCTGCGCCGGGCTCGATGTCAGAGTTGCCGGTTTTGAGGCATGGTTGTCCGACCAGCGGCGCGAATATGACCAGCTTTGCGCGGAGGTGTGCGGAAAGGCGGCCTTGATCCTAGCTGGTGCCGGGGAAGAATTGCCTGCAATCGCGGCAGCACGGCGGCGGCTTGACTTCGAGCCCTTTCAGGACGACGCTCATGCCGCGCTGATCGCGCTTTGCGTCGGTTTCGGTCGGCGGCAGGAGGCAGCGCTTGCCCATGCCGCCTGTCACGATCTTTTCCGCAGTGAGCTTGGCATCGAACCGGCTCCGCAGGTTGATGCGGCGCTGCGGGTGAAAGTGCCGGCGCGCCGCCTGCCTCTGCCGATGCAGGCGCAGACCGCGCCGATTGCACCCCGCCGCCCCGCTTTCGGCGCTTTCGCGGCCGGCCTGGCCGCGGCTGCGACGCTGTTTCACCTTCTGGGCCCTTGGCCCGATGGACAGACGACCGAGCCAAGCCGAAACCAGATGTCGATCTGGGTCAGCCCCGCGTCGGCGGGTGCCGTTCAAGGCACAGCATCCGGAACCTCATTGACCAAGGCCGCACTAACGGCCTCCGATGACGCGCGAGGGACGATCATCGGTGGCATTGCAGACGAGGAGACCGACTATGCGATGCTCTACCCCGCCGGTTGCTAGCCGTTTTCGAAAGGCCGCCGCAGTCCTTGCGGTCCCGGCCGCCTTGCTGCCGCACCACGCGGCTCTCGGTCAATCCGTCGCGGGGGAAGGCAGCTTTGCGGCCAATTTTGTCGGCTATGCCACGAATGAGATCGAACCGCTGCAGACAGGTCCGGGCCGCATCTTCGGTCTGGTGGACTCGACCCTGACCGCGATGAATGCCGAGAACGCAGCCTTCCTGCACAACCAGACGGGCAGATGCTTGGGCAACTGGACCGTCGATGAGACGACAAATACCTTCGAGGAACTGGTTAACTGCACCTATACCGACGCCGACGGTGACCAGATCTTCGAAAGCGCGACCTTCGACCGGCAGCCCCTCGACGCACCTCATGTCGGCACCGGGCGATGGCTGGGCGGGACCGGCAAATATGAAGGACTGAGCGGGGTCTTCGAGATCAGAACACGGACACTGCGATCCGCCCGCGAAAATCTGGTCCAGTATGTGGGAACAAAGCAAGGGCAGTACAATCTTGCGCCCCTGGAATAGCTGTTCGAGGCCGACATCTATCCCAAGGGGACGAACAGTTCACTGCAGAGGGTCGGAGCGGCCCGTTCCGGCCATTGACCACCGCCTTGCTCCGCTGCGGCGTGGCCCGTCATTCCAGCCATTCGCTGCGCCTGCGAAATCACGCAGCCGGCGCACCGCACTTCCGGGATATTGCGATTACCTGAGGCTCTGATGATGTGACCACCCCCCGACGGCATCAATGTGCCAAGGTGGGTCTACGATGATCCACAAAGGAGGACGGTCATG
>NZ_JBLWVF010000022.1:0-53359 GCF_048268605.1 Primorskyibacter flagellatus
CCTGGGGGCTTTGCGCCACATAGGGTGGGTCAAATTTAATCGCTGAAACCGGGTCAGTTTTGAACGCTCATTGACAATTGAGCCAAGGCTTCAGGTAGATCGGTTCTGGCTGGTGTATTCATGGGTCTCTCCTTTGTTCAAAGCCCGGAAAAAATAGCGAATAATAAGAACAGTAAAGCCCCCTCTTTTTTGAAGTCGCTTTGAAAACACCCCCACCCCCTTCCTTTATCCCAAAAGTTCAACCCAACCAACCCCTTACCCCTCTGCCAATAGACCTTGCCCTTGTGTCGGCCCTCGAATGTAGCGGGTTAGAGGGACAGTGAAGTCGTTTTCGGCTTTTGGCAGACACCCTGCCGCAAACCCTTAGACATCATTGGCAGAGAAGGAGGCCGACACATGCTGATCGGTTACGCAAGAACCTCAACCCTAGAGCAGCTGGCAGGGCTGGAGGCACAACAGAAAGAACTTGAAGCAACAGGATGCGAAAAAGTCTGGAGCGAACAAACCAGTTCCGTGTCCAAGCGTGACAAGCTGGCTGAGGCAATGTCATTCTGTCGAGAAGGTGACGTGTTCGTCGTTACCAAGCTGGACAGGCTGGCTAGATCTGTTCGGCACCTTGGCGAGATCATAGAAGCGTTGGAGGCTCAGGGAATCGGGCTGAGGGTCCTTAGCCTTGGTCTGGACACCACCACCGCCACGGGCAAGCTGATGCTCAACGTCCTTGGCTCAGTCGCTCAGTTCGAACGAGAGATGATGCTGGAGCGGCAGAAGGAAGGCATCGCTAAGGCGAAGGCTGAGGGCAAGTACAAAGGCCGGAAACCCACAGCACGGCTAAAAAGCGACGAGGTGGTAGCCCTCTTAGCTGAGGGACAGAGCAAGAGAGGTGTCGCTCGTAAGTTGGGCATCTCGGAGAGGTCTGTGCATCGGATTGTCCAAAACAGAATCTAGCATCTCTTCATCACTCGCTGGGGCTACGTTCGATGGCCCTAGCGCAATAACCGGCCAACATGTGTGGTAATCGCCAGCCAACATGTGTGGTAAACATGTGTGGTAAGATCAAAACTCACCGGCCTATAATCTTTTAAAATCAATAATTTAGAGGAAATGTAGATGGTTGGCGGAGGAGGTGGGATTCGAACCCACGGTACGCTTTCACGCACGCCGGTTTTCAAGACCGGTGCATTCGACCACTCTGCCACTCCTCCGGCGCGCGGTGGGTTGTCGTCTAGACCGGTCCGGGTGATTCTGAAAGCAAACTTTGCAGGCGGGTTTTTCCGCCGACAGCGCCGGGTGGACTTTCCATGCGCGGGATGACGCTGTAGGCTTTGGCCGTTGGCGCTTTCCCGCGCCTGTTGAGCATGAGGACCGGCACAACCGGCGCAGTCTCAAGGTCCGAGCAGGCAAAGGGTGACGCATGAAAAATTCTGGTGCAGCCGGCCTCTGGCGTGACCGATGCCGATATGGCAATCAACTGCACTCGCAACTGACTGGAGAACGCGCCGCGATGCTGCCAAGACTCTGCCGATTGATCCCTGCCCTCGTCGCCGCAATGCTGTTCGCACTGCCCGCAGACGCATTCGACACACGCGCGCGCGCAGCCTACGTGCTCGACCAGACCACGGGGACTGTGCTGTTGGCCAAGAACGCCGACCAGCCCCTGCCGCCCGCATCGATGTCCAAGCTGATGACGCTTTACATGGCATTCGAGGCGATCCGCGACGGCAGGCTCAGCCTTGACGAAAGGCTGCCGGTTTCCAGCCACGCCATGTCCTATGGCGGCTCCACCATGTTTCTGGACACCACGGACCGTGTCCGGGTCGAGGATCTTTTGCGCGGCATCATCGTCCTGTCGGGAAATGATGCCTGCGCGGTGATCGCCGAAGCGCTGAGCCCGGATGGCACGGAACGCGGTTTTGCGCGCTACATGACCCAGCGCGCGCGGCAAATGGGCATGACCAACTCGGTTTTCGCCAACTCCAACGGCTGGCCCGCACCGGAACACAAGATGTCGATGCGTGATCTTGGCCTGCTGGCCACGCGGCTGATCGCCGATTTTCCGAAATTCTACCCGATGTTCGCGGAAGAACGGTATGAGTTCGATGGCCGCGCGCCGCAGAATGTGCGCAACCGCAACCCGCTTCTGTCTTTGGGGATCGGTGCGGACGGGCTGAAGACCGGCCACACGACCGAGGCCGGATACGGTCTGGTCGGGTCGGCGGCACAGGGTGATCGACGGGTGGTCGTGGTGATCTCGGGACTGGATACTGAACGGAGCCGCGCCGAAGAGGCCGAGGCGATCATCAACTGGGCCTTTCGGCAATTCGCCAGCAAGTCGGTTGCGCGCGCCGGGACCGTGATCGCCGAGGCCGACGTCTGGATGGGCGATGCAGCCAAGGTAGGCCTGACCGTGGCCGAGGATCTTGATCTGCTTTTGCCGGTACTGGGCGGCGACGAGGTCAAGGGCGAGGTTGTCTATACCGGCCCGATCACCGCGCCCGTCCAAAAAGGACAAGAACTCGCCGAACTGATCATCAAGCCCGAAGGTCTGCCGGAACACCGATTGCCGCTTGTGGCGGACCGTGACGTGGCGCGCGGCGGCTTCGTCAACCGCATGATGACGGTCAGCCAAGTGTTGATCAAACGACTGAACGAAGGTCCCGAGGGGGCGCTGTGACCCCTAAAGGACTGTTCGTCAGCTTCGAAGGCATCGACGGATCCGGCAAATCGACACAGGCAAGACGCCTCGCTGATACGCTGACCGCGCGCGGGCATGAAGCGGTGCTGACCCGCGAGCCCGGTGGCAGTCCGGGGGCCGAGGAAATCCGTGCGCTTGTCTTGCAAGGCGACCCTGACCGTTGGTCGGCAGAGACGGAGTTGTTGCTGTTCACCGCTGCCCGCCGCGACCATCTGGAACGCACGATCCGTCCGGCGCTGGCCGCCCATCGCATCGTCATCTGCGACCGGTTTGCCGATTCCACCCGCATGTATCAGGGTCTCAGCCGTGGTGATCTGCGCGCTGCGGTGGATCAGTTGCACGAGCTGATGATCGGGCAGGAACCGGATGTGACCATCCTGATCGACATGGACCCCGCCGCTGGTCTGGCCCGTGCGAAATCCCGTCAGACCGTCGAAGAACGGTTCGAGGATTTCGGCGTGGCGCTTCAGGAAGACATGCGCACGGGCTTTCTGGCGCTGGCGCAGGAATTTCCGGATCGCATCCGCGTCATCGACGGCAATCGCCCTGAAGAAGCGGTGGCACGGGACGTTCTGGATGCGGTGGAAACCTGTCTGCCATGAGTGATGACGCCCTACCCGAATCCGACCGCGCCCCCGGCGCGCCCCACCCGCGCGAAACGCCCGAGGTGATCGGACAGGATGCCGCCAAAGCGGCTTTTCTCGAAGCTTTCAACAGCGGACGGCTGCACCACGCCTGGCTGATCACCGGGCCACACGGGGTTGGCAAGGCGACGCTTGCATGGACCATCGCGCGCTTTCTGTTGGCCACGCCGATGCCGCGACCTGAAGGTGGCGCGGGCCTGTTCGGCGATGCGCTGCCTGACGCCACGCCGCAAACGCTCGACATCGATCCCGATCATCTGGTCTCGCGGCGTATTCTGGCCATGTCCGAACCCGGCCTCTTTCTTCTGCGCCGCCCCTATGACGAAAAGTCGAAACGCCTCAAGACCCAGATCACCGTCGACGAGGTGCGACGGCTCAAGGAGTTCTTCTCGCTCTCGGCGGTCGATGGCGGACGCCGCGTGGTAATCATCGACGCGGCCGACGAGATGAACGTCTCTGCCGCCAACGCGGTTTTGAAACTGCTTGAAGAACCGCCTGCCGACACCACGCTGCTGCTGATCAGCCATCAACCGTCGCACTTGCTGCCGACCATCCGCTCGCGGTGTCGCGAATTGCGACTGAACAGTCTGGACAGGCATGGCATGGCCGAAGCCCTTGCGCTTGCCGGGATCGAGACCGAGACAGCCAACACCGCGGCCCTTGCCGAACTGTCCGCCGGATCCGTGGGCGAGGCGATCCGGCTGGTCAACCTCAACGGGCTGGAGCTGTATGACGAGATCATCTCGCTTCTGGGCGGCCTGCCCGACCTTGACCGCGCGCGCGCCATTCGCCTTGGCGAAAGCGCCGCAGGTCGCACCGCCGAGGATCGCTATGCGCTACTGCTGGGCCTGTTGGATCTGGCGCTTGCCCGTGTCGCGCGGACCGGTGCCACGGGCCAGCCGCCGGTGATCGAGGCCGCACCGAATGAAGCGGGCATCCTGACACGGCTGGCCCCCTCGCCCCATGCCGCCCGCGCCTGGGCCGAGACCGCCCAGACCGTCGGCGCGCGGCTGCGCCATGGCCGGGCGGTCAACCTTGACCCGGCCGCGCTGATCCTTGATACCCTGCTTAAACTACGCAGTACCGCCGCCGATCTCGCGCGGCAGCACGGATGACCATGACCCAGATCCCACACATCACCGACAGCCATTGCCATCTCGACTTTCCCGATTTCGACGAGGAACGCGACGCCGTCATCGACCGTGCGCTGGAGGCAGGCGTTCACCGCATGGTGACAATCTGCACGCGACTGCGGAACGAACCGCAGGTGCGCGCCATCGCCGAGGCGCACG
The DNA here is from genome assembly GCF_048268605.1 of Primorskyibacter flagellatus. NCBI lineage: Bacteria > Pseudomonadati > Pseudomonadota > Alphaproteobacteria > Rhodobacterales > Roseobacteraceae > Primorskyibacter > Primorskyibacter flagellatus. The sequence goes on from NZ_JBLWVF010000022.1 coordinate 4,632, forward strand.
CGCCGGTTTTCTACGCGGCAGGCACACATCCGATGAGCGCCGCAGAAGAGCCGCTAGTATCGGTGGACGACCTTGTCGCCCTGTCGCAGCATCCCAAATTCGTCGGCATTGGCGAAACCGGACTTGACTATCACTACACGTCGGAAAGCGCCGATATTCAGAAAAAGTCCCTGCGCGTCCATATCGAGGCGGCGCAGCAAACCGGCCTGCCCCTTATCATCCACGCGCGCGCGGCTGATGACGACATGGCCCGCATCCTGACCGAAACCCACCGAAGTCAGGCCTATTCCTGCGTGATGCATTGCTTTTCCTCCAGCGCCGAACTGGCCAAGGCCGCGCTTGATCTGGGCTTCTATCTTTCGATGTCCGGCATTGCCGCCTTCCCCAAAAGCCAGGAGTTGCGCGGCATTTTCGCTGCCGCCCCGGTCGAGCGCATTCTGGTGGAAACCGACAGCCCCTATCTTGCGCCGCCGCCGCATCGCGGGCGCCGAAACGAGCCGGGCTATACCGCGCATACCGCGCGCGTCGGTGCAGAGGTCTTCGGCCTCGATTATGCCGCGTTCGCCCAACAGACAGAAGCAAATTTCGACCGGCTCTTTGCCAAGGCCGCCAGCTACCGGGCCGCGCCATGACCCGAGAGCTTCGCTTCACCATTCTCGGCTGCGGGTCTTCGGGCGGCGTGCCGCGCCTTGGCGGACATTGGGGCGATTGCGACCCCGAGAACCCCAAGAACACCCGTCGCCGCTGCTCTATGCTGGTCGAGCGCGAAACCCCCGACGGCACCACCCGCGTGCTGATCGACACCTCGCCGGACCTTCGCCAGCAGTTGCTGGACGCAGGTGTCGGCGAACTTGACGCAGTGGCCTACACGCATGGCCATGCCGACCATGTCCACGGCATCGACGATCTGCGAATGATCGTTTTCAACATTCGCAATCGCTTGTCGGTCTGGGCCGATGGCGACACGCAAAACGGCCTCTATTCGCGGTTTGGCTATGCGTTTGTGCAGCCGAAAGACAGCCCCTACCCGCCGATCCTTGACATGCATACGATCAACGGTCCCTTTACTGTCGACGGTGCAGGTGGCCCGATTAACCTGACTCCGTTTCAGGTCAATCACGGCTCAATCGACGCTTTGGGCTTTCGCATTGAAAACCTCGCCTACCTGCCCGATGTCGCAGAAATGACCGATGAGGCCTGGTCGCAGGTCGAAAACCTCGACTGCTGGGTGCTTGACGCGCTGCGCCGCAAGCCGCACCCGACCCATTCGCATCTTGCGCAATCGCTGGACTGGATTGCCCAGGCAGCGCCGCGCCGCGCCGTCCTGACGAATATGCATAACGACCTCGACTATGCGACCATTGAAGCTGAAACCCCCGACCACATCACCCCCGCATTCGACGGTATGGTGATCCGCTACAAGCTGTGATCGGAAAGATGGTGCCGCATTTTTCGGCCCGCCCCTGTTTGTCACCAATCTCCCCTTTGGGTTTCGAAATCAGGCCACATCCATGCAGGCGCTGATCGACGTCATCCTGCCGGTCTTTCTGGTGATCGGAGCAGGCTATGCGGCGGTCTGGCGCGGCTGGTTCAGCAATGACGCGGTAGACGGCTTGATGAAGTTCACCCAGAACTTCGCCCTTCCCTGCCTGCTGTTCCGAGCGATCTGGCAGCTCGATCTTGGCCAAAGCTTCGATATCGCCCTCTTGGGCAGCTTCTACGCTGGCGCGCTGGCCGGTTTCTGCGCTGGCTATCTCGGCGCGCGCTACCTGTTCGGCCGGGATGTCGAGGATTCGATTGCCATCGGGTTCTGCGGTCTGTTTTCCAATTCGCTGATGCTGGGGCTGGCCATCACCGAACGCGCCTTTGGGGCCTCGGCGCTGGAAGCCAACTATGCGATCGTCGCGGTGCACGCCCCGTTCTGCTACGCCGTCGGCATCACCGCGATGGAGGTCGCCCGCGCGCATGCGCGCGGCGAGGGGCTGGCGCGTCTGCCAATGACCGTCGGTCGTGCCATGTTCAGCAACGCGCTGATCCTCGGCATCGCGCTGGGGTTCGCGTTCAACCTGGGTGGCATCGGCCTGCCCGGTCCTGCGGCAGAGGCGATCGACATGATGGTCCGAACCGCCCTGCCCTGCGCGCTTTTCGGTCTGGGCGGCATCCTCTACCGCTATCGCCCCGAAGGCGACCTGCGCGTTATCGCCTTCGTCTGCGCGCTGTCGCTGATCCTGCATCCCGCGATCACCTACATGATGGGCCGCAGCACTGGTCTTACTTCTGCGGAAATGCGCTCAGCCGTGCTGACCGCCAGCATGGCCCCCGGCGTCAATACCTACCTCTTTGCCAATATGTACGGACGGGCCAAACGCGTCGCCGCGTCCGCGGTGCTGATCTCAACCGCGCTGTCCATCGTGACAATCTGGGGCTGGCTTCACCTGCTGCCATGACCCTGGCGCTGCACTCTCGTAATGCGTCACCTCACCTTTGGCCGCAGAGCGAGGAAAAGGCCGCAAGGCCTTTGACGAGACATAAAGCGCGCCGAAAGGCGCACCGCCAGGTCAAGCCCGGCCATGCGATCAGACCCGGCGCAGCGCCAGAACCGCATTGAACCCGCCAAACGCAAAAGCATTGGAAAGCGCCACTTTGACATCGGCGTCGCGCGCCTCGTTCGGCACCACGTCCAGCGCGCATTCCGGATCAGGTTCCTGATAACCGATGGTGGGCGCGATCACCCCATCGCGCAGCGCCATGATGCAGGCCAAAAGCTCCACCGCGCCGGTTCCCCCAATCAGATGGCCATGCATCGATTTCGTAGAAGACATCATCAGCGTATCGGCATATGGCCCGAAGACGTCCGCGACAGCCGCACATTCAGTCTTGTCGTTCGCAGTGGTTCCAGTGCCATGCGCGTTGATATAGCCCACGTCGCTTCGCGACACCTGCGCATCTTCCAGCGCCCCTGCAATGGCTCGCGCCGCGCCCTGCTTTGACGGCATCACAATGTCTGCGGCGTCCGAACTCATCGCATAGCCAATCACTTCGGCCAGGATCTCGGCGCCGCGCGCGCGGGCATGCTCATATTCCTCGAAGACAAAAACCCCGGCACCCTCGCCCTGCACCATCCCATTTCGGTTGGCGCTGAAGGGACGGCAGGCATCGCGGCTCATCACACGTAGACCTTCCCAGGCCTTCACTCCGCCGAAGCACAGCATGGACTCCGACCCGCCCGTTACCATTGCTTTCGACATGCCCGACCGCACCATCTGAAACGCCTGCGCCATTGCATGGTTCGACGACGCACAGGCCGTGGAAACCGTATAGCTCGGCCCCTTCAGATTATACTGCATGGAGACATGGCTGGCAGCTGCGTTGTTCATCAACTTTGGCACCACAAACGGATGCACGCGGTTCTTCCCGTCCTCATAGACAGAGCGGTAATTGTCATCCCAGGTGGACACGCCGCCCCCAGCCGTCCCCAGCACGACGCCCGCTTTCGCCGCCAACTCGCCGGTGAATTCCAGCCCGCATTGCGAAATGGCCTCGGCTGCGGCGACCAGCGTGAACTGCGTGAACCGGTCATAAAGCGTCAGTTGCTGGCGGTTAAAGACCTTCTCAGCCTCGAAGTCCCGGACCTGGCCACCGATGCGAACCGCCAGCCTGTCAACGTCGCGGATGTCCAGCTCGCCGATGCCGCAGCGTCCCTCGCGCATCGCCTCCAGCGTGGTTGGAACATCGCCGCCCAAAGCATTGATCGTTCCCGCACCGGTGATGACGACACGTTTCACGGCTTTTGGTCTCGAACCAGCTTTTCGATGCCCGCAACGATGGTCCGCACGGTCGAGATGTCGAATTCGCTCTCGGTCGGGTTGTTGGCGTTGAATGGTACGGAAATGTCAAACGCCTCTTCGATCGCGAAGATGCTTTCAACCAGCCCAAGACTGTCGATTCCCAACTCCTCAAGCGTGCTGTCCATCGTCACGTCTGAAGGTTCAAGAACAGCCTGCTCGGCCACTATTTCGATCACCTTGTCCCTGATCTCCATGGCACCGCTCCTGTTGTCACGTTCTGCGCGAGGCTTTAGCCGTTCTGGTCGTGCTTTGAAACCAATTTCTGCAAAGCAGCGACGTCACGGAACAGGCGAGGCAAGCGGCGCATGGCCTTGTAAATTTCGATATGTTTCTGCATCTGTACCGCCGGATAACCCAGCATCACACGTCCGGTCGGCACATTGGCCAGCACCTTGGTACCGCCGCCGGTGATCACATTATCACCGATGAAAAGGTTATCCCCGACGCCGGTTTGCCCGCCCAAAACCACGTGATTGCCCAACCGAGTGGATCCGGCCACGCCAACCTGCGCGCACAGCAAACAATGGTCGCCAATCACAACGTTATGGCCAACCTGCACAAGATTATCGAGCTTGGTGCCGTTGCCCACACGGGTGTCGCGCACGGTGCCACGATCAATGCAGGAATTGGCGCCGACTTCGCAATCGTCACCGATGTTGACCGCACCCAGCGAATGGATCCGCGCCCAGGGTTGCGCAGCGATCTCGCCCTGATCGCCCAGGGTGCCACGCGCGCGCTCAACAGCGGATTGTTCGGGCGTGACGAATGAAAACCCGTCGCCGCCAATTATCGCGCCTGATTGGCAGATGAACCGCGCCCCGATGATGACACGCGCCCCGATGCGGACCCCGTCGCGCAGCTCCGCCCGTTCCCCCAGAACAGAGCTGTCGCCAATATGGCACTGTGGTCCGATGACAGATCCCGCGCCGATTTTCACATTCCGCCCGATCACCGTGAACGGCCCCACGGACACATCGGCACCCAGAACAGCAGTTTCGTCTATGCATGCTGTGGGATGGATTCCCGGCGCGAAGCCCGGTCCGGGGTCCAACATGCTGGACAGGCCCGAAAGCGCGTGTCGCGGGCGCGCCGCAAGAACGGCCCCCTGAAGCCCCATTGCTTGCCAGTCCGCATCTTCCCACAGCATCGCGGCACGCGCTTGCCCTTTGCCAATATCCGCTGCAAAATCCGGTTTCATCGCAAGCGCCAGATCTTCGGGGCGCGCGTCGGCAGGTTCTGCAACAGCCGTTATCCGGATGCTCGCATCACCTGCAACCTTCAGACCAAGCGCACCTGCTATCTCACCGATGGTGTGGCTCATCGCATCCTCCGGACCATTGCGCGGAGTGGTTTATCCCTGAACCGCCCGCAGGGCCACCCCTGCATTGCGCAGCGCCCCCCAAATCCGCGCATCACGGCCATAGACGTCACGACGATACTCCAACCCGCCCTTCGCCTTGGTGATCGCCGTCCGGTAGATCAAATGGACCGGCACCGGTTCGTCCAGTGTCACGCGCTGTTCCTTGCCGCCATTCAGTCGGGAATGGAAAAGCCCCTGCGGATCCGAAGTCTGCTTGGCCAGCAACGCATAGGCAAATTCAAAGGGCTGTTGCAGGCGTATACACCCATGGCTGAACGCACGCGATTCGCGATCAAACAGGCTTTTTGAAGGGGTGTCGTGCAAATAGATGTTGTATTTGTTCGGGAACATGAACTTCACCAGACCCAATGCGTTGGTGGAACTCGGCGGCTGGCGCATCGAGAACGGAAAATTCCGGGCGTTGTAGGCCGAGAAATTCACCGAACCACGGTTGATCTGTCGGCCATTCCGATCGGTGATAATCAGATGGCTGACCGCATTGCGGTTGGATTTCAGCTTTGGCAAATATTCCTTGGTCACGATCGAGCGCGGGACGTACCAGCTTGGATTGATGACCATGAACTCCATCACGTCGGAAAATTCGGGGCTGCGCCGGTCGCCCTGATCGGCACCAATCACCGAACGCGTTTCAAAGGTCAGTTTGTCGTCATCGTAGATCTTGGCGGAAAAATCGGTGAGGTTCACCTTGATATGCCGTTCACCCAGGCCTTCGGGTAGGTTTATCCAGCGCTCACGTTCCATCGCCACAATGACAGAGGCCAGCCGGTCCTCGACATCGCGATTTATCTCCGCCATTGTGACGGCCCCGGCCACACCATCGGCCGACAACCCGTTATCCTGCTGAAATGATTGCACGGCCGCCTGCATCTGCGCATCAAAACCGGCCTGAGCCGTCCGGCCAAGATATCCCATCAGTATCAACCTATTGCGCAATGCAACCACCGCATTGCCCGTTTGACCGGGCTTCAAACTGTCGGCGTTCACTTTTGGCCCCCAGCCGCCCTGCGCGAGCCGCATTTCAAGCACACGTTTTTCTTTCATCAGGCGCGCATATTCGGGCGATTGCGGCGGCAAGGCTTTGAAGAACGCTGCGGGGCTGCTTGTCGTAAGGGCGGCAAGATAAGAAGTTCCATTGCGCAGTGGAACAGTGCGCTTGATCTCGCTGTCAATGCGCGAGGGGGTTAGAATCCCGGTCTGTATATCGCGAGCGAATTGCAAAAAGACCTTACTGAGTTCGACCTCGACGTGACCGCGGGCACGCGGATCGGTCGCCCCCTGCATCTTGGTCTTCAGCATCGTCGCATCATAGCGGCCCGCAGGTAGCCCGTGGGCGTTCGCCGTCCCGACAGCATCCAGCAATGCCTGTCGCCGCGCCTTGTCGTCAGAGGAGCTTCCGGTCCAGATCGGATCGAAATCGTTGGCCCGATAAAAAGCAGCGATATCAGTGTCCTGCGCAGCAGCTTCGGCCACTGCCTGTTTGAACGCCGTTACCTGCGCCGTCGCGGCAAAAGGCCATGTCAATGCAAGTATGGTGGCGACCGAGATGACCCGCAGGTGCAGTTTGAGATTGACCGACAAACGTTGGCTCATACGAACCCCCCTTACAACAACTGATATCCCCATCTAAACGCATCTCGTCCAAAACTGCCCACAAGTCTATTCACAAACGGTAAACTTCTTCCAAACAGATCTTCGTGGTGCAGCCCCGCACCTGTTTGCGGACACATTAGCCACATCTTTACCAATTTCAGCGAAAAATTGCTCAAATCTCTTGATCCTCTGCCGGACACCGAAAACGGCCTTGGTCGTCGAATCGGAATATGCAATAAGTCAGGCGGGGATGTCACATCACGGCCGTGCAACGACACGGGCATCACGAAACCGAGCGACGGGACAGGCGCTAATAACATGACTGACATACGCACTCGCGGAGTATCGCGGCGGCACCTTCTTGGTGCATTCGCTGCAACCATGGTCACGGCGACACCAACCTTCAGCAACGCAGCCGGCTTTTTGCGCGGTGCCGGCGACATTCGCCGGATACGCATGTATTCCGGGCGAACTGGCGAACGGCTTGATATGATCTATTGGATCGAAGGTGACTATATTGCCGATGCCGTGAAAGAAGTTCACCACTTCATGCGCGACTGGCGCACGAACGACGTCAAGCAAATCGACTTGCGCACCATCGACATCATGGCGGCTGCGCATAATCTTATGGATGTCAGCGAACCTTACATGCTGTTGTCCGGTTATCGCAGCCCTAAAACCAATGCGATGCTGCGCGCGCGCTCGTCGGGTGTCGCGAAAAACTCGCTGCACCTCAAGGGACAGGCTGCGGATCTGCGACTTGGATCGCGTTCGGTCAGCCAAGTGGCGCGGGCTGCGGCGGCCTGTCATGCAGGCGGCGTGGGGCGTTATTCGAAATCCGATTTCGTGCACATGGACTGTGGTCCTGTGCGCAGCTGGGGACGTTAAGCGACCCAAACGATCAGAAGGACCGAGCGTCCCCTCCTGTTCTGCTAGGCACCCTTCAGGGTGCCTTTTTTCGTCGAGACCTCCCGCAGCGGGAGAAAACATCGGCTTGCAGCCAATTTCTCGAAATATCCTGCCTGTACCCATCATGGAAATCCAACCCACGACGAGCGATCAAGTTCCCGGAATATTTTGAATTTTGACATGTTATTCAGTAGTGGCGCGGTTGACGGGGCTCGAACCCGCGACCCCCGGCGTGACAGGCCGGTACTCTAACCATCTGAGCTACAACCGCGCATCTGTATCGGATCCCGAACAGAACGTTCGGCTGTGATCCTGACCCTGGTTCGAAATTGGCAGCGGTGGCGCGGTTGACGGGGCTCGAACCCGCGACCCCCGGCGTGACAGGCCGGTACTCTAACCATCTGAGCTACAACCGCCCGCTGCACACCCGAACCTTGGGCGTGAGCGGTCTTCTATGGCGCTGTCTGCCGACCGTCAAGCAGTTTCCGCAGGCTGCACAGCGCATTTTTTCCACTTCGCGGAAATGCGCCTTGCCGATGTCTTAATCCGACGCTTGCGCGAATAAAGCCAAGGCGCAGGCTTGGGTAAATCAAAGTGACGCTAAATAGCGACAGTCCCCCGAAAACACAGGCCGTCAAGCATGGGAACCGTTCGCGCACAACCGACAGAGACGATAGACTCAATTCGTATCGCCTCGATGGCTTGGATTTGACCCGTGACAAGAAAAATAGGCAATTTCGAACCGGATATACGTCTCGTCGACATTCTTGGCAGATCTCTCGACGTTCGGCTGGAAGATGTACCTGATTATTTATTGCATCGTAAAACCTTGCTGTTTTACGCGCTGAGCATCGTCGTGTTGCTGGCAGCCGACCCGTCCAACATCAGCGTCCATTATGCTTTTCCGGTCACTGCCGGGTATTGGGTCGCGGGTTTCGTTGTCTATCTTGCGCTCTATACTCCGGCACTATTGGTTGTTGCTCTGCTGCAAACCAGATTTCCGCGTCTTCTTGTGCCGCTGCCGCTGCTCAGCATTCTGGTGCTGATACCGGCACTTTCTCTGACAACGGCGCTTGCCGATTCATTCTCCGGGACAGATCTTCGCATCTTCGCTCCGAAGAGATTCCTGCCACTATTTCTGACCGTTCAAGTGCTGGAGACAGTGTTCTCCCGCTATGTCCTGCCTGAGATCATAAGAAAAACGCGTTCGGTGAAGACCCGTGCGCTGGAGGCCCAGCCGCGCCACATTGCGGTTGGGCACCATCGCCTTCCGATAGATCGCCTCTATCACGTTTGCGCACAGGAACATTTTATCCACATCCAACTGCAAGACACCCATATCCGGCACCGTGCCCGTCTGAGTGATCTGATTGCCCAGACCGCTCAAGAGGATGGTATTCAGCCGCATCGCTCCTGGTGGGTGTCGCGGAACGCCAAACCACGCCTGGATCGCGAAGGCAGTCGGCATGTCTTGGTGCTGGAGGACAAGACTGTGGTCCCGGTTGCGCGGACGCGCCTTCGCGAAATTGAAGACTGGTTGAATCGCCGGAGGTGACGCTCCTCCCGAGGCACGCTGCCAGACTACAAGATCATGCGTGGACAGTTCCGTTCAAGACGCTTCCCCTTGCGATTGCGCAGCGAGAGTCCGACAATATCCGCTATCAAGGGCGGCTCGACACAACGTCAGTGCGCAACTGTGGCAAAATAACTGAACCGATCAGTTTGCATTTGTCCGACTTTGGCATATTTGTGCAGCGAATCGCGGAACCACACAAAAGGGACACGCCGTGCGCTTTTTTCTTCCATTTCTCGGAGTCCTCGCTCTGGCCGCCTCTTCGCTTACCGCACAAGAGGTGGTGAAACCCGTAAAACTGATAGAGCTACGTTCTGGCCCCGTCGTTCTGCAACGTCAGTTCTTCGGGCAGGTGCAGGCACGCCAGACCGTCGACCTAGCGTTTCAGGTGGGTGGACAGATCGTGGACTTGAACGCCGATGAAGGCAGCAAAAAGGCCAGCGGCGCCCTGATTGCCCGGCTTGATCTGGACGGGTACGAACGTGCCCTTGCGCAGGCCCAAGCGAATTACGACAAAGCCCAGCGAGATGCGGATCGCCTGAAATCGCTGCGTGGTCAGGCCGTATCAGAAGTGCAGGTCCGCGACGCTGAAACCCAGCTTCAGCTGGCCGATATTGCACTTGCGGGCGCGCAGGACAACCTGGAACATGCCACGCTGCACGCCCCCTTCGATGCCTTGGTGGCGCGGCGGCTGGTCGCAAATTACACCACTGTGGCAGCCGGTACGCCGGTTGTGCGCCTGCATGACGTTTCGGAAATCCGCGTCGACATCGAAGTGCCGGAGGTCCTGTTCCGGCAGGCCGGTGCTGGTGGCGGTGTCACATTTGCGGCAGAACTGCCGGGCGACTCCACACGCTTTGCGCTCGCCATGCGCGAATTCGAAGCAGAGACGTCCTCGGTCGGCCAGACCTACACGATCACCCTCGCCTTCACCGAAAACCCCGGAAACTACGTTCTTCCCGGCGCGTCGGTGACGGTCTATGCCTCGGCCGAAGGCACCCAACCCGACGGCATCATCCTGCCAGAAACAGCGCTGATCTATGACCCGGCGGGTGCTCCGTCGGTCATGGTCTTCGAGGATGGCAAGGTCCGCAGCGTCCCGGTTGAGGTGGAGTTGCAGGAAGACGGCCAGTTGCACATGATCGACGGCCCCGAAGACGGCACGCAGATCGTGCTGACCGGCGCTTCACAGCTCACGGATGGTCAATCCGTTCGCCCCTTCACCCGCGTCGGAGAATAAGCCCATGTCCATCGCGCGCGCGTCCATCGACAAGGCGCTGATCACCTGGATTCTGATGCTGGCATGTTTGCTGGGCGGGATCTGGGGCTTCGCCACCATCGGCCGCCTCGAAGATCCGGCCTTTACGATCAAGAACGCCATCATCTTCACGCAATACCCCGGTGCGACCGCTGAACAGGTGGCGCGCGAGGTCACGGAACCCATCGAATCCGAGATCCAAAAGATGGGTGAGATCGACTTTATCACCTCGTCCAACAAACCCGGCGTCAGCCGCATCTCGGTCAATATCGAATCGACCTATGATGGCACCGAACTGCCGGCGATCTGGACCAAACTGCGCAACCGCGTGGCGGACTCGCAACGCAGCCTGCCGCCTGAGGCTGGCACACCCATCGTCAATGACAATTTCGGCGACGTATACGGTGTGTTCTATGCGGTGACAGCTCCCGGATTTTCCGATGCAGAGCGTCACGAAATCGCGGACTACCTGCGGCGCGAGCTTTTGGCGGTGGACGGCGTGGCGGATGTCGCGGTGGCGGGCCTGCCGGAAGAAGCAGTCTATGTCGATGCCAGCACCTCGATCATCACCAATCTGGGGATCGCACCCAACGCCATCGCGGGTGCGCTGTCGAACACGGACACCCGCACCGAAGCGGGCAGCGTCACCCAAGGCGGGCAGCAGATCCGCATTCAGGCCCCCGAGGGCACGGAAACCGTCGAGGAAATCGCCAACCTGACCATCGGTGTCGGCGGCGAGGTCATCGACATGCTGGATCTTGCGACGGTTTCGCGCAGCCGGGTGACAGAGCCCACCGAGATCATCAGGTTTCAGGGCCAGGAGGCCTTTACCCTGGGTGTCGCGGGCAAGGCCGCCTTGAACATCGTCGATGTTGGCAAACGGGTGGATGTGCGTCTGGCCGAAATCATGCGCGACGTGCCGGCAGGGGTCGAACTGCACCCGGTCTACCAGCAACATGTGGTGGTGGATGAAGCGTCGAACGCCTTTTTGCTAAATCTGGCGATGTCGGTGGGCATCGTCGTGCTGGTGCTGGCGCTGTTCATGGGGTGGCGCGCGGCTGTGGTTGTGGGCGCAACACTGCTTCTGACCGTTGTCGGCACGATCTTTCTGATGGCGATTTTCGGCATCGAGATGGAACGGATCTCGCTTGGTGCGCTGATCATCGCGATGGGCATGCTGGTGGACAACGCCATTGTTGTGGCCGAAGGCATGCAAGGCGACATGGCGCAAGGCAAGACCGCGCGCGATGCCGCGGAGGATGTCGCCGCCAAGACGCAAACCCCGCTTCTGGGTGCCACGGTGATCGGCATCATGGCCTTTGCAGGGATCGGCCTGTCACCGGACGCGACGGGCGAATTCCTGTTCTCGCTCTTTGCGGTGATCGGGATTTCGCTTCTGCTGTCATGGATTCTGGCAATCACCGCAACGCCGCTTCTGGCGCATTATTTCTTCAAGACCGGCACCGGCGACGCTGGCGACCAATATGGCGGGCCGCTGTTCCGGACCTACCGCGCGGTGTTGTCCGCGGCACTGCGCTTGCGCTATCTGGTCATTCTTGCGCTGATCGGCATCACGGTGGTCTGCTATATCGGCTTCGGGCAGGTCAAGCAGCAGTTCTTTCCAGACAGCAACACGCCGCTCTTCTATGTGCATTACAAACTGCTGCAGGGTGCCAGCATTCACCGTGTGTCCGACGATATGGCGCAGCTTGAGGATTGGCTGGCGGACCGCGACGAGGTTGTCTCTGTCTCGACCTTCATCGGCGGCGGGGCTACCCGCTTCATGCTGACCTACGCACCAGAGGAAGCCCTTCCGACCTATGGCCACCTGATCATTCGCACCAATACGCTGGAACAGATCCCGGACTTGCGCAAAGATCTCGAAGCCTTCGGTCGCAGCACCTTGACCTCCGGGGAATTCCGGACCGAGCGGCTGGCCTTCGGGCCGGGCGGCGGCTCGCCCATCGCGGCACGATTCTCCGGCCCCGATCCGGTCGTGCTGCGCCGTCTGGCACAAGAGGCAACCGCCGTGCTGACCGAAACCTCCGATCAGTTGCAGGATCTGCGCACCGATTGGCGGGAACGTGAATTGGTGATCGTACCGCGATTCGCTGACGAACGGGCAAAAGCCGCCGGCGTCAGCCGTGAGGATGTCGCGCAATCGCTGCAACTGGGGTCCGAAGGCATTCGTGTCGGCGTCTACCGCGAACGTGACCGGTTGATCCCGATCGTTCTGCGCACTGACAGCGCCGCGTCTGAAGGCAGCGCGCATTTGTCGGATCTGCCGGTCTATTCGGCGGCAGCCAAATCCTACATCCCGGTATCACAGATCACCAACGGCTTCGCATGGGAGGCGCAGAATACACTTCTGATGCGTCGTGACCGGGTGGAGACGATCACCGTTCAGGCCGGCGTTCCGGCGGGCGTGAATGCCGCGACGGTCTTCACCCAGATCCGCAGTGCGGTCGAAGGGATTGAATTGCCCGAAGGCTACAAGATGGAATGGGGTGGCGAGTATGAAAATTCGACCGAAGCGCAGGCATCGCTGGGCAAGCAATTGCCGCTGTCGTTGATCACCATGGTGCTGATCTCTGTCCTGCTGTTCGGGAAGATCCGTCAGCCGGTTATCATCTGGCTGCTTGTCCCGATGAGCGTGAACGGCGTGGCGCTGGGTCTGTTGGGCACCGGTCTGCCCTTCTCGTTCACCGCGTTGCTGGGTCTGCTCAGCCTCTCGGGGATGCTGATCAAGAACGGCATCGTTCTGGTCGAAGAGATCGATCTGGTCCGTGCCGAAGGCGTCGGCTTCCGCAAGGCGATCCTGGACGCGTCAACCTCGCGTCTGCGCCCCGTCGTTCTGGCGGCGGCAACGACGATCCTGGGGATGATCCCGCTTCTGTCCGACGCGTTCTTTGCCTCTATGGCGGTGACCATCATGGGCGGGCTGGGATTCGCCTCTGTCCTGACCCTGATCGCGGCACCGGTCTTCTATTACAGCTTCTTTCCGAAAGAACGTCGGGCAGATGCGAAGGCCAACGCCTGAAAGCAAATACCTCGGCCCAAAGCGCTCATCCGCTTTGGGTCGTGACAGCTTTCCCAACTCGCAAGCCACCTTGCGGCGATTGCCCTGTTGTGCCTGTTTGCGGAACGGGCAATCCTGTGGCCTGAAGTCGTGATGGGAGTCACATTGTGAGCATCTTTGCCGATCTGTTAAGCAACATTTTCGACCGTCGCTACCGCTTTGGCCTCGCGCGGGAGGACGACCGCACCTTGTCAGAGCTGACGGACGATCTTGTCAGCGCCTCGGGCGATGTGACCGGGCAGGCCGTCGCGCGCCAGATCCTTGACCGCTATGCCCGGTGGGACGACGCCGAAAAGCTGGATTTCTTCCGCCATATGGCGCTTGGGATGGATCTGGACCCCCAAGCGGTGCGCGTGGCACTGGATGCCTATGAGGCATCGCCGGGCAAGACCAGCTATCGCGTCTTCATGGCCGCTGCCGAGCCGCCCCGGCAAGAACTTGTCCGCCGCCTGAATCAAGTCCCCGGAGCCACACATCTTTTGGTGTCGATGCGGTCCGATCTTCTGCGGCTGGGACGGGAGGACAACGCGCTGATGGCACTGGATCTCGACCTTCGTCACCTTTTTGCCTCGTGGTTCAATCGCGGCTTTCTGGTGTTGCGGCCGATCAGCTGGGAGAGCCCTGCGCATATTCTGGAAAAGATCATCGCCTATGAGGCCGTGCATGCCATCGACAGTTGGAATGAACTGCGCCGCCGTCTGCAACCTGCCGACAGACGATGCTTTGCCTTCTTTCACCCGTCCATGCCGGATGATCCGCTGATATTTGTCGAGGTCGCGCTGACCAAGGGCGTGCCCGGCTCTATCCAGACGCTTTTGGCCGAAGGCCGCAGCGCGCTTGCGCCTGAACAGGCCGACACGGCGGTGTTCTATTCGATCTCCAACTGCCAGTCCGGGCTGGCCGGAATCAGTTTCGGCAATTCACTGATCAAACAGGTGGCTGCGGATCTGTCCGCGCAACTGCCGGGACTGAAAACCTTTGTCACGCTGTCACCAATCCCCGGTTTTGTCCGCTGGCTGGGCGATCAGGATCTGCCTGACAGCACCCGGGACGACACAACCCTGCGCCAATTGGCGGCCTACTATCTGACCCGCGCCAAACGCGACAACGGCAAGCCGCTGGATCCGGTGGCGCGGTTTCATTTGGGCAACGGCGCGGTGGTACATGCCCTGCATGCGGGGGCCGACACCTCGCCCAAAGGGCGCGCCCAATCTGAGGGCGTCATGGTCAACTACCTTTACGATCTGGCCCGCGTGTCGCAAAACCACGAGAAATTTGCGTCTGACGGCGTCATTGCCACCTCGCCGGATCTGCGAAGTCTGGCTCAGGCCGGTGAGGCGAGATTGAAGGAAACCGCACCATGAACCCGCTTTATGATCGTCTTTTCGGGGCTCACGAAGGCAAGTCCACGCCGTTCTTGCTGCTGCCCTCCGGCAAGGTCCTGCACCACGGCGATTTCCTGAAAATGGCGGCGCAATTCGCGCATGTTTTGACACGCGCAGGTTTGCAGCCCGGTGACAGGCTGGCCGCGCAAGTCGAAAAATCGCCACAAGGACTGGCGCTTTATGCGGCCTGTGTGCAGGCAGGCGTTGTCTTTTTGCCTCTGAACACCGCCTACACCCACGACGAACTGGAATATTTCGTCGAAAACTCCGGCGCAAAGCTGATGGTATGCGACGGTGCCACCGAAGAAGATCTGCGCCCGATGGCCGAAAGCTTGGGCGCGCAGTTGATGACGTTGAATGGCGATGGAACGGGCAGCCTGCCGGACGCCGCGCAAACGCAGCCTGTGACCTTCCAGACCGCAGACCGCACAGAGAATGATCTGGCCGCTTTACTGTACACGTCCGGCACCACCGGGCGATCAAAAGGGGCGATGCTGACTCAGGCCAACCTCCTGTCCAACGCGGAAACGCTGGTGGAGTATTGGCGCTTCACGGCACAGGACGTCCTGATACACGCGCTGCCGATCTTCCACACGCACGGGCTGTTCGTGGCGACCAATGTGACGCTGCTGGCAGGCGGGGCGATGATCTTTCTGCCGAAATTCGATCCCGACACCATTATTGCACGCCTGCCCGAAGCGACGACGATGATGGGGGTGCCAACCTTCTACACCCGGCTGCTGGAGGATGCGCGCTTTGACCGCGATCTTGCCCGGCATATGCGGCTGTTCATATCCGGCTCTGCGCCGCTACTGGCCGAAACGCATATCCGGTTCGAGGACCGCACCGCGCACCGCATCCTGGAACGCTACGGGATGACGGAAACCAATATGAACACCTCCAACCCTTATGAGGGCGAGCGCCGGGCCGGCACTGTCGGCTTGCCCCTGCCCGGCGTCGAATTGAAGGTCACCGATCCCGACACGGGAGAGGAACTGCCGCGCGGTGAGGTCGGGCAGATCGAGGTGTGCGGTCCCAACGTCTTCAAGGGCTATTGGCAGATGCCCGAAAAGACCGCCGCTGAATTGCGCGCGGACGGTTTTTTCATCACCGGCGATCTGGGCGTGCAGGATGAAGATGGCTACGTCACCATTGTCGGCCGAAACAAGGACCTGATCATTTCCGGCGGCTACAACATCTACCCCAAAGAAATTGAGCTTGTGTTGGACGGTCAGCCCGGCGTTCTTGAAAGCGCAGTGATCGGCGTTCCGCACAAGGATTTCGGCGAGACCGCAGTTGCGGTAATCGTGCCCGAGAAAGACCAGACACCAGCCACCGAGCAGCTTCTATCGGCCTGCGTCGAGCAATTGGCCCGCTTCAAACACCCACGCAAGATCATCACCGTGGATGCCCTGCCCCGCAACACGATGGGCAAGGTCCAGAAAAACCTGCTGCGCGAGGCCTACAAGGGTCTTTTCGTCACGGATTGAAAAACTGGCGTTTTCCTGTCGCCAACATTCGTCGCAGTCGAGAAACGGGTCGGGAATTTGCACATGTCAGGCACTGTCACGAATGATCAATTGTCCCGAAAACCGGCAAAGATCCGTTGTGTCGGACTCGCCCTTCAAAACCTGCACCAACCCTTCGGCCATCGCGGAAATCGGTTGCCGATAGGTGGTCAGCAAATAATGCGGGCTGGCCGCTTGGGGTACGTCGTCAAAGCCGGTCACGGCAATGTCCTGGGGTACTTTCAGGCCCAACTCATAGCGGATCGCGTCGACGGCCCCCATCGCCAGCGCATCGTTTTCGCAAACGACGACGTCAGGCCTGGCGTCTGTCGTGCTGTTTCGCATGCGATCCGCGACAGATTGGTAGGCCAGCGCCGGATCGTAACTGCCGACGGAAATGAAATCCGGCCTGTCCCCATTGGCCTCATGCCACAGTCTGACAAATGTTTCCTTCCGCATCAGGTGGGCGGATTGAGTCTGCGGACCGGCCAGAAACAATGGCCGCCGATAACCCTTGCGGATGACGTGGCCAGTGATCTCTGTCATCGCTGACCGGTCATCACAGCAGATCGAAATCGTGTTGGGGTTTTCAGAGCTGCGCGCAAACACGATCAGCTTTTTGACACGGCGCGCGCCAAGCGCCGCAGCCAGTTCCTGATCGTTGAAGTTCACACCGATCAGCACGGCCGCGTCCACTCTGCGCTGGCTGGCATTCATCAAAGCCGCAGAGGCATCGTTTTCGTCCAGAGTGTTCACCAGCAACGTATCCCAACCATTCTTGCGCAGGATGCGAGTCAGCCGCTCCATCATCACCAGCTTGTGCGGGTTGGCGAAATCATCGACCAGAAGTGCAACAAGGTTGCTTTTGTCCGACGCGAGGCTCGCCGCCAACAGATCCGGCGCATAGCCAAGCTCTGTCGCGGCTTCGAGAACCTTCTTTCGGGACTTGGCAGAGATCGAGGCGTCTTTCTTGAACGCCCTGCTTACAGTCCAACGGGACACGCCTGCCAGTTCCGCGACATCGTCGGCAGTGATGCTGTCTTGTGCGACATTTGATGGCATGTTCCGCGCCTCCTTATTGTCAGGCTAGCTGATTAACCACCCAGCCTCCAGAACATTTGCACCCGCGTGCAGTTTTTTGTTGCACGCGTGTGCAAAAATTGCCACCATGGCCCGCAACAACAGGATTCGGGGGAAACATGCTGAATATTGGGCTTCTGGGCGCGGGCCGCATCGGCAACGTACACGCACGGGCCATTTCGGCACATTCGGGTAGCCGCTTGGTGGCCGTGTCTGATGTGACTGCGGAAAACGCGAACAAGCTGGCAGCGGAATTCGGCGCAAAGACGCAAAGCTCGGATGAAATCATTGCCGATCCCACAATCGACGCGGTCCTGATTGCCACCTCCACGGACACCCATTCGGATCTGATGGAAGCAGCCACCGCCGCCGGAAAGGCCGTGCTTTGCGAAAAGCCCGTTGATCTAAGTCTGGAACGTGCGCAAGCCTGCCAACGGGCCGTTGCAAAGACCGGCATGCCGGTGATGATCGGCTTCAACCGCCGGTTCGATCCCAGTTTCGGGGCGCTCAAGGCAGCCTTGGATGCGGGCGAGATCGGCAAGGCCGAGCTTTTGTCGATCACCTCATTCGATCCCGCACCGCCGCCAGTCAGCTATATCAAAGTGTCGGGCGGGTTGTTCCGGGACATGATGATCCACGATTTCGACATGGCAAATTTCATCATGGGCGACGCACCGGTTTCGATCAGCGCGGTGGGCAGTTCGGTCGTCGATGCGGCGATCGGCGCGGCTGGGGATGTCGATACAGCCGTGGTCACGCTGAGCTACGCCGATGGCCGGATCGCCGTTATCAAGAACTCGCGCCGCGCCGTTTACGGCTACGATCAACGGGTGGAATTACTGGGGTCCGAAGGCTTGCTACAGGCGCAGAATATGCTGGAAAACACGGTGGTTAAATCGACAAGTTCAGGCGTTACAGGAGCAAAGCCCACCTACTTTTTCCTGGAGCGCTACATGCCCGCCTACATTGCCGAATGGTCGGCATTTGTCGAGGCGGTCACGACCCGATCCCCCATGCCTGTCACGTTGGATGACGGCGTCACCGCACTGGCGATGGCAGAGGCCGCCACGCGTTCCGCCAGAACGGGCGCGCCGGTCAAGCTGTCAGAATATTGTTGAAACCGGTTGCAATGTGGCCGAAGTTCGGGATCAGAAGGAGGTAGATCAGCGTTTCAAGCCAAACATAATCCGGCAAAATCCGGATAAGCCGGGGACTGCTTGCGGGCTTCGGCTTGGGGTCGGGATGGCCCGCATTACCATAACTCATTGGGAGGAAGACAATGAACACTCTATTGAAAGGCGCACTGGCAGCCAGCGCGATTGCACTGACAACACCGGCATTCGCTCAGGACATCGTTGTGGTGTCACACGGTCAGGCAAATGACGCGTTCTGGAATGTCGTCAAAAACGGCGTGGAGCAGGCCGGCAAGGATACCGGCATCAACGTCGATTACCGCGCACCGGAAACCTTTGACATGGTGGCCATGTCCCAGCTGATCGACGCGGCGGTAAATCAGGAACCTGACGGGCTGATCGTGTCGATCCCCGACGCGGATGCGCTGGGGCCGTCAATCGAACGTGCGGTTGCGGCAGGTATTCCGGTGATCTCGATCAACTCGGGTTCTGACGTCTCCAAAGGACTTGGTGCCCTGCTGCATGTCGGTCAGGATGAATTCGACGCAGGCAAGGCCGCGGGCGAGAAGCTGGCCGAGATGGGCGGCACAAATGGCATTTGCGTGAACCACGAGGTCGGCAACGTCTCGCTTGACCAACGCTGCGACGGGTTCGCCGAAGGTTTTGGCGGTAATGTCACCGTTCTACCCACCTCCAACGACCCGACTGAAATCGAGTCGAAAGTCAGCGCCGCGCTGGCGTCGGATGAAAGCGTCGACACCGTGATGGCACTGGGTGCCGGCACTGCGGGCGAGCCATCGGTTGCCGCGGCCAAAGCATCGGGCCGCGACGTCAACGTGGCTTCGTTCGATCTCTCAGCCAACTTTCTGCAATCCGTGGTGGATGGCGATGCGGCCTTCGCGGTCGACCAGCAGCAATTTCTGCAAGGCTACCTTTCGGTCAATTTCATGGCGCTGAATGCGAAATACGGCCTGATGCCGGGCGGCAACGTGCCATCGGGTCCAAACCTGGTCACGTCCGACAAGGCCGCACAGGTTGTAGAATTGTCGGCGCAGGGCATTCGCTGATCCAAGTCTGACGGAGTAGACCAAAGGGCTCGGCATTTCGGTCCCGACCCCGTGGAACCCAAGAGGATCACATGGAAAATTCATCTACCCCACCCGTCGATGAAAGGGTGAAATCGCAACCCTTCTTCGCAAAACTGATGCAGCGGCCAGAGCTGGGCGCGATTGCCGGTGTCATTCTTGTCGTCATCTTTTTCTCGATCACTGCGGACGGGTCCATGTTCAGCCTGTCGGGCTTTATGAACTTCATGTCTCCGGCCTCTCAACTGGGTATTCTGGCAATCGGTGCCGCGCTGTTGATGATTGGCGGCGAGTTTGACCTGTCCATCGGGTCCATGGTCGCTTTTGCGGGCCTGTTCTTTGCCGTCTGCGTGATCAACTGGGGCCTGCCGCTGGCGGTCGCAATCCCGCTGACATTTGTCTTTGCAGGCTGTGTCGGCGCGATCAACGGAACCATCGTGATCAGGTCCGGGCTGCCATCCTTTATCGTGACACTGGCGTTTCTTTTCATCCTGCGCGGCCTGTCGCTGGTTGGCCTGAAGGCCGCAACCGGCGGGTCCACCCAGCTACGCGGCGTGCGTGACGCAACCGAGACAGACTGGCTGACGCCATTCTTCTCGGGCGATGCCTTTCCCGGCCTTTTCGCTTGGCTGGCCGAAAACGGGTGGGTCGAAACCTTCAAGAACGGCACCCCGAAAGTGCCCGGCATCCCGGTGGAAATCCTGTGGTTCGTGGTGATCACCCTACTGGCCACTTATGTTCTGCTGCGCACGCCTGCGGGCAACTGGATCTTCGCGGCCGGCGGTGACACCACTGCGGCCTCCAATTCCGGCGTCCCTGTCACGCGGGTCAAGGTGTCTCTCTTCATGCTCACGGCCTGTTGCGCGGCGCTGGTGGCCATTATTACCGTGATCGACGCAGGTTCGACCGATGCCCGCCGTGGGTTTCAGAAAGAGTTTGAAGCCATCATCGCCGCCGTGATCGGGGGCTGCCTGCTGACCGGCGGCTACGGGTCTGCCATCGGGGCCTTTTTCGGGGCGATCATCTTCGGCATGGTGGTGATTGGCCTGACCTACACGGATTTCGATCAGGATTGGTTCCAGGTTTTCCTTGGTGGCATGTTGCTGATTGCAGTCCTGTTCAACAACGCGATCCGCAAGCGCGTCACGGGGGAGCGTTGATATGACTGATGACAGCACATTCCACCACGGCGACGCCACGAGTGCAGCGCCCATTGTCGAAATGAAGAATATCGAAAAGCATTTCGGCAATATCATCGCGCTCGCCGGGGTCAGCTTTGATGTCCGCCCCGGTGAATGCCACTGCCTTCTTGGCGATAACGGTGCTGGCAAATCGACCTTCATCAAGACGATGTCGGGCGTTCACAAGCCCACGAAAGGCGAGATCCTGTTCGAAGGCAAACCGATGAGCTTTTCCACCCCGCGCGATGCGATGGAGGCCGGGATCGCCACGGTGTTTCAGGACCTTGCCATGATCCCGCTGATGAGCGTGACCCGGAACTTTTTCATGGGACGCGAACCCACAAAGGGAAAAGGCCTGCTGAAAAGGTTCGATATCGACTATGCCAACGAGGTCACGATGACCGAGATGCGCAAGATGGGCATCAACCTGCGCGGTCCCGATCAGGCTGTGGGAACCCTGTCCGGCGGCGAGCGTCAGACCGTCGCCATCGCCCGAGCGGTGCATTTCGGTGCCAAGGTTCTGATCCTGGACGAGCCGACCTCGGCGCTGGGGGTGCGGCAAACTTCCAACGTGCTGGCGACCATCGACAAGGTGCGCAACCAGGGCATCGGCGTGGTCTTCATCAGTCACAACGTGCGCCATGCGCTGGCGGTGGGGGATCGGTTTACCGTGCTCAACCGGGGCCAGACGCTAGGCACCGCGAAACGCGGCGATATCTCCCCCGAAGAGCTTCAGGATCTGATGGCCGGTGGACAAGAGATGGCGGCGCTTGAAGGGTCGCTTGGCGGTACGGTCTGACCCGCCACTGGCAAGGATGAACCATGCGCCCTCCCGCAGCGGGGAACTTGGCGCACGGCCCGCTAGGTGGCCGTCCTGACAGCCCCTCGCGAAGCGGTTCGCACCGTTTCAAGACACCGCTCGGCTGATGCGTCTGCATCCGGGTCGAGCATCTGAGTTTCCGCGCTTGGGCGTTTGAATGCGCTTGACCGTTTTGAAAGGCAAAGACTGTGAAAACATTTGATCTGATCACGATTGGCCGGTCATCGGTGGACCTTTACGGTGGCCAGGTGGGTGGCCGGTTGGAGGATATGCGGTCCTTTGACAAATATATCGGCGGCAGCCCCACCAATATTGCCTGCGGTACGGCGCGGCTGGGGTTGAAATCCGCCGTCATCACCGGTGTGGGTGACGAACATATGGGCCGGTTCATCCGAGAGGAACTGGCGCGCGAAGGCGTCGATACAACGGGCGTCAAGACCGATCCCGACCGGCTGACGGCGCTGGTATTGCTCGGCATCCGCGATTCCGACAGCTTTCCGCTGATCTTCTACCGCGAGAATTGCGCCGATATGGGGCTGACGGTCGATGATATTGATCCGGATTTCATCACCTCAGCGCGGGCCGTCGTGGCCACCGGCACCCATCTCAGCCACCCGAAGGTAGAGGCCGCGACGCTGAAGGCGCTCGAAATTGCCCGCGCGAACGACATGCAGACCGCGCTGGACATCGACTACCGCCCCAATCTGTGGGGCGTGGCCGGGCATGGCGACGGCGAAAGCCGCTTTGTCGCCAGCGAAAAGGTCACGGCCAAGTTGCAATCGACGCTGCATCTGTTCGATCTGATCGTCGGCACCGAAGAAGAGTTCCACATCGCAGGCGGCACCACCGATACCGTCGCGGCCCTGCGTGCCGTGCGCGAGGTGTCGGCCGCCACGCTGGTCTGCAAACGCGGCGCTGCCGGTGCCGTGGCCTTTACCGGTGCGATCCCCGACAGCCTTGACGATGGCGAGGCCGGACCGGGCTTCCCGATCG
The DNA here is from genome assembly GCF_048268605.1 of Primorskyibacter flagellatus. Taxonomy (NCBI): domain Bacteria; kingdom Pseudomonadati; phylum Pseudomonadota; class Alphaproteobacteria; order Rhodobacterales; family Roseobacteraceae; genus Primorskyibacter; species Primorskyibacter flagellatus. The sequence goes on from NZ_JBLWVF010000022.1 coordinate 27,455, forward strand.
AGGTGTTCAACGTGCTGGGCGCGGGCGACGGGTTCATGTCGGGCCTTCTCAAAGGTTGGCTGGACGGCGAGGATTGGCCCACCGCGCTGAAATACGCCAATGTTTGCGGTGCCTTTGCGGTCAGCCGCCATGGGTGCACCCCCGCCTATCCGTCCTGGGACGAGATGCAGTTTTTCCTGAAACGCGGCGTCCTGCGCCCGGACCTGCGCAACGATGCGGAACTGGAACAGGTCCACTGGTCCACCAACCGTCGGGGGGACTGGTCGACGATGCGGGTCTTTGCTTTCGACCACCGAATGCAGCTTGAGGAGATCGACGGCTACACGAAGGACAAGGGCGGCGCATTCAAGTCGCTGTGCCTTGAGGTGGCGCGCAAAGTCCAGAATGGCAAGCCGGGATACGGCATCCTGTGTGACGACCGGATCGGCCGCGATGCGTTGCACGCGGCCAGCGGCTCCGGGCTTTGGGTCGGACGGCCCACCGAATGGCCCGGCTCGCGCCCCCTGACGCTGGAGGCAGAGCTTGGCCCCGATCTGGGCGGGCTTGGCGAATGGCCGCGCGATCAGGTGGTCAAGGTGCTGTGCTTCTGCCACCCCGATGATGATGCGGCAATCTGGGCCGATCAAGAGGCGACAATCCTGCGCCTGTTCCATGCCTGCCGCCGCAATCATCTGGAATTCCTGCTCGAAGTGATCCCTTCGAAAGTGGCACCGATTGACGATGACACGACCGCGACGCTGATCCAGCGCTTCTACGACCTTGGCGTCTATCCCGACTGGTGGAAGCTGGAGCCGCTCAAGACCGAAGCCGCCTGGACAAAGACGGTCGAGGCCATCACCCGCAACGACCCACACACGCGCGGGATTGTCGTGCTGGGCCTTGACGCGCCCGAAGAGGAGTTGGCGGCAAGCTTCAAACTGGCCGCGCGGTATGATCTGGTCAAAGGCTTCGCGGTGGGCCGGACGATCTTTGGCTCAGTCGCGCGCAGTTGGATGGCGGGCGAAATGCCGGACAGCGACGCGGTAGAGGAAATGGCCCGGCGCTACGCCCGGCTTTGCGAGATCTGGGATGCGGCGCGCATCGCAGCAAAAGGATAACGACGATGAGCAAGACAATCAGACTGACCGCTGCGCAGGCGATGGTGCGCTATCTGACCGCACAGATGACCGAGACGGGCGAGCCGTTCATCGCCGGTATCTGGGCGATCTTCGGTCATGGCAACGTCGCGGGCATCGGCGAGGCACTGCACGGCGCGCGCGACCAGATCCCTACCTGGCGCGGCCATAACGAACAGACCATGGCGCATGCGGCGATCGCCTATGCCAAGCAGTCGGGCCGCAGGCGGGCGATGGCCGTGACCACCTCTATCGGGCCGGGCGGCACCAACATGGTTACGGCTGCCGCACTGGCGCATGTGAACCGCATTCCTGTCCTGTTGATCCCCGGTGACGTGTTTGCGCATCGCGGCCCCGATCCGGTGCTGCAACAGATCGAAAGCTTCGGCGATGGCACGGTCACGGCCACTGACACGTTCAAACCCGTCAGCCGCTATTTCGACCGGATCTCGCGGCCCGAACATCTGCTAACCGCCCTGCCCCGCGCCTTCCGCACCATGACCGATCCGGCAGATTGCGGCCCGGTGACGCTGGCCTTTTGTCAGGACGTACAGGCAGAGGCTTATGACTACCCGATCAGCTTCTTCGAGCCAAAGATCTGGTATCAGCGCCGCATTCGCCCCGACATGGGCGAGTTGGACCGCGCGGTGGCCGCCATCAAGGCCGCGAAAAACCCGGTAATCGTTGCAGGCGGAGGCGTACATTACTCTGGTGCAACCGAAGCGCTGCAAGCCTTTGCCGAGGCGCATGACATCCCCGTGGCCGAAACGCAGGCCGGGAAATCCGCACTGGCCTGGGACCATCCGCTGAACCTTGGACCCATCGGGGTGACAGGTGGCGACCCGGCCAACAAGATCTGCGAGAGTGCCGATCTGGTACTGGGCGTGGGCACGCGGTTTCAGGACTTCACCACTGGATCTTGGGGGCTGTTCGCCAACCCCGCCCGCGTGCTGATCAGCCTGAATACCGCCGCCTATGACGCTGAAAAGCACGGTGCCATGCCGGTGCAATCCGACGCTTTGGTCGGGTTGGAAGAACTGACATCCGCGCTTGGTGCCTATAAGGCCGACGCGCTTGCCCCCGACCTGAAGGCGGATTGGTTTGCAGCCGTCGATGCCCTGACCGATGCGCCGACCGACGGCAACGCGCTGCCCACGGATATGCAGGTCATCGGTGCGGTGCAACGCGCCGCCAATGACAACACCGTTGCCATGTGCGCGGCCGGCACGATGCCCGGCGAATTGCACAAGCTGTGGAAAGCCCCCCGCCCCGGTGCCTATCACATGGAATACGGCTTTAGCTGCATGGGGTACGAGATCGCGGGTGCGATGGGCATCAAGATGGCCCAGCCCGACCGTGACGTGATCTGCTTTACCGGTGACGGCACGTACATGATGGCCAATTCCGAAATGGCCACCGCCGCGATGATGGGGATCAGGTTTACCGTCGTGGTGACGGACAATCGCGGGTATGGCTGCATCAACCGGCTGCAGATGGGCACCGGCGGGGCAGAGTTCAACAACCTGCTGGATCACACGATCCACGAGACGCCTTCGGCCATCGACTTTGCGGCGCATTCCCGCGCGATGGGCGCGACCTCGGTCAAGGTCGCCTCGATTGCCGAACTGGAAGATGCGCTGGCCAAACGCGGCGACATCAGCGGGCCTTATGTCATTGTCATCGACACGGACCCCTACCCGTCCACCCCCAATGGCGGCACATGGTGGGAGGTTGCCGTGCCAGAGGTCAGCACCCGCCCGGAGGTCAATGAAAAACGCGCGGCCTATGAGGCGGCCCTTGAGAAAAGAAAAACCCAATGAGCGTCCGGATCGGGATCTCTCCCATCGCGTGGCAGAACGACGACCTTCCGGATCTGACGGCGGGTTTCACGATGGAACAGGCGCTGCAAGAGGCGCGCCAGATCGGCTATACCGGTGTGGAACGGGGCCGCCGGATGCCGCAGGATACCGACGGGCTGCGCCATTACCTCGCCGCCAGTGACATCGCGCTTTGCGGGGGCTGGTGTTCGGGCAATCTGATGGTCTCCACCGTGGCCGAGGAAACAGAGGCGGTGTGCCAGCAGGTTTCGCAATTCGTGGCCCTCGACGCGCCCTGCCTTGTCTATGCGGAATGTTCCAACACCGTGCAGGGCCAGATAAACACGCCTGTCAATGACAGGCCCAAACTGTCGCGCGATGAGATCACGGGTTATGCCGCCAAGCTGTCCGACGTTGCCAAGTGGATGGCGGACCAAGACTTGGTGCTGGCCTATCATCACCATATGGGCTCGATGATCGAGGATCAGGACGACATCGACTGGCTGATGGAAGGCAGCGCGGACGAGGTGACGCTGTTGTTCGACACCGGACATTTGCACTTTGGCGGGGCCGATGTGATGGCGACGCTGGACAAATGGGGGCACCGCGTGCGGCATGTTCATTTCAAGGATGTCCGCCCGGACGTGACAGCCAGAATTCGCGCCGAAAACCGCAGCTTTCTGGACGGTGTGATTGCGGGTGCCTTCACCGTACCGGGCGATCCGCAAGGCTGCGTCGACTTTCAGGCCGTCACCGACGCGCTGGCAAGGATGGACTATGCGGGCTGGATCGTGGTGGAGGCCGAACAGGATCCGGCCAAGGCCAATCCCTGCGAGTATTCCAAGCTGGGCTACGACCATATCGTCGAGATTTGTGGCAAATCCGGCCTGACCATCGACACCAGAACCTGAAGGAGCCCCCCATGGCGGACCTGCAACGAAAACCCTTCGGCACGCGCGGCAAGGTGCATGCGATCACCCCCGAAAGCGCGGGCTGGCGCTATGTCGGCTTCTCGCTGTACCGGCTGAAACCGGGGGATACCGCCGCAGAGGCGACCGGCGACAATGAGGTGATCCTTGTCATGGTCGAGGGCAAGGCAAGGATCACTGGCGCGGATCAGGATTGGGGCGAATTGGGCGAGCGCATGAACGTGTTCGAGAAATCCCCGCCGCATTGCCTCTATCTGCCCAATGGAACCGACTGGCGGGCCGAGGCCACAACCGATTGCGTGATCGCCGTCTGCGCGGCCCCCGGCAAAGGCGGCCACGCGGCGCGGCGCATCGGCCCGGAGGGTATCACCCTGACCGAACGCGGCAAGGGCACGAACACGCGCCACATCAACAATATCGCCATGGAAAACGAGGATTACTGCGACAGCCTGCTGGTGACAGAGGTGTTCACCCCCGCAGGCCACTGGTCCTCCTACCCCAGCCACCGGCATGACGAAGACGATTTTCCGCGCATCACCTATCTCGAAGAGACCTATTACCACCGCCTGAACCCCGCTGACGGGTTCGGCATCCAGCGGGTCTACACCGACGACCTGCAATTGAACGAAACCATGGCCGTGGCGGATGGCGATGTGGTGCTGGTGCCGCGCGGCCACCACCCCTGCGGCGCACCCTACGGGTTCGAGATGTACTACCTCAACGTCATGGCAGGCCCCTTGCGCAAATGGCGCTTTGTTCCGGCCCCACCGGTCGCATGGATCATGGAGCGCGACGCGTGATGAAAGACCAACGGATGCGCCAACCGTTCCAGCTTGCGGCCTGCGCCGAGATGCTCTGGCAGGACAGGCCAATGGATTGGCGCGCGGCGCGCCTGACCGAGATGGGCTTTGGCGTCGGCCTTTGGAACTGGCCCGCCTGGGATCTGGACGCGCTGGAAAGGACAGGTGCAAACTTCACCATTATGAACGGCTATCTTGAAGGTCGGCTGGCCGATGAGGAAGGCACCACCATGCTGCTGGCCTCTGCGCGCGAGGCCGCGCAGGTCGGCAAACGTCTGGGCGTGGACCGGCTGAACCTGCATGGCACGGGGTTGGGCGATGGCGGCATCCCGATCCGGCAACAGGAAACTGTCAGTGGCGCGATGTGGCTGAAGGCCAGGGATACGCTGCACCGTCTATGCGATCTGGCAGAGAAAGAAGACGTCGTTTTCACACTGGAAAACCTCAACGCGCTGGATCACCCCGGTTGCCCGTTCGCCAGCACGGCGGACGTACTGGCGCTGGTCTCTGCGGTGGATCGACCGCAATTGCGGATCAATCTTGACCTCTACCACACGCAGATCGGCGAAGGGAATCTGATCCGCTGGTGTGAAAAATGCCTGCCATGGATCGGCGAGATACAGGTCGCTGACAATCCGGGCCGTTGTGAGCCGGGCACCGGAGAGATCAACTATGCCGTGGTTGCACGAGCGCTGATCGGGTTGGGGTATCATGGCCCGGTCGGGATGGAAGCCTTTGCCGCAGGTGACCCTGACACCGCACTGGAAGCGTTCCGACTCGCATTTTCAGCAGAACCGTCAGTTGACTAGGCGGGAAACCGTTCTGGCCGCGCCCGGTGCTAACCCGAGGCCGCGCGTGACGCAATGAACCGCTTGCCCAACTCCAGCGTGTAGCTCTCAAGCTCTGACAGCACGGTATCAGCGCCAATTGCGTCGCGGGCCTCTACCGCATCCGTCAGCCTTGTATGCAGCCGAACGATCTGAGACCGCGACCGGGCGCTGAAGGTGATCATGTTCATCAAGGGCTGCATCGCCTCGACCGCACCGGCAAGCTGATAGGACAGGATCGGATTGGCCGCCGCATCCACCAGCGCGCGGTGCAGGGCAACATCCGACGCACAGAACGCCTCGTCGCTGAGGTCGGGCTGGCTCTGGCGGTGAATCTCTGCCCGCATCGCCGCCAGATCATCGCCTGTCCGGCGAAGCGCAGCCAGTGCCGTGCAGGATTTTTCCATCGCGAAGCGCGCTTCGCAGGCGATGTCGAAATCCACCTCGTTGATCGACAACAGCAGGGTCGAGGCCGTCGCGTGCAACGCTTGCGCTTCCTTGTAGGACAGGCGTCGGACGAAAGCCCCGCCAAATGCCCCGCGTTCGGTGCGAATAAGCGATTGCGCCGCAAGCCGTTTCAACGCCTCGCGCACTGTCGGGCGCGACACTGCGAATGTCTCGGCCAGATCCGACTCTGACGGCAGACGGTCATCGGCCATCAAATCTCCGGCCAGAATGGAATCGCGAATTGCCTTGGCAATCTGCGCGGGCAGGTCTGGTGGTTGATTTCGCTTGTCTCTTTTCATTTGTCTTACATTTAAATGTCAGGCATTTTGTTTTCAAGCTTGATCGTCAGATGCAGGACAGGAAGGAGGGGCCATGCTCGCATTGCGTATCAGATCACTACGCGGCGCGCACTGGCTTGCCTTTTTTGGCGCTACGATACTGTGCTGGGCGGTGCTGTTCCGCATGGCCATCCCGTCAGATTTGCGAAGCCTTGAGGCGACCTACGGCGCGTCCTTTGTCGAATTGCTGTGCAGCGGCGGGTTCGGCGCGTCCGGCTTTGCATCCGCATTCGCGATGTGGGCGCTGATGAGCGCCGCGATGATGGCACCCACCGCCCTGCCCGCCTTTGCCACCTATGAAGATCTGGGCCGCATCACCCCGACGGGTCTGGGCAAGCTGTTGAGCGGTTATCTCACAGCATGGATCGGGTTTTCCGTGATCGCCGCGATGGCACAGGTCAGCCTCTACGATCTGGGGTTGATCGGCGGGTTCGGGCAAAGCCTTTCCGTACCGCTGACGATGGTTCTGCTGATCGGCGCGGGCCTCTATCAATTCAGCGCAATGAAAGACGCCTGCCTGTCGCGCTGTCGCGCACCGCTGACATTCTTCATGCAATATTGGGACGAAGGCCCGTATCGCAACGGATTGCGATTGGGGCTGGATTGCGTCGGCTGCTGCTGGGCGCTGATGCTGCTTGGATTTGTCGGCGGCACCATGAATCTGGCCTTCATGGGTCTGGCCATGGTTCTGATGACGCTGGAGAAACTGCCCGACCTTGGCCGCTATTTGACCAAACCGCTTGGCGTCGCCCTGATCGCCGCCGGGCTTGCGATACCACTTTTCTGAAACCGAGGAGCCCCGCAATGGCATTGGACGCCACCACCATTCCCGACTGGACGCTCAAGGGAGAGCTGATCCTGAACTGCAACTGCACGGTGTTCTGCCCTTGCGTTGTCAGCCTTGGCAAACATCCCCCGACAGAGGGGCATTGCCAGACCTGGGGCGGCGTCCGCATTGATCAGGGTCAACACGGCGAAACCGACCTCGCGGGCCTGAATGTCGGTCTGATGATCGAGATCCCCGGCATGATGTCGCGCGGCAACTGGAAGGTCGCGTTGTTCATCGACGACCGTGCGACAGACGCGCAATATGACGCGCTTGTCTCGATCTTCAGCGGTGCCTCGCGCGGCACGACCGGCTTGTTCAAGATCCTGGTCAGCGAGATTTTGGGCCATGAGCGTCAGCCTGTCACCTACGAGACCGAGGGCAAGACACGTCATATCACCGTCGGTCGCAAAATTCAGGGCGTGGTGACGCCGGTCGGCGGCAAGGATGAGGACAAGGATCTGGTCATCACCAATACGCAATACTGGATGGGCCCCGATATCACCGTGGCCTCTGCGCAAAAAGGCAAGCTGCGGGCCTATGGCCGGGTCTGGGATTTCGACGGACGCTCGGCCGAGATCTGCCAGATCGACTGGCACGGGCCGCGCTGAACCAGCGACAGCAGTCGCACGCAGCAAGACCACATAAACGGCCGGGGCGCCCGATGGCCTGCGCACCGGACCCATTCACAAGATAACTGGCTTTCAGGAAAGGACACCATGTTCAAGGCTCTGCTTGTTGAGAAGAATGACGAGGGCAAGACCTCTGCCTCGGTTCAGGACATCAGCGAAGATCAATTGCCCGAGGGCAATGTCACCGTTGCGGTCGAGTATTCCACCGTCAACTACAAGGACGGGCTGTGCATTGGTCCCGGTGGCGGGCTGGTGCGTACCTATCCCCATGTGCCCGGCATCGACTTTGCCGGGACGGTCGAGACATCGGAGGACGACCGCTACAAGCCCGGCGACAAGGTTGTCCTGACGGGCTGGCGCGTCGGCGAAAACCGCTGGGGCGGCTATGCCGAAAAGGCGCGTGTGAGCGCCGATATGCTGGTGCCCCTGCCCGAGGGGCTGACGACCCGTCAGGCGATGGCCGTGGGCACCGCAGGTCTGACCGCGATGCTGGCAGTGATGGCTCTGGAGGATCAGGGGCTGAAGGATGGTCCGCTGCTTGTCACCGGGGCCGCGGGCGGTGTGGGGTCGGTCGCGACCGCGATCCTTGCCAATTTGGGTCACGAGGTCGCCGCCGTTACCGGGCGTCCCGAGCAGGAGGATTACCTCAAGAGCCTTGGTGCCACCCAGATCGTTGCGCGGGAAGAGCTGACCGAGGAGACGCGCAAACCGCTGGAGGCAGAGCTTTGGGGCGGGTGTGTGGATGCCGTCGCCGGAGCCATGCTGGGCCGGGTGCTGAAGCAGATGAAATATGGCGCTTCCGTTGCCGCGATCGGCCTTGCCGGCGGGGCCGCGATCGAGGGCGCGCTGATCACGCCCTTCATCCTGCGCGGCGTCAACCTGCTGGGCATCGACAGCGTGATGCAGCCATATCAGAACCGCGTCCGCGCGTGGGGCCGGATCGCCAAGGATCTGCCGATGGACAAGCTGGAGGCGATGGTACAAACCGCCACGCTTTCGGACCTGCCGGGTCTGGGCAAAGACATCCTGAAAGGTCAGGTCAAGGGGCGGGTGGTCGTCGATGTAATCGCCTGACGGGCGACGCGGGGTGAACGTGTAGGGCGGCGACCGGCGTCGCCCCGCACGGTCAAATTACCGACCGGCATGTCATCAATCCAGCGCGACACGTTTCCGGCCACGGCAACATCGCGCATGGAAAACCAAATGCCACCCGAAAAGGGGCAACGGGGTCACTCGGAAACGCCCAGAAGCCGCATGGCGTTTTCCTTCAGGATCAGCGGGCGCACCTCGTCCTTGAAATCCGCCTTGTCGAAGGCGTTCAGCCATTTCTCGGGCGAGATCATCGGCCAGTCAGATCCGAACAGCATCTTCTTTTTCAGCAGGCTGTTGGCATAGCGCACAAGGATCGGCGGGAAGTATTTCGGCGACCAGCCCGACAGGTCGATATAGACATTGGGCTTGTGCTGGGCGACCGCCAGCGCCTCTTCCTGCCAGGGAAAGCTGGGATGGGCGGCGATGATGTTCATATCGGGAAAGTCCACTGCCACATCATCCAGATAGATCGGGTTGGAGTATTTCAGCCGCATCCCGTTGCCGCCACGCATCCCCGACCCAACGCCCGTCTGCCCGGTGTGAAACAGTGCCACGCAGTTATGCTCTGCCAGCACTTCATAAAACGGATAGGCCATCCGATCATTGGGATAGAACCCCTGCAAGGTCGGATGAAACTTGAAGCCCCTGACGCCATGGTCCTCCACCAGTCGCCGTGCTTCGCGCACCGCCATCTTGCCCTTCCACGGGTCGATGGACGCAAAGGGGATCAGGATGTCGTCATTCTGTTTGACCAGTTCCAGAACCTCGTCGTTGGAATAGCGCCGGTAGCCGGTCTCACGCTCGGAATCGACGGGAAAGATCACCGCCGCGATGTTCTGTTCGCGGTAATGCGCGGCGGTTTCGGGAATGGTCGGGGGATGTTCCCACGGGGCACCGAAATACCCTGCCATGGTGCGCTGCAATTCATCATAACCGTCATCGGTATGGCAGCCGCAGGGTTCTTCTGCATGGGTGTGGATATCAATCGCGCGGACCTTGGAAAAATCGACCATGGTTGCCTCCTTCAGACGCGGATCAGCGCCGGGTCTTCGTTGTCGTAAAGCCGCTCAAGCAGATCGGCGCGGCGCGTGATGACCTTGCGCACGTTGAGCGAGCCCTTGTCGGTGATCTCGCCGTCTTTCAGCGAGGGCGGTTCGGCCAGTACGATGGCACGGCTGATGCGCCTGGCAGAGCCTGTGGCGGCGTGGGCCATCTCGCGCAGGCGCTCTTCGATCCTGGCTTGCAGCGTGGGATCGATCACCGCGCCCTGCGATGTGTTATCGCCGCGCAGTTGATCGGGATACGGGATGATGAACATACCAATTGCGTCGCGGTCATGGCCGCAGATCACCACATCCTGCGCCAACCCGCGCAGCCCTTCCAGCGCGTCGATCCGCAGTTTGCCCGCCTGAACCCATGTCCCGGTCAGCAATTTGAAATCTTCGGACACGCGCCCGTCAAAGGTCAGCCCGCGATCCGGATCGTCGACATCGACAAAGCGGACGGCATCACCGGTGATCAGGAATCCCTCGTCATCAAAAGCCTGCGCCGTCTTGTCAGGATCGCCGTAATATCCCGCCATGATGTTGGGGCCCTTGACGCGCAGCTCGCAGCGCATTTCAGCGTCGGGAGTCAGCTTGATCTCGGTCCCCGGCAGCGGCACGCCGATCACCCCGGACCGTCCGATATGTTCATGCAGCATGATCGTGGCGGGCGCGGTTTCAGTCATGCCCCAGCTGGAAATCATCAGGGGCAGCTTGCCGCGCACCTCGCGCGCCATGTCCTCAAGCCCGGTCCAGACTTCTTGCGGAAGCGAAGCACCGGCATAGAAGATCAGATCGAGATCGCGGAAATATGCCTCGCGAAGCGCGGCGTTGGTCTTCATTTCCTGCACCAGCAAGGAAAACCCCACGGGCACGTTGAAGGACAATGTTCCGGGTTTTTCGATGATGTTGCGCACGGTATCGGCAAAAAGGTTTTTGGTCGGCTTGCCGCTGTCGATCACCAATGTGCCGCCATGGGCGAGCATCATGTTGACGTTATGCGATCCACCAAAGACGTGATTCCACGGCAGCCAGTCGCAGATCCGCGGCGGACGATCCTTGAGGAACGGCAGGACAGAGGCCATCTGCGCCTGGTTGGTACACATCATCTTCTGCGTGGTCAGCACACCTTTGGGATCCGAAGATGACCCCGAGGTGAAAAGGATCTTGGCCACGGTATCCGGCCCCACCGTGGCATGGCGGGCGTCCAGATCGACAGTTGCATCGCCATTCAGCAGATCAGCAAAGGCTGTCACGTCCCGAGGCGCGCCAGCGGGGTTCGAGGCGACAACCTCTACCCCGTCGAACTGCGGAAGCCTCAGGGCAGAGGCATAGCGCCCGGCATCGTCTGTGAACGCCATCGACGGTTTGACCTTGTCCAGAACATAGGTCAGCCGTCCATGTGCCTCGGGGGTCAACGAATATTGCTCGGCCAGTGGCACGGTCGGAACATTGACATGCTGCGCCCCGAAAGACAGCAGCGCGTGATCGACGGAATTGCCTGACAAGATGACGATGGGCGTGTCCTGCGTCAGCCCGCGCGCCAGCAGCGACGCCGCAACCGCCCGCACCTGCCGCAGCGCCTGCGCATAGGTGATCTCGCGCCAGTCATCGCCTGCCCGCTCGGACAGAAACACGCGGTCGGGCGCAGCACTTGCCCAGTGATGAAGCCAATCGGATGTACGGTCGACAACGGCGTCCAGCGGCACATTCGAGGTTAGAAAAAGATGAGACTTTTCGCGCCGCATTTCGACAGAATGGGGCACCAGCCTCAGACCTGTGACCGGGTCTTTCATTCGTCCGTTTCCTGCCGTTTCCGTGTCGCGCTGCGCGTCGCACGCACAAGCAATTCCCGAAGCGTGCGGATGTCCTCGACTGCGAGCTTGTCAAACAGCGCATCCTCATGCGATTGCACGGCACGCTCCGCATTTTGCCAAAGATGCCAACCCTGTGCTGTCACCTGCAACGCGTAGGCGCGGCGATCGGTTTCGACGGGCTTGCGGTCAATTGCGCCCAGGTTCTCCAGTTCGTCGACCAACACCACGACACCTGACCGCTTGATATTCAGCACTTCCGAGAGCTGTGTCTGAGAAATGCCTTCGCTGCCCAGCACCACTGCAAGCGCCGAGAACGTGCCGATCCGCAGACCAAAAGGTGCCAATGTTTGGGTCAAGTCGCCCTGTAATTGCATATAGGCCCGTTTTATGTTGTAGCCGACGAACTGACGCAACAACCTGTCAGACGGCTGGACCGAGATGTCCTCGTCAGTGTCACTCGATAAAGCCATTACGCTCCCTCTCCGGATTTTTCAGACGTCACTGGCAGGACGCCGGACGCTGATGGGGAGCACGGTCTGAATCGGTGCCTGCACCTGATGCCGTCGTTTCATCGGCCGCCACGAAACCCCTCCGGAAATCAATAGGTGCTCAAATATATTGTTATGACAGTGAACATGTTTAATCAATCAATCTTTCAAGTACTTATCGGACAACATCGCGGATGACACGCCAAGCGTCGGCACGTCCTCCGGCAACTTGTTGCGAGGTCCACCAACGGACCGAAATTCTCTGATGATGCGTTGCAACTGACGAAAGACCTTAGGTCGCGAAATTGGTAGCGACCGTCACCTATTCGGGCAGACAAGCGACCACGCAACATGACGACCCAGCCCCCTCACAACCCCAAGTGTTATGAGACTCGCAATATTCGCCGCGATAGTTCATAATTTATGGGGGATTAACATTAACAGCTATGTATATAGATTCTTTCAATCTTCAGAGTCGCCCATTCGCGATTGTGCCGGATCCGGATTTTCTGGTTTGGACAACGCAGCATAAAACTGTCTACCAAAAACTAGTGCGGAACGTCCTGACCGGCGCGAACATGACCCTGTTCACCGGTGAGGTGGGTTGTGGAAAAAGCACCATCCTTCAGGCACTTATGAAGGCGACCGAGATCGAGAAAGGGCGTCGCGTTATCCTGATTTCAAGCCGCCTGAACTCAGCCAGAGAAGTCCCTCAACAAATCCTGTTGAGCCTGGGAAAACCATTCGCGGACCGCTCGACCGAAGAATTGGCGGCATTTGCGATAGCCGAGATGGCCAGAACGGCTGCGGAACAAATGCCGCCGCTGCTGATTATCGACGAGGCCCAAACCCTGGCTGACGATGCAGCACTCTTGTTGGCTCATATTGCATGGGACGAGCCACGAGCAGACTTGCGCTGTTCGATCATTCTTGCCGGACAACCCGAACTTCGGAAGCTTGTCGCACGGGCGTCGATGAAGCCCCTTGCCGACATGATCGACGATCGGATTCAGGTGCAACAACTGCCTGAGGACGAAATTGCCGCCTATGTCGAGGGGCGGCTTGCATTGGCTGGCTATGCAGGCAATCGTCTGTTCGAAGGCGATGCGCTAGACGAGATATATGCATATTCGCGAGGCACGCCACGATTGATAAACAAGCTGTGTGATCTGGCGCTTTTCTGTGCGGCGAAGCAGGGCCGCAGAACAATTGACGCGGCCTTTATCCGTGAAGTGCAAGAGGAGTGGAGCCCACCTGGCGGTGCCCGGATCACCTCGGATCATTCGCACCCGTCACGGGATATCAAACCGCTGTCGTCACCGCCCTCGTCAATTGCGCGCGATGGTTCGAAGGTTGCGCCTCGTCAGCCAGCCGCACTACCAAAGCTGCCGAAAAAGATTGCGGCAACCGCACCGGGAACAAGCGAACGGCCGTCAGAAAGCACTTCGCCCTCTGACCCCAAGACGCCGCACGGTCAGGTGGTAGAAATATCGCCCGTCCCTGAAGCCGAAAAGCTGTCTGAAAACTCCGATCCATCGCCCCTGCCCCGTCGCCGCAAGACACGGCTGGTTCTGGGTGGATTGGCTGCGGCGGCCTGCGCCGTTCCCTTCGTTCTTGTTCTGAACCTGATAAATGATCCGATACAAGAGCCACCGACCGGATCGATCCAGCAGGCCGGCAATGCGACGCGGTTACCGGTGCCCACCACCACCAAAGAGCCCATTTCAGCGCCCGCTCAAACAGCTATTGCGCCTGCACCCGACACGGGTACTCAGCCGGCGGCACAGGAGCTGAAAATCCTGAAACAAGCCATCGCTGCGGCCAAGGCAGAACAGCAGGCGTTAGAGGCTGAACTTGCGCGGCAATTACAAAACCTTGAGGCAACACCTTCGGCAACGGTCAGCCACGATGTGCAGCGTGAGGACGTCACAAACCGCACAGCACAGACCCCGGACAAGGTTCCTGGGAAGGATGCACTGCAAAGCAGACCCGACGCAGGAGGCGCAGATACACCCGATCCGGCATCCGATCTGGCCGCCGTGTTCGAACCAAAAAGACCACCAATTGGCAGGGTCGATGCCACGCAAGCGGTGTCCAGGTCCACGATCCAGCCGCTCGGGCCGGATGGCCTGTCAAAGACAGAGCCACCGAAACCCGCGCGGCTTGAACCTGTGCGCCTGACGACGAATGACGAAGAGCGGCTGCGTTATTTCCGCGCCGGGCTGGACAGCGCCAGCCCCAGGGACAGCGCGATCAATTATACGCGTGCGGCGTTGCGGGGACATCCGCGCGCCGCCGAATATCTCGGTCAGTTGTTTGATACCGGTGATGGTGTGGCGCTTGCCTCGGAGATTGCACAACGCTGGTACGCGGTTGCCGATGACGCCGACACGGTGTTCCAGACAGAGATCGCGCCGGGCAGCATCGCGGCCGGGCAGCAAAGCGTTCGGCCACTGACAGTTTTCGTGACGGACGGGACTGCTGAATTTATCTGGGAGGGCAATGCCGACCTGTTTTCAGTCGAATTGGCCGATCAAGATAAAACACTCATCGGCCTTGCAGCCTCGCCATTGACCGCACTTAGCGTGAAGCTGCCGGAACAGGCTGCGTTCTGGCGTGTGACGACAGGATCAGGTGCGTCCTTTGACTGGCAAGCCATCCCATTCCAGAACGACTAAGCCCCCCGTGACAGGGGGGCTGAACATGGGTTGCGGAATGTGTCTGACTAGCAGCCGATGACAGAACAGATGCGCTGACGGTAGGCGCTATTCGCTTCGCTATCCGGAACCGCCTCCATCCCACCAGAGGAGCAGCTTAGCGGATAGTTTGCCGCGAGCCCCGCATTCGCGCATTCGGACACGTCCCAGCCCGGCGGAATATCCGTCAGATCGACTTGCTTCCATTTCGGATGCCCGTTCTGCTGCAAATCGCCAAATCTGGTGAAGATCAGATTGGAGACATCGGACACGGCCTTGCAGCTTGCAGCATGATACGAATTGCGGCGCGGTTCGTATTCATAGGTCATCAGAACAGCCTTTACCGCCACGACCGGAACAGGATCGGTCTGAAACGCGTAGGTCGATGCCGGGATCTGTGTCGGGACATAAACAGCCTGCAGAAGCGGGTCTTCGAACGGCACGAGGTGAAAACGTTCCGCGTCGATCCTTGTATCCTGAAACAGTTTGGTCGGCGCGCCCGCGACATAGAAAAAGCCGTCAAGGTCATCTGCCAGAAGCTGTTCCAAGGCTTCGGCCGGGCCGATGGTATGCACCTCTGCTGGCGTGATGCCCAGAAGATCCAGTATCAACGAAGCGGTCAGGAAGGTGCCGCTGTCCTCAACGCCGACGGCCACGCGCTTGCCGTTCAGATCCGCCGGGCTTGCGATACCCTTGGACGCCAGCAAATGCACTTCTTCATTGTAGAGCGGAAAGGAAATCCGCACCCCGGCAATCGCGCGGGCAATTGCCGGATCATTCGCCGAATAGGTCTTGAGATATTCGAGCACATCGCTTTGCACGATCCCGAATTGCGTCGCCCGCCGTTTGCGCACACCAAGGAAATTTTCAAGCGAGCCGGCGCTTTCCACGACATGCAGCGTCTGGTCACACTCGGCCATCAGATTGGCAATATCGTTTCCGAACTGAATATATGTCCCCGTTGGCGATCCGGTAAGAATATTCTTCTCGAATTCCTGAGCCTGCGCAGAAGAGACCCCCAATACCAGAACAAGGCTCGTCGCAAAAACATGCAGCAGGCATCTGTGCAAGATGTCCATCGCCATCCCCTTTTCTCGTTTCATGCTAATCATCAACAACGTCCCAGATCCTGAAGCAGGAACAGCAGCGTCTGGCGGTTCACGGTCCCGAAGACGCTGGCAAGTGCTTCATGGGCACATGCGCCCTCGCTCAACAAGGTGGACAACTGCTGGGTTTGTTGTTGTGTTGCCGCTTCCAGACCGGGGGCGTTCGACACAGTGCTTGCCACCAGTCCGAAGGGCCGGGGATTGCCGCGAGATGCTGCCATGGGCTGCGCCGCAGCAGGCGTGCTTGCGGGCGCTTCTTCTGCGCTTTCAAGTGCCGCACGCTGCGCGGCGAGCATGTCGCGCGCTTCGACCAACTCCGATTGCAAAGCGGCCAGGCGTTCCTCGCCCGACGCAACCTCTGCATTCAAGGAAGACAGGGCATCTTCAGCTTGCCGCGCTTCGGCATCCAGTTCCGCTTGCCGTGTCGAAACGGTCTGTTCAATCTCGGCCAGACGGGTCTGCGCCTCCGCTTCCAACTGTGCCGCACGCTCCTGCGCATCGGCTTCCATCTGGGCAATCCGTTCCTGTGCAGAGGTTTCCATCTGCGCGGTCCGCGCCTGCGTTTCTTCCTGAACCTGTGCCAGACGCTGCTCGGCGGTGTCCACCTGAGCCGCCAGATCCTGTGCTTCCGCCTCCAGCCGCACCCTGTTCGCTTGCGCTTCTTCCTCAAGCTCTGCGATTTTGGCCTGCACTTCAGCTTCGCGGGCCTGCGCGTCGGCTTCGACCTGCGCCATCCGCTCTTGCGCGGCGTCCTCAATCCGGGCCGCACGGTCTTCAGCCTCTGCCTCCAACTGGGCGTAGCGCTCTTGCGCGGTGGCATCCAGTTGGTCCTTGCTCTGCTGACTGGCGGCTTCGGCGGTCTTGATTTCCTGCGCCAACTGCCCTGCGCGCTCTTCGGCCTTGGCAACGTCGTTTTGCACCTCTGCAAGCTGCGCGTTGACGGCCTCCAGCTCTTTTCTGCGCTCGTCCCTTTCGGCAATCGCCGTTGCTGTCTCGGTCCGTGCTGTTTCAGCGTCGGCCTGAACGGTTTCAACCTCGACAAGGGCGTTCTCACGCGCTGTCTGCGCATCCTGCAACTCTTGCAGCGCGGTCGCCTTGGTGCTTTCAGCGGCATCAATTTCGGCCTGAAGATCGCTCAGCTGTGCTTCGGCCATCTGAATGTTGTCTGCAAGTTTGTCAGCCTGTGCGCTTGCCTTGGCAAGTTCGGCTTCGGCGGTTTTCTGTTGCTCCTGCAGCGTCGCAGCGCGCTCTTGTGCCGCCAGGGCATTGGCTTTTTCCGTCTCCAGGTTGGATGTTGCGGTCGCGATCTCGCCATCAAGCGCGTCGGCCTGCGCGGTCAGCTCAGCATTCCTGGCTTCAAGCGCGGCTTTGGTCTCTTCAGCCTTGGCGATGTCGGCCTGCATCGCTTGCAGCTGCTCGGCGGCTGCGCCTGCACGAGCTTGCGCGTCGGCCTCAAGCTCCACCAATTCCGACTGTTTCTCGGCAAGGCTGGTCGTGAGGACGTCCACTTCTGACTGCGCGGCGACGAGCGTTTCCTGAACCTCGCCAACTTGCGCCCGCGATGTTTCGATCTGGCTTTCCAGATCGCTGAGCACGGCCTTTTTCTCCTCCAGTGCGGCCTCGATCCCGGCGGACTCGCTTTCAAGCGTCGCGATGATCTTTCTGAACGCTGACGCTTTCTGAGAAAGCTGGTTTACATTTTCCGTCGCGGCCGGTTCCGTTCCCTGACCGACAGCCGGCAGGGCGACGTTCAGCAGGACGATGATTTGAGACGCCAAGACAATTGAACGAAACAACTTTCCCCACCCCAGATAAAAACAAAAGAATAATAGGAGATTGTTGGCGCAGTCCCGATCAAAAATCAAGAACTGCGTCGATTCGACGGGTTTTTCTTAAAGTTGAGCCATCAACCTCTCGCGCGATGATGGGTTGAATTCTGCGGATGGTACCGGTGCGTAATATACCGGTTGGCGACCGTATTGGCCGCAACAATTTGCCGGCCAAAGAGCCTCCCCCACCGACCCTGCGGCCTGGCTTTGATGCTATCGTCGGGATCCGCGCCGCGTTGCCCGGATTTGTCGCGGCCCATCGCCGGAGGCCATTACTGCCGAATGTCGACCGGACACCCGTCACGCGACGACCTTTCGATGGCGTCGATCAGCCGGTGACACGCCAGCGCCGCGCGCCCGGTGACCACGGGCGGCCGGTTTTCCTGTACCGCGTTGACAAAATCCTCGATCATGCCCTGATGCCATTCGTGGTTGTTCACAATCGGACCAGTGTCACCCGCGCTGCCGATTGCAACGGGTTCGTCGTCAATACGACCATCACGCCAGAGAACCTCCAGCATATCCGTGCCAAGACGCAACGACGCATGTTCGAAATGAAGTGCAATCATCTCTTTTCGCTGTGGAAAACTGGCGGTGCTCGCAACAAGCGAGCCGATCGCCCCGGACGCAAAGCGCAGGCCCGCCACGGCGAAGTCCTCGGCTTCCATCCGGTGCAGAGGCGTCGTTGCGGTCATCGCCTGCACTGACGCCACAGGTCCGGTCAGGCTGAGCGCAAGGTCGATCGTGTGGATCGCTTGCGTCAACAATACTCCGCCGCCGTCGCGCGCGTAGGTGCCACGCCCAAGCTCTTCGTAGTAGGACTGGTCCCTCCACAGCGGCGCGGCGATCTCGACATGCCCAAGCTTGCCGAACGCGCCGCTTGCAATGCGCTGCGCTGCCGCCTTGGATGGCGAGCGCACGCGATGCTGGAACAGGACGCCCAGCGTGACACCCGCGCTTTCGCAAATCTCGACAACCTGCACAGCCTCGTCCAGCGTCCGCGCGACCGGCTTCTCCAACAGAATATGCTTGCCTGCCTTGGCGAGCGTTTCAATCAACTGGATCCGCACGCTGGGCGGCGTCGCGACGATAACAATCCGGATCGCCGGATCATCCGTCACTTTCGACAGGTCCGAGGTGAACAGTGGTGCCGCACCGTCGTACTGGTCAGCCAGATGCTCGGCCCGTTCCGGTCGGGTAGAGACAACGGCCACCAACCGAACCCGGTCGCCCGCTGCCGAAAGCGCGGCAACATGGGTCTTGGCGATCATGCCCGCGCCGATCAACGCAACCCCAATCCGTTGTTCATCATCCATTACAGCACTCCATTGTTTCCACGCCCCAGAAAACAGACACTGTCACCGCCGTCTACACCGCTTGTTGGACATTGTACCGTGCGGAGTTTCTTCGGACGACAGGCATTTGCCGGTTGTCTCGCGCCTCGCTACCTGGTGTTGATGCCTTCCTCCGGCACAGTGATCGTCGTAGCGATGACGTTTTGACCATCCGCTCTCGGTCAATATGACACAACAAATCTGCCTCTGGCTTGGGCTATAGGCTTGCCGGATAGATACGATGGCAAGGCAAGCCGATGCGAGATGTGCTGACCCTGACAAAACCTCAAGCCGACAGGTTGCGGATCTCCGCGATCCTGCGCATCTGTGCCGATTTGCTGTGGGTGGTTCAGGCTTATGCGGTTGCCGCAGTGATCGCCGGCTGGCTGGAGGATGATGACCATGGGATCGCCCTTGTCATCCTCTTTGCCGCAACCGGTGTTCTGCGCGCCTTGCTGTCATATGGCGCGGGACGACTTGTCTTCGATCTTGGACAGCAGGTGGTGCAACACACACGACGCAAGTTGCTTGATACGCAGACGGTAAGGATTGACGCAGCCCTGTCCTCGGCAGAAGTCGCCGCGCTTGTCTGTGACAAAATCCCGCTTCTGGCCCCCTATTTCACACGATTCCGGTTGGCGATGATCCGAGTGCGGGTGGTGCCCGTGGCGTTTGTCCTGATTGCGCTGACCCAATCCTGGGCGGTCGCGATTGTGCTTTTGGTAACAGGTCCTCTTATTCCCGTTTTCATGGCGTTGATAGGCTTGGCCGCCCGCGATGCCAGCGCCCGCCAGATGGTCGAGATTGGGGCCGTGAACCGCCTTCTCGTGGATCGGATTGCCGCCTTGCCGGACATCCTGTTGCTTGGGGGGTTCGACAGATCGCGCGCATTGTTTGTCACCCGCGTCGACGCATTGCGTGAAAAGACCATGGCGGTTCTGCGCATCGCCTTTCTGTCCTCGACCGTGCTGGAGCTGTTTTCGGCCATCGGCGTGGCGATGGTTGCGCTTTATGTGGGGTTCTCGCTTCTGGGCGAAATCACATTTGGCATATGGGGAGCACCTTTGAGCATTTCTCAGGGTGTGTTTCTTCTGCTTCTTGCGCCCGACTTCTTCCAACCCCTTCGTGATCTGGCACCCGCCTGGCATGACAAGGCCGGGGCAGAGGCCGTGGCTGAAGAGCTTGCCGGACTGGACGTCGCGCCCGTTCTGCCGATCCTCGGCAGAGGTGCAAAAGTCGCGCCCCTTTTCGGCCCAATATCGATATCCGTTAACCAAGCCGAGACGTTTGCTGGCATCAATCTGCCCGATTTCAGTATTGGCCCGGGCGAAAGCGTGGCCCTCACAGGTACCAGCGGGTCGGGGAAATCGACGTCGCTGACGGCGCTGGCCGGACTACTGCCCCTGTCTTGCGGACGCATCACCGTGATGGGGCAGCTTCTGAATGCCGAAAACGCCGATGCGTGGCGCGCGCGACTGACGCTGATGCCGCAGCACATCCATATTCCCGACACCACCCTGAGCGAATTTCTCGACCCGCACGGCACCAAAGCTGACCTCGGCCCCGCATTGAGGATCGCCCATGCAAGCGACATCGTCGCCGCCCTGCCCCACGGGCTTGATACCCGGTTGGGCGAACTTGGCGCGGGCGTTTCAGGTGGCGAGGCGCGGCGGTTGCTTCTGGCGCGCGCCTTCTTCAGCGGGGCGGACGTTATCCTGGCCGATGAGCCCACGGCGGATCTTGACGCGGTCACGGCTGGTCTGATCATCGACGCGCTGCGCCGCGCACAGGACAGCGGCAAGACCGTCATCGTCGCATCGCATGACCCGCTTCTGATTGATGCGATGGACCGCACCGTAGGATTGCCGGAGGTACAAGCATGAGGCGGCTTTGGCGCGTTGCAAGCCTGCTTTGGCAGGCGTCCCCCTGGGCGATGTGGCGCGGCGCTGCGGCGGCACTGACGGTGCTGGTCATGGGGGCGGCCTTGCTGGGCCTGTCGGGCTGGTTCATCACGGCAACGGGAGCTGCCGGGCTGGCGGGGATCGGCATTGCCTTTGACGTCTTCCGCCCCAGCGCCGGGGTCCGGTTTCTCGCTTTGGGGCGCGCCAGCGCACGCTATGCCGAGCGGTTGCTGACCCATGACACCACGCTTCACGCCTTGGCAAAGCTGCGTCTGGCACTGCTCGACCGGTTGCGGCATTGGCCAATTGACCAACTGCGACGCCTGCGCAGCGCGGCCGAGCTGACGCGGATCACGGCAGATGTCGATGCGCTTGACGGGCTGGTGCTGCGCCTGATCTTGCCGCTTCTTGCCGGGTTTCTGACCCATATCGCGGCCTTTGCGATGCTCTGGTGGTTGACCGTGCCAAGCGTGGCGCTGTCGATTGCCGGCGGCTACCTTTTGGGCGGCGGGCTTGTCCTGTGGCTGACTGC
This sequence comes from Primorskyibacter flagellatus, assembly GCF_048268605.1. Lineage (NCBI taxonomy): Bacteria > Pseudomonadati > Pseudomonadota > Alphaproteobacteria > Rhodobacterales > Roseobacteraceae > Primorskyibacter > Primorskyibacter flagellatus. The sequence goes on from NZ_JBLWVF010000022.1 coordinate 49,024, forward strand.
GCGCGCCGCGCTTGTGCCCTCCAAAACCGCCGAACGCAGCCGCCAGACCCTGCGCCGTCAAGTGATCGGTCTGTTTCGGGGCCAGCGCGAGACCATCCAGCAAGGCTTGCTACCGCGGCGACGGGATGAACTGAACCTCACCGAGCGCGCGGAACAAAATGCCGAGAGCCGCCTCAATGTGATCGACGAACGCGCCGGGTTGGCCCTGAACCTCATTGTCACCCTGACCGCCGCCGCAGCGCTTCTTATCGGAGATATTGCTGTCGGGCTGAGCACGCTAAGCCCCGCCGCAGCGGCTATCGGATTTTTCGCAGCACTTGGCCTTGCCGAAACCCTGCTGCCGCTGCGTCGCGGTCTGGCAGAACTGGGGCGGATGCACGATGCCGCCGGTCGCATATTGCCACCTGAAACGCCAAAGCCCGCAGCCCTGCCCCTGCCCGAGGTGTCGCCAGACCATCAGCCGGCGCTTGTCCTTGATCGTGTCACCGTGGCCGCACCCGGCCGCCGAACCCCGCTTATGGCGGCGCTGTCGCTGACCCTGCGCCCTGGCGAAACAGCCGCGCTGACGGGACACAGCGGGCTGGGCAAAAGTACGCTACTGGATGCCATCGCCGCAGTGAGTGCGCCGCTATCGGGTAGGGTCACGCTGCTCGGCACGTCCATATCGGATTGGCCAGATAAGCAATTGCGCGAGCATCTGACGCTGGTGCCGCAACGCGCGCGGCCCGTCGGCGGCTCGATCCGCGAAAATCTTGCCATTGCCTGCGATGATCTGAACGACAGCGCCGCATGGGAGGCGTTAACCACAGTCGAACTGCACGGCGTGGTCCAACGCATTGGCGGGCTGGACGCCACGCTTGGCGAAAGCGGAGCTGGCCTGTCGGGTGGCGAGGCGCGGCGGCTGGCCCTTGCCCGCGCGGTTCTGCGCCGCCCCTCCGTTTTGCTGCTGGACGAGCCGACCGAAGGGCTTGAGGGGCCGCTTGCACGGCAGGTTCTGGCCAACCTGAAACACTCCCTGCCCGACACGGCCATCCTGATCGCCTCTCACCGGCGGGCAGAACAGGAAATGGCCGATTATCTGATTACTTTACAGCCAACACATGCCGAAAAATGAATATTTTTGATCCACATCAATTTGCCTCTTGGCACGCGGGTGTTAGGTCTCGTGCTAAAGCTGAGTCTGCGGCGCAGGTTTTCCTGTACCCCGGCAACGTTCCGCCCACTATAACCATCGTGGCGGCTATGAAAGGAACACTGAACCATGGAGCTTGATGTCGTCGAGCTGTCACGCCTGCAATTTGCGCTGACGGCGATGTATCACTTCCTCTTCGTGCCGCTGACGCTGGGCCTGTCGATCCTCGTGGCGATCATGGAAACCGTCTATGTGATGACGAACCGGCCGATCTGGCGGCAGATGACAAAGTTCTGGGGCCTGCTTTTCGGCATCAACTTTGCGCTTGGCGTCGCGACGGGCATCACGATGGAATTCCAGTTCGGCATGAACTGGAGCTATTACAGCCATTATGTCGGTGACATTTTCGGCGCGCCGCTGGCGCTGGAAGGGATGATGGCCTTCTTCCTGGAGGCAACCTTTGTCGGGCTGTTCTTCTTTGGCTGGGACAAGCTGAGCAAACTTGCGCATCTTGCCGTAGCCTGGCTGGTCGCCATCGGGTCCAACTTCTCGGCGCTGTGGATTCTGATCGCCAATGGCTGGATGCAAAACCCGGTGGGCGCAGAGTTCAACCCCGAAACCATGCGCATGGAGATGACAAACTTTTTCGATGTGATCTTCAACACCGTGGCGCAAGCCAAATTCGTCCACACCGTATCCGCTGGCTATGTCACGGCTTCGGTCTTCATGCTGGGCGTGTCGGCGTGGTATCTGCTGAAGGGCCGCCATATCGAGCTTGCGCGGCGCTCCATCGCCGTGGCCTCTGCCTTCGGGCTGGCCTCTGCGCTGTCGGTGGTCGTGCTGGGCGACGAGTCCGGCTATTCTGCCAGCCATACTCAAAAGATGAAGCTGGCCGCGATCGAGGCGATGTGGGACACCCATCCCGCCCCCGCCCCTTTCACAGCCATAGGCTTTCCGAACCGCGAAGCGCGCGAGACGCATTACGCTGTCGAAATCCCGTGGGTCATGGGACTTATCGGGACACGGTCGCTGACCGAAGAAATCCCCGGCATCAATCAGTTGGTCGAAGAAGCAGAGGTCAATATCCGGTCCGGCCTGATCGCCTATGACGCCCTGATGACAATCCGGACAGAACGTGATGAAACCCCCGCTGACATTCGCGCCAAGTTCGAGGCGCATTCCGACAATCTGGGTTTCGCGCTCTTGCTGAAGCGGTATGTGGACGATCCACGGGACGCCACCGAGCAGCAGATCGCACAGGCTTCCGACGACACTGTGCCGGGCGTCGCACCGGTCTTCTGGGCGTTCCGCATCATGGTGGGGCTGGGTTTCACCTTCATCGCGGTAATGCTGTATTTCTTCTATCGCGCCAGTTTTCGCGCCATGCAGTTTCCCCGCTGGGCGCTTCGCGGGGCGGTGGCCATCATCCCTGCCCCCTGGATCGCGGCAGAGCTGGGCTGGTTCGTCTCCGAATACGGGCGGCAGCCGTGGACGGTGGACGGCGTGCTGCCAACGGCGCTGTCGGCCTCGCATCTCAGCGTGATGGATCTGCTGATCACGCTGGCCGGGTTTACCGCTTTCTACTCCGTCCTTTTCGTCATCGAGATGGCGCTGATGCTGAAATACATCCGCAAGGGTCCGTTCGAGGATGTCGAGGAAACCGATGCCTGGACCATCCGTCACGAACACCGGCTGCGCACCCATGATGGCAAAGACCCGTTCGCATCGGATGCCGCTGAACCCGGGTCCGCCCCCTTAAGCAACGCGCGCCACCCCGGCGCAACACCTGCGGAGTAACGGATATGATCCTTTCCGATCTGATAGAGCTTGAGACGTTGCGCGTGATTTGGTGGGCCCTAATGGGTGTGTTGCTGATCGCTTTTGCCCTGACCGACGGGTTCGACATGGGTGTGGGCACGTTGCTGCCCTTCGTTGCCAAAACGGATGTCGAACGCCGCATCGTAATCAATACGGTCGGCCCGGTCTGGGAGGGCAACCAGGTTTGGTTCATCCTTGGTGGCGGCGCGATCTTCGCGGCATGGCCTCCGCTTTACGCGGCCAGTTTCTCGGGCTTCTATCTGGCGATGTTCGCGCTGCTGGCCGCACTGATCCTGCGGCCCGTGGCGTTCAAATACCGCTCCAAACGCGAAAGCACGGCATGGCGGGCCGGTTGGGACCGGGCGCTGTTCGTCGGCAGTTCCGTGCCCGCGCTGCTGTTCGGCGTGGCGGTGGGCAATGTGCTTCTGGGCGTTCCCTTCTATCTGACCGATGACCTGATGCCGATGTATGAGGGAAATTTCGCGATGAAGTTTCTGGGGCTTCTACGCCCCTTCGCGCTGCTGGCAGGCGTGGTGTCGCTGTCCATGCTGGTGATGCATGGTGCCGCCTGGCTGTCGCTGAAGGCCGAAGGTCCGCTGGCCGCACGCGCACGCGCACGCGCCATCGGCACCTATGCGGGCATGATCGCCGCCGCTACCTATGCGCTGGCAGGTCTGTGGCTGGCTGTCGGCATTGACGGTTTCGCCATTCAAGGAGAGGTCGTGCGCGACGGCCCGTCCAACCCGCTTTACAGCACTGTCATTCATGGCGGCAGTTGGCTGTCGGCCTATTCCGACCGGCCGTGGATCGCCATCGCGCCGCTGATGGGCTTTGTCGGGATCGCGCTGGCTGTGCTTGGCCTGCGGGCGGGGCGCGAAGTCTCCACCCTGCTGTGGTCGAAGCTGGCTATCACCGGCATCATCTCTTCGGTCGGGCTGACGATGTTTCCATTCATCTTGCCCTCGACCGTCCGCCCCGACAGTTCGCTGACCGTCTGGGACGCGTCGTCATCCCATCTGACGCTTTTCGTGATGCTGGTGGCGGGCGCGATCTTCTTGCCGATCATCATGGCCTACACGGCCTGGGTCTACAAAGTACTATGGGGCAAGGTGACCGAGGCCGACGTCTCTGATCACAGCTACTAGAAAAAGGACAGTTAAATGTGGTATTTCGCCTGGCTTTTGGGACTTCCACTGGCCGCGATGTTCGCGGTTCTGAACGCGATCTGGCTGGAAATGCGTGAAGATGCGCGATTGATAAGAGAAGCTGACGAAAAGGATCCGACCATCAAATCCAAATGACGTGCCACCCTAGTCACCCGAATCTAAAGTTCGCCACATAGGGTTTGCTGTGTTCTTTGGCAGAACCGCTTGACGGAGGCGAGGA
>NZ_JBLWVF010000023.1:0-52206 GCF_048268605.1 Primorskyibacter flagellatus
TGGTCCTCGCAAATGCCTTACTGCGCGATCAACGAAAATGGACAGAAAGCATGGCTTGACCAAGACGGATACTCCTCCGTCATCCGCGCCAGCTCACGCTTGAGCCGGCGGTTCTCAGCTTCATGGTCCACAGATGACGCATGTGACGCGGCCGTTGCGTACAACTTCATCCATTTGTAAAGCGAGTGGGTGCTGACGCCTAAGCGCTCTGAAACCTCACGAACTGGATATCCACGTACCGTGATCTGATGCACTGCGTCGCGCTTGAAATCCTCACTGAAATTTGGCTTCCCCATTATGGCATCCTTGCCTCAAAATTAGGGAAAAAAGCGTCTACAATACGAGGGGCTATTCAGGCTCCTTGGTGTGAAAATTCGACACCAGCGTGGGAAACCCTATGAAGAAGGCTTCCGTTCTGCTGCGCGTCGCAAAAAAGCGCGCGGCAAAACGGAAGCCAAGATCGGGAGAGCGACGAGAGGGGTGGCCCTTTCGTCAAAATTCTGGAACGGTATCCACGCAGCCATTATGCCGCGCGCGACTGTCCGCAAATACGGGACCGAATGCCAGGTGCTGCAGCCGTCGGCGCAACCACTAATCAGGAACTACGAGGCGGCGCAGGACAGCGTGGGTGAATGGTTCGGCGAAATCGGTCTCGTGCGTGGCGAACGGCGCAAGCAGGCAATCCGCGACGCGCTCAACGATGGGAGGACGCCCCCAATCAACCCGCGCCACGTTCGCCCGGCGGAATGGCGGGCGAAGGAAGAGCGACGCCTCGCCGAAAAAGCCGCTGAAGTTGAGGTGCGCGAGCGCGCCGTCGCCGAGCGGGAAGAGGATGCCGCGACGGTCCTGGCCTTCGCCGATGCGGTGTCGTCGGGCAAGATCTATACGGACGGGCGCGCGGTTAAAACCACCGACGCTGGCGCGAAACCTCCATCACCATTGCTGCTTCGAAAAGCCTCCCGCAGCTTTGCCGCTGCGAGGAAGGCCTTCCGGGCCGCTGCGAAGCGACTGCGCGCAAGCGCCGAAGCCAAGGCCCGGCGTGAGGTGCAGGAACGGGTCGCGGCCGAAATCGCCGAGATCAAGGCAGCCGATGACATCATCGTCGAAATCGGGAAAATGCTGCCCGCCGGACTGCGAGCCAAGATCGCAAATGTGCGAAAAGCGCTCATCGCGCGCATCATGTCACTCGACCCGGCGGCGAAAGGTCGACACACGCAGCCGTCGCCGCGAACGGACGGACCGCACCAGTATCAAAACTCATCTGAATGAATGTCCGAGAACGGCCGCACCGAACTGCACGCCGTCACCGGCCCCGGCGACACGCGCTGGAAGGTGCCGGGTGTGCTCGACTGGTCGACCGGTATCTACAATCCTCGCGTGGACGTCACGAAGGAGACGACGACGCTCTACGCCTCGGACCGCGACGTCTTCCTGTTTCTCGTCGACGACCTCAATCCGATCGAGGCGGGGCTGCTGCCCGATGGCTCACCCGACCTCTATTTCCGGGGGTTCTATTGCTGGAACTCGGAGGTGGGCGCCAAGACGCTCGGCATCGCCAGCTTCTACCTGCGCGCGGTCTGCCAGAACCGCAACCTGTGGGGCGTCGAGGACTTCCAGGAGATCACGATCCGGCATTCAAAGTACGCCGCTTCGCGCTTCGCGCAGGAGGCTGCCCCGGCGCTGAGCCGCTTTGCCGAGTCCTCGCCCACACCCTTCATCGACGGCATTCGTGCGGCGCGGGAGAAGATCGTCGCGCGATCGGACGATGACCGTCAGGACTTCCTCCGGAAGCGCGGATTCTCGAAGGCGGAAACGGGGCGGATCGTCGAGACGGTCCTGGCCGAGGAAGGCCGCCCGCCCGAGAGCGTCTTCGACTTCGTGCAAGGGATCACCGCGGTGGCTCGGTCGAAGCCGCAGCAGGACGCGCGGTTGATGATGGAGGGGAAGGCGAAAGTTCTTCTCGAGAAGGTTGCGCAGACCGTCAACTGAAAAAGATACAGACGGCAATACGTGTTTATCCGATCTGCTTCACTAAGTATCCTGTCATCGAGAGGCCGAGGCAAACAAGCATTGCTATGTAACTGATCCGCCAAATAATATCGACCATTTCGACCATCCAACGATACGGAACATAATCTATTCCGAGCCAAATTATGAGACAAACAACTGCGCACCCCAGAAAGCTCAGGAAAAACCGTTTTGAAACTACCGAGAGGCGATCAGCCTGAAGGTCTCGGTACATCATGGAAGCGACGAAGGAGGCTGGCACAGCAATTGCGAAACCAGTAATATAGGCCATTGCGTGCCAACTGGGGTTCGCCAGCATTGTATTTTCCGACCCCAAAAGAGACAAGTTCGCATCTAAATATATGAAGGCGGCAGATGGAACCATTGCAAGAAGGGTTTCCACCATGCTCTTCAGAAGCTTTAATATGATCTCAGGCATTATGCAGGGCTCTTACTTTTCTGAGAAAATTGGTGCGGCGAGTGTCGAAACCCGATTGTTCGCGCTGTCATTGAAACCAAAAGCCACATCTGCCATGCTCCAATTAGTCCCTTCCGCGGCATTAACAAAGAACGAAATATATCCCGAAGTCGAGCCTCCCGACTCAATCGGACCCGCTAACTTTAACGTCAATCCTTCCGGATAGGACGTGTTGAGAGCCTCCGCTACTGCCCCATCTCCATCCGGTTCTTGAAATACCGTGACAGTCATCGCAGACGGATCACCAGCATCATAACCGTCGACTCTTTCGATATCATAGGCCAAAGCCGCTAAGTAAGAAGACTCCGTTTCAGGATTGATTGAGTAATTGGCCGTTAGTCGCAGCATGGTTTTTTCTGCTGTATCTGCGCTAGATGGAAATAGAATTTCATATTCGAGTGCTATCGGAGACAGTGAGGCTTCTTGGCTCTCGGCCGTGTCGGTCCGGGGCGCAGGCGTTACTCGTCCATTTAGACCTTTGCATCCGTTGGCAACTTGCGCCTCTGAATACGTCAACTCCCGCGGTGTTCCCAAGAAATCTGCGATCAGCGAGCTGCCTTTATTGCCATAAGTAAGGCAACCCGAAATGGGCACTGGAAGGACGTCATCACGCATGCGTGGATATTGCTTTGATTGTGAGTTCGGTGTGATCCATTGATCAAATGTCGGCACATGCCAAACCACATGTAATTCTTTACCAGTTTGATTTGTAACTTGTACCCAGAACTGTCGTTTTCCGTTAGACCCTCTTGTAGCTGTTGAGTCCGTCGTGAAATCGAAAGCTGGTGGACTGTGATACTGGGGGTGCGGGATGCCGCTGAAATCCACATTGCTGGGATCTGCTGACGCAATTCCCGATAGAGTGATGGCTACAATTGATGCAACCCCGAGGTTGCTCCTATTTCGATCAGAATTTTTTCGAGGGTTGCGACCAGAAGGAACATTAGAAAACATCCGCTGAAAAATATGCATAAGTGAATCCCCGTACTGCTGGGCTAGCACCCACCAAAATCAGTCTAGCACGACGGACACCTGCGGACAAAGCGGAAGCGCTACCAGCAGCGACGTCCACGTGTTTCCGAATGTGGCATTGGAACTCGCACAAAGGGACTCAATTCTTCCCTGAGCGGCATACTCCATGGATCAGCGTGCGCATCAACGACTTCAGAGTGAGAGGGGTGCCGGGTTTTCCGTGACGGGTTTGGAGGTCGGGAGAGAGGCTCCCGGCTGGCCCGTCGCGGAGAAATCCTGATGACCACGCACCAGAAGATCACCCTCATCGCCTCGCGCGACATTCCCTTCAACAAGCTGATGCTCAGCTAGTCGAACCTGCGCCACGTCAAGGCGGGCGTGTCGATCGAGGACTTGCCGAGGACATCGCGCGGCGGACGCTGCTCAGCTCATCATCGCGGGGCCGGTGCTGGACGACATCAGCACCAAATTCGGCATGTATTCGGTTCCCACCGGATGTCGGCGGCTCCGGGAACTGGAGCTTCTCGTTAACTAGCAATAAGGTTTCGCCTGAAAGAAAGGGCGCTTTGGCGGAAAACATATTCAATCGGTTCAACTGCATAGTAGTCAATCCGCAAATTTTCTTCTTCGGTCCATTAGGTCTCGAAATTTTTCGCATCCATGTCCAGCGCAAGCCGGACGTGGCGGGCGAAAAACCCGAGGCTCCGGTGACACCGCAAACGCAAAACTGGAGTATCCCAAATGAAGAAATCGCTGTCCCAGAAACCCGCCCGCAAGCCTCGCTCGTCGCAGTTCCAGATGACCCCGGCCATGGAACTTCGAATGGTGAAAGCGATGGCCTCGGTCGGCAGTCTCGCCGACAAACAGGCCCGCAAGGACGACAAAGTCCAGCGCGAGGCCCGCATGGCCATCGCCGAGACCTTCGATGCTTGGCTCGAATGGCTGGAGGAAAACGCGCCCGAACAGGTCGAGGAGATGTTCTTCGAACTCGGCTGCTTCGCCACCGCCACCAACCGCCGCCGCCTCTTCAAGCATGCCAAGACGCCCGAGGGCGTCGCACAGCGCGCACAGGAGCAGGTCGATCGCTGGAAGGCCGAGGAGGAAGCGGCCAAGGCGGCTGCGGAAGTCGAAGCCGCGCAATCCGCTGCCGACGCCGACAACTGATCACCCCGCCAACATCAGTATTCTTCGCTTGAGTCCAAAACCTGCTCCCATAACCAAAATAAAACGCAATAACAAAAGCTTAGCGCCAGATCTAATCAGTCGGGCTTTTGGCGTTCCGATTTACATCAACACCGGACCAGAAAAACCGCATCCGCACGCATAAGCGGGGATTCGCAGACAGTGGATCTGTCGCGGTTTCGTGCCGCCCCAAGTGCTCGTTTAACCCACCTTTCGTTCGAATGAGACGGAGCTTTTCCAGCCGAGTGCTGAGTGTCGGCGGCGCGGATTGTAGAAGCCGCTGATGTATTCGAAGATTGCCATCCCGGCCTGCCGCCGTGTTTCCCACGGCCTCCGCCAGATCAGTTCAGCCTTGATGGTTTTGAAGAACGTCTCGACGGCCGCATTGTCATAACAATTGCCCTTGCCGCTCATGGATGTCCTGAACCCATGCTGGCGCAGGATCTTCTGATAATCATGCAAACAGTATTCGCTGCCGCGATCGGTGTGATGGATGCAGCCCTTGGGCGGTGTCCTGAATGCGATGGCCATGTTCAGCGCCCGGAAGGGTAAGCCGCTGCTGCACTGTTGAACCCGTGTCAGTTTTCCTCCAGATCAACCCGGGCAATTGATCTCGGGAACGGTAAATGGACATCTGCATTGACAGCAGACCAACTGGTTGGTATTTTTAATTTGAGCAAGGAGACGGAAAATGCCCAGTCGGGCTGCGAAACCGAATGCGAAACCGAATGCGAAACCGAAGCGGCGACGAAGGCGCGGGGATCATAGTCGGCTTGACCTCCGCCAGTCTCGTCGCCCACACTCAGGCGGTGCTGCAGGGTGCCTTCATACTCGCCAAGGCAACCGCGAAATCGTGCGCGACAGTTTCGATCATCTCAAACGCGACATTGAACTGCTTTTCGCGACAGGAAGCAAAACGGAGCGCTCCTGATGGCTTTCAAATCCAAACCCACCATCACCGTTTTCCAACGCTCGCCCGATCGCGGGCGCGGCCTGGCGCGCGACATGCGTGTGCGTTGGGCGCTGGAGGAGGTCGGCCAGTCCTACAATGTCCGCCCGGTCTCATTTGCGGCGATGAAGGAACCCGCTCATCGGGCGATCCATCCGTTCGGTCAGATCCCAACCTGTGAGGAGGGCGGGCTTGCGCTCTTCGAAACGGGGGCGATCGTGTTCCACATCGCAAGCCGTTGTGAAGGTCTGCTCCCCTCTGAAACCAACGCGCGCGTGCGTGCAATTAACTGGATGTTTGCCGCCCTCAGCAGCGTCGAACCGGTGATCGTCGATCGGGAAGTGGTCCTCTATCGCGAACGGAACGAAAGCTGGTTCGAACAGCGCCTCCGCTTGGTCGAGGATCGAATACGCGCAAAGCTGACCGACCTGTCCCGCCGCCTTGGCAATGCCGACTGGCTGGATGGTCAGTTCAGCGCCGGCGATCTGATGACGGTTGATGTGCTGCGCCGGTTGGGTGGTTCTGGATTGCTTGAAGAATTCCCCAATCTCGCGGCGTTCGTTGCGCGTGCCGAAGCGCGGCCCGCCTTCAAGCGTGCGTTCGAGGCGCAGCACGCCTTTTTCAACGCCGGGGCCAAGGTTTGAGCGACGGCAGAGCTTGACAGAAACACTTCGACAACAGGGGAGAACGCAGAAATGGAACCGACAATCTATCTTTTCTTCAAGGGCAACTGCCTTGAGGCGATGAACCATTACGCCGAAGTTCTCGGGGGCAAGATCAGCGGCGTGTTCCGGAACGGCGATGCGCCGGACCCGGAAAGCCGCATGCCGGGCGGCGATGACATGGTCATGAACATGGCCATGTCGCTGGGCAGTGCCATCGTCATGGCCTCCGACAATACCGAAGAGATGTATGAGAAGCCGCAGGGCTTTCGCATTTCGATCGCGCCGACGTCTCGCGAGGACTTCGACCGCATTTATGGCGCGCTGGCGCAGGATGTGGAGAGCGTCGAAATGGTGCCGGACGAGACTTTCTGGGCCGAACGCTTCGCCATGTTCACCGACAGATACGGCACGCCGTGGATGCTCAACTACGAAGGCAACAAGGCATCCGCCTGAACGAAAATCCGCTTCAGGAAAGGAGGCACAATCATGTTTCGTGCTGTTCTAGTCACTGCGGCACTCGCAGTAGCATGTCCGGCATTGGCAGACAGCAAGCCGATAGGTGACCGCGTCGATGTCAACGGCATGCAGATGTACTACGAGGTTTCCGGGACCGGCGATCCGCTGATCGTCCTGCACGGTGCCTATATGAATATCCCGTCGATGGGCAAAATCATCCCGATGCTGGCAGAGTCGCATCAGGTCTATGCGCTGGAATTCCAGGGGCACGGCCGCACGACCGACATCGACCGGCCGATCACCTATCCGAACCTTGCAGGCGATGTGGCCGCCTTCATGGATGCGGTCGGAATCGAGACGGCCGATGTGTTCGGTTATTCGATGGGGGCCGCTGCCGGGCTCCGGCTGGCGCTCGATTATCCCGAAAAGGTTGATCAACTCGTCGCGGCCTCCGTCGCCTACGATTTCGACGGCTGGCAGCCCGCGTTCAAGGACTTCGTCCCGCAGATGAGTGTCGAGATGTTCCTGGAGATGCCGTTCGCCGCAGAGTACCGCGAGTTGGCCGCCGATCCCGACGGGTTTCCGGCTCTCGTCGAAAAGCTGATCGCGCTCGAACATGAGCCGATGGCCTGGGGCGAGGCGGTGGAGGCGATGGAAACACCGGTGCTGGTCATCACCGGCGATGCCGACGTCGCGACTCTGGAACACACGGTCTCGATGTTTCGCCTGCTTGGTGGCGGCGGCATGGGCAACATGGGCCAGCCGCTGCCGGAGTCCCGCCTCGCGGTGATGCCGGCGACGTCCCACACTGCGGTCATCAACCAGCCCGAGCTTCTGCACGCCTTCATCGAACCCTTCCTTCAGGGCGAGACACCGAAGGGATTCTTTGAATAGCGCGGTACCAGACCCTCTGCGGGCGCAAGCCCTGGAACACTCAACACTGAGAGGAGAACCAAATGACCGATCTCTTCACCTGCCTGTGGTACGACCACGGCGAAGCCAAGAAAGCGGCCGAATTCTACGCCGTGACATTTCCCGACAGCCACGTCGACCGGGTGAATACCGCAGCCTCCGACTATCCCGGCGGAAAGCAGGGCGATGAACCGACCGTCGAATTCACTGTTCTCGGGCGCAAATTCGTCGCCCTGAACGGCGGTCAGACTTTCACTCCGAACGAGGCCGTCAGCTTTATGGTCGTCACCGAGAACCAGGAAGAGACCGATCGCTACTGGAACGCGATTGTCAGCAATGGTGGACAGGAAAGCGCCTGCGGCTGGTGCAAGGATCGCTGGGGGCACTGGTGGCAGATCACGCCGAAACTGTTGCTCGACCTGACGACAGGGGCCGACCGCGACAAGGCCAGGCGTGCCTTCGAGGCGATGCTGACCATGCACAAGATCGACATAGCCGCGCTGGAAGCGGCGGCAAAAGGAGAATGACCTGATGGCAAAGCATTACAAGGGCGGCTGCCAATGCGGGGCCGTGACCTTCGATGTCGAACTGAACCTCGATCAGTCGATCACCTGCAACTGTTCGCGCTGCCAGCCGCTCGGCGTCGTCCTGGCCTTTGCACCGCGAGATAGCTTCGTCTTGCACTCCGGCGCGGAGAACCTGACCGAGTACCGCTTTAACAAGCACGAGATCGCGCATCTCTTCTGCAAGACCTGCGGCATCCAGAGCTTCTCCTATGGCCATATGCCGGACGGAACCAAGATTGCCGCAATCAACGTGAACGCGCTCGAAGGGATTGATCCGCGGGAACTGTCCCCGACCCATGTCGACGGGCGTTCGATGTAAACGAAACCCGAACCGGAGGTCCAAATGTCATATATAGATGGCTTCGTTATCGCGGTACCGACCGCGAACAAGCAAAAATTCATCGACCACGCCAAGCTGGGAGACAGCGTGTTCATCGACCTCGGTGCAACTCGCGTGGTCGAATGCTGGGGCGACGATGTGCAAGTCGGAAAGGTCACGGATTTCGGAAAGGCGGTTCAGGCGAAAGAGGACGAAACGGTCGTCTTTTCCTGGATCGAATGGCCCGACAAGGAAACCCGTGATGCGGCGATGAAGACGATGTTTGACTGGATGGAATATCCGGTAAAGGCCGATCCACGCATGGATCCCGAAAAGAACCCGATGCCGTTCGACGGCAAGCGGCTGATCTATGGCGGCTTCGAACCCGTGGTCGAAGTCTGAAAATGCCGAAACGGCTATCTTGCGCGTAATCGACACTGGGCCGGTGTGTGACCAGACTTTGGATGGGCATCGCTGACTGCTGATGAGTAGAACGCTGCCGTTTCCCGCCAGTGGTGAATTTTGAAACACAACCAAGGACGAAGGAAAAGAGTATGAGCACCCAGAAGGTCACGATCGACGCCACGATCGACGCACCCGTCGAACGTGTCTGGAAAGGCTACACGACGCCGGCCGACATCACGCAATGGAACTTCGCTTCCGATGATTGGTGCTGCCCGAGCGCCGAAGTCGATCTGAGGGTCGGCGGCACCTACAAGGCGCGGATGGAAGCCAAGGACGGTAGTTTCGGCTTCGATCTTGAGGCCGTCTATGAGGAGATCGAACCTCATGAAGCGCTGACGATGGCGATGAGCGATGGGCGCAAGGCCCGAACGACATTCGAGTCCGCTGGCGGGAAGACGAAAGTCACCACCACTTTCGACGCGGAAGACCAGAACTCGATCGACATGCAGCGCGATGGCTGGCAGGCGATCCTGTACAACTTCAAACGCCATGTTGAAGCGAATCCAGTCGACGACTGAGGTGCGCGGCAAGTCGATTTGTGCCACTATGACGGCTGAGTACCTCCACCATTGAGCCATGCAACGCGCAGCGCAGGAAGTGGTACCACCGGCTTGATCGTCGGGAGCCCGACCTGGGTCCATCCCTTGGCACCCCATTTTTTTGGGGACGGGCGAAAACGTATCAGGAAGGAGATCGCACCAATGTTCTTGCTCTGATGGTGTGAGATAAAGGTTTTCCGTGTCGCCATCCGATACGAAGGACGCAAAGATACGGTGCGGCTTGAAGGCCCGTCTGTCAAAATGAGCCACCTTAGCCGCGCAACTCAGCAATCCGATCCAGTTCGCGGGCCACCGTCTCGCCTGAAAAACCACGCGAGTGCTATTCAGCATGAGGAGAGCCATCGTGCGCTGGCAGTCTGATTCTTCAAATACAAATCGAAGCTATTTATCAAGATCGGCTGATCCAAGGTCATGTTGGCAAAAAGCGCACCCAAAGTTGGATGGACGTGATGTCTATGAAGCCCAGGAAGCTTTCGGCGGCCTTATCGTAGCGGGTGGCGGCCCGGCGGGCGTTCTTCAACTTGTTGCAGCACCGCTCGGTGAGATTGCGCAAGGGAGACAGAAAATGATCCAAGCCGACGTGCAGCCTGCGTGATTTGCGCATGGGAATTTGGGTGCGCAGGTCCCGCGCCTGCATCGTTTTCCGAATGCGGCCAGCATCATAACCTCTGTCTGCCAACAGGACGCTTGGCTCTGGCAGGTTGTCGGCCATGATCAGATCGAACCCAAGGTAATCGGACGTCTGGCCTGGCGTGAACTCGGTTCTCATGGACAGCCTGGTGACGCTTTCAAATAATGTCCATTCCTCGTCCGACATCTGGTCTCGTGCCAAGTTGGTCTCCATTGCAGATACCAGCTTGACTCACGATCGGTGCCCGGTGGGAATTTCTTGTGTAAAAACGGCCTAGGGCTGTCAGCTCTTGGCGGCCGGTTCGTTCTCGGGATGGTCGAAGCTTGCCCAGGGGCGCGATGTGCCGGTGGGGGGAAGGGTGTCGGGCGTTTCGTTTCGGTGGATATGGGTCTTGGCGATGAAATGTCCGGTCACGGGGGCGGTCAGGAACAGGAACACCGTGATCATCAGCTCATGGAAGGACAGATGCGCCTCGACCAGTCCGAAATAGAGCATGGAGGCAATCAGCGCGCCGCCGACGCCCAGCGTGGTCGCCTTGGTGGGCGCGTGCAGGCGCATCATCGGGTCTGGTAGTTTGATCAGGCCGAAAGACCCGACAATGCCGAAAATACCGCTGATCACCAGTCCGACGGAGATGAGAAATTCTACGATCATGTCCAGCCTCACTCGATAATGTCGCCACGCAGCATGAAGCGCGTGTAGGAAACGGTGGAAACAAAGCCGGTCATTGCGATGATCAGAGCAGCCTCGAAATACATCGTC
Organism: Primorskyibacter flagellatus; assembly: GCF_048268605.1. Lineage (NCBI taxonomy): Bacteria > Pseudomonadati > Pseudomonadota > Alphaproteobacteria > Rhodobacterales > Roseobacteraceae > Primorskyibacter > Primorskyibacter flagellatus. The sequence continues at coordinate 10,925 of NZ_JBLWVF010000023.1, forward strand.
GTGCTTTGATGGATGCCAAACAGGGTCAACAGGGCGATGGCATTGATCACCAGCGTATCCAATGCCAAGATCCGGTCGCCGACGCCGGGGGCGATGACGATGCGGTAGATGTTCATCAACAGCGCCGCACCATAGCAGGCCAGCGCGAAAAGCAGGGCATATTCGATCATTCGAAAATCTCCTTCAGGCGGCGTTCGTAACGGTCCTTGATCTGGTCCCGCACGGCGTCGGGGTCGGGTGCATCAAGGCAATGGACCAGCAAAGCCCCACCATCACCGGACAGATCGCTGGACACGGTGCCCGGTGTCAGGGTGATCGTGCCGGCCAGGACGGTGATCGCTTCGGGTGTGCGCAATTCCAGCGGGATGGTGATCCAGGCGGGGTGGGTGTTGGCGTTGGATTTGAACAGGATGATATAGGCGACCTCGATATTGGCGACGATGATGTCCCAGATCACGATGCAGACATATGCCACGATCCCGACAGGGTTGCGCAGCCGAGCGCGGTTCGGCCAATACGCGGCAGTCACGAAAGGAATTGTCAGGCCAAGGATCAGCCCCAGCAACAGATTGCCCGGTGTCAGCTTGTTGACCAGCATCTGCCAGACCACGATCAGGGTCAGCGTCAACAGCGGGTGGGGCAGGAGTTTGCGCAACATGGCTTAGTGCTCCTTTTCAGCGGCAGGGGTGTCGGTCACGCCATGTCCATCCGTGTCGCCATAGGCGTCAGCCCCGTGGCCCTTGTCGCCCTTGTCGCCGCCGATCCGGTTCGGTCCTGTCAGCACCGCCGAGATATAGCCTTGCCGTTCGTAAAGCTGCGCGGAAGTGGCGTTCAGGTAGCCCATCACCGGTCCGGCAAAAACGGACAACAGGATGATGCCGGCAAGCAAGGAGAAGGCTGCGGTAAAGGCAAGGCCCTGCTTCGGCGCGGGGGGTGTCTCTACGGGGGCATTTTCGTCGGAAGGTTCTTCGTCCGCAGGGCGGGTCTTCCAGAATACGGCGCTGCCGCCCTGCCCAAAGCCCACGATGGCCACCAAAGACGTGATCAGGATCACGGCCCAGATTGCGGCAGCGCCCGGCAGCGGCCAGACGGATTTCAGGATCAGCAGTTTGCCGACAAAGCCAGACAGGGGCGGCATGCCAACCATGGCGATGGCCGCAGCAAAAAAGAGCGCCGCGATCAGCCCTTGCTGGTGAAATGCGGGCAGCGTGGCGTAGCCGTCGGAACTGCCCTGACGCCGCTCTCGTACCATGTCCACGGTCAGGAACAGCAACGCGGTCGCCAGTGTCGAATGCAGGATGTAATACAACGTCGCCGAGGTGGTTTCGGGCGTGAAGGAGGACATGGCCACAAAGACCGTGCCCATCGACGCGATCACCGAAAACGCCGCCAGCCGTCCCAGCCTGTTGGCTCCCAGAACGCCGATCATGCCGATGATGATGGTGATCAGGGCCGCGCCCATCAGCAGCGGTGTCACAACATCCGCCGTCGCCTGCAGGTCCGGCCCGAAGATCAGCGTATAGACCCGAAGGATCGAATAGGCGCCGACCTTGGTCATCACCGCAAAAAGCGCGGTCACCGGGGCAGGGGCCTCGGCATAGGTTTCGGGCAGCCAGAAATGCAGGGGCAGAAGCGCGGCTTTGATCGCGAAGACGGTCAGCAGAAGCACCGCCCCGATGCGGATCAGCGCAATGTCGGATTCAGGGATCTCGGCGACACGCACGGCCAGATCGGCCATGTTGAGCGTGCCGGTGGTGGCGTAGATCGTACCCAAGGCGAATAGAAACAGGGTAGAGCCCAGCAGGTTGAACACCACATATTGCAGCCCCGCGCGCAGACGCCGGGTGCCGCCCGCATGGATCATCAGACCGTATGAGGCAATCAGGAGGATCTCGAAAAACACGAACAGGTTGAAGATGTCGCCGGTCAGAAAGGCACCCATGATGCCCATGACCTGAAACTGCATGAGCGCATGGAAATGGTTGCCGCGCCGGTCCCAGTCCGTGCCCGTGGCATATAGCGTGACCACAAGCGCCAGCACCGCCGTCAACAGCACCATCATGGCCGACAGACGGTCCAGCACCAGAACGATTCCGAAAGGGGCGGGCCAGTTGCCAAGGTCGTAGACCTCTATCGTGCCGCCCGAGGACTGGACCGCCAGCCCGGCAGCGATGGCGATCAGGGCAGTCAGACCGGCAATGCTGAAGATGCGTTGCAGCAGCACATGGTGGCGCATCGACATCACGATGACGGCTGCCAGAACCGCCGGCAGCACGATGGGGGCAATGATCCAATGGGTCATTCGATGGCTCCCGGCTCTGCTTCGGGGACGGGATCGGGGTCGTCCATGTCAATCTCGTCGGTGCGCGAGGACAGGTAGGCGCCAAGCGCCAGCATCACCACCACCGCCGACATCCCGAAAGAGATCACGATGGCGGTCAGAACCAGCGCCTGCGGCAGCGGATCGGTATAGCCCGTCGCGTCATCGGTCAGGATCGGCGGCATGTTCACCACCAGCCTGCCGGACGAGAACAGGAACAGGTTCACCGCGTAGGACAGCAGCGATACACCTAGGATCACCGGAAAGCTGCGCAGCCGCAGCACAAGATACATGCCCCCGGCGGTCAGAACGCCGATTGCACTGGCCATGAGAAGCTCCATCTCAGGTCTCCTTTCCGTCGGCGGGCGGGTTTTCGCGGCCCGGATTTACATCCATCGGGAAGATGTTGACCTGTTCGCCGGTACGGCGCGACATGCTCGACAGGCTGTGCAGGGCCAGCATGACGGCCCCCACGACGGTCAGGAACACACCGGTGTCAAAAGCCATGGCGGTCGCCCATTCGAACTCCTCTATCGGGGGGATGTGAATATAGCCGTAGGACGAGCTGAGGAACTGCCGACCTGCCAGCCAGGAGCCCATGCCGGTCAGCGCGGCGAGCATCACACCGGCCGCGATCACGGCATGGTAGTGAAAGCGCTGGCGCTCTTCGGCCCAGGCGAAACCGGATGCCATATACTGCATCAGCAGCGCGATGGCGACGATCAGGCCCGCGATGAAGCCGCCGCCGGGCGCGTTGTGGCCCCGCAGGAAGATATAGGCACCGACCATGATCGCAATCGGCATGATCATCCGGGTGATGACCACCATCATCAGCGGGTGGCGGTCGCCCGCCTCGTCTTCGTCAGGGCCCCAGTTGACCAGCCAGCGACCACCGGGACCACGCAGTACGCCCATCGTCAAGGCGTAGATCACCAGCGCGGCGATGCCCAGGACGATGATCTCGCCGAAAGTATCGAAACCACGGAAATCCACCAGGATCACATTGACCACATTGGTGCCGCCGCCGCCCTTGTATGAATTGGCCAGATGATAGGCAGAAATGCTCTCTGCCGCGAAGTCTCGCATCAGGATGGCGTAGGTCAGAACCGACACGGCCAGCCCGGTGCCGCCCGCGATCACCGCGTCACGGACACGGCGGGGTGCGCCGCTTTCCACAGGCGTGCGCCGGGGCAGAAAGTTCAATGCCAGCAGCAGCAGAATGATCGTGACGATCTCGACAGAGATCTGCGTCAGGGCAAGATCCGGCGCCGAGAAGTAGACAAAGGCCATCGACACGGCCAGACCGATCACACCCAGCAGAACCAGCGCCAGGATGCGGTTGCGGTGGAAGGCGATGATACATCCGGTCGAGATCACCAAAAGCACCCAGCCGATTGCCATGATCGGGTTGATCGGCAGCGCGTCACGGGTTGTAGGCCCAATCGGGCTTTCGACCCAGGCAAAGACACCGGCTGCGGTGATGGCGGCGGCGAAGATCGCCCCGTAGCGGGTGATCGACCCGTTATGCAGCGTGTCGGTCAACCAATGCGAAGACCGTGTCGCCGCGCGTGTGATGGCGTCGAAAATCACTTTCGCTTCGGGGCGCGGGGCGGCATTCCAGCCGCGCGCCAGACGGCGGTGCTGCGACAGCAGCCCCGCCCCGGCTGCGACCGCGATCACCGACATCCAGAAGGCCGGAACCAGCCCATGCCAATGCGCGATATGCGCGTGCGGATGACCACCGGTCACCGCCGCCGCCGTCACATCGACCAGCGGACCGGCGATCAGGTTCGGCATCAGACCGATCAGGACGACCAGAACCACCAGCAGGGCAGGAGCCGCCCACATGCCGAAGCCCGGATCATGCGGCTTCGCGGGATAGTCGTCGCGTTTGGGACCAAGGAAGACATGCACGATCAACCGCAGCGAATAGGCGACCGAGAATACCGCCCCGAATGTCGCAAGTGCGGGCAGGATCCACGGGTTGTTCAGCCAAGCGGTATGTGACGCCTCCTCCAGCATCATTTCCTTGGACAAAAAGCCGTTGAGCGGCGGGATGCCGGCCATCGACAGCGCCGCGATCGTCACGATGACAAACGTCACCGGCATCAGATGGCGCAGCCCGCCCAGACGTTTGATGTCGCGCGTATGCGCCTCGTGATCGACGATCCCTGCGCACATGAACAGCGATGCCTTGAAGGTGGCATGGTTGATGATGTGGAACACGGCGACCAGTGCCGCAGCCTCTGTCCCGAAGCCCAGAAGCATCGTGATCAGGCCCAGATGCGACACGGTCGAGAACGCCAGCAGCGCCTTGAGATCATCCTTGAACAGCGCGATCACCGCACCCAGCACCATGGTGATCAGGCCCGTGGTGGCGACGATATAGAACCATTCGGGCGTGCCCGACAGAACCGGCCACATCCGCGCCATCAGGAACAGGCCCGCTTTCACCATCGTGGCGGAATGCAGATAGGCCGAAACGGGCGTCGGTGCGGCCATCGCATGCGGCAGCCAGAAGTGGAACGGGAACTGCGCGGATTTGGTGAAACAGCCGATCAGGATCAGGATCAGCGCGGGCAGGTAGTAGGGGCTGGCCTGGATCAGCTCCTTGTTTTGCAGGATCACCGACAGATCGAAGCTGCCGACGATCTGGCCCAGGATCAGCATGCCTGCAATCATCGCCAGCCCGCCAAGCCCGGTGACGGTCAATGCCATGCGCGCGCCCTGACGGCCCTCGGGCAGATGCTTCCAATAGCCAATCAGCAGGAAGGACGACAGCGATGTAAGCTCCCAGAAAACCAGCAAAAGCAGTATGTTGTCGGACAGAACAATGCCGACCATCGCGCCCTGAAACAGCAGCAGATAGGTGTAGAACTGACCCATCGGGTCTTCGCGCGACAGGTAGAAACGGGCGTAGAGGATGATCAGCATCCCGATGCCAAGGATCAACCCGGCAAACAGCAGGCCCAACCCGTCGAGCATGAAATTGACGTTCAGCCCAAGCGCCGGCAGCCATTCGAGCTGGAATTGCAGAACCTCGCCGCGCATCACCGCAGGGGCTGACAGCATCAGCAGGATGAAGGCAAGCGCGCTGGCCATGAATGTGTAGGTGGCACAGGCCGTGCGTCCTGCATGGATCATCACGCCCGGTATCAGGGCTCCGACAAATGGCAAGGCGGCAATGATGGGAAGATAAATGCCGCCGGTGTCCATTCAGCCTGTCCTTTCAGTCGTCGTTTCGTCTTTCCCGAAGCTTACCTGCCCGCTTTCATACCGCGGCCGGTTCGATTCTGGCCCGGATGTTTCCGGGAAATTTCATGGCAACCTCTGCTGCCCGGTCTGGGTCGAGGTCCGCCGCGCGCCCCTCTATGTGTTCTGCGCCAGCGTCGCCGCATCTCGGGCGCTTTTGGCCTGGGTGTGGTGAACCATAGCGGTTACCCGCTCTTGTGGCCCAAGCGCCGTTTCCGCGCCGCGTCCCATACGCTTGTTCAGCAACGACACCTTTGGCGCAAGACCCTTTTCTGCGGCTAACGCGCAGGTGATGTCCACCTCCTTGCGCAACAGCGACAATTTGAAGCCGGTCGTAAATGCGCTACCACGTTGGCGGTCGTTGATCCGCCCACGACGCCAAGTCCCATGAACGCGATCGGCATTCTGTCCCTTTCACCCACCTTCCTGTCCATCCGCAATGCAACACGCCAACGGATGCGGCGTCAAGCAGTTGAAACCGTGCAATTGATGCCGGAACGCCGTGTCATCGGGCATTCAGCCAGACGGAGATCGCAAACGGTTTTGTGCGTCAAAATGTTCCACCACCAGATCGGGGCGCCTGCTTTCGCGGATCACTGTCCGCGCATTGGGCAGATCATTGCCTTCCATTTTCGTAATCAACTCGTCCCCTTGTAGCGCACCCCAGCGTTCTGCCAGCCGTCTTTCCAGCTCTGCAAAGGGCACCTCCAGAAAGACGGTCAGGTCAAACTGCGCGGCCAGCTCGTCCCATGGCGCTTGGTTCAGGAGAAGATAATTTCCCTCAACGATGACGTGGCGCACCGATTGCGGGATCAGCCGGGCACCCGCGCGGGCGATCTCGATAGAGCGGTCAAAGACCGGAACGGCGATTTCCGGATCGCAATTCGCCCGCATCCGCGACAGCATATGCGCAAACCCGGCCACATCGAACGTGTGCGGCGCGCCTTTTCGCGGACGCCAGCCACGGGCGTTCAGAACGGTGTCATCATAGTGGTAGCCATCCATCGGCAGAACGGCGGCGCTTCCCGGCACCTCGTCGTTCAGCGCCTCTGCCAGCTTATCTGCCAAAGTCGACTTGCCTGATCCCGGCGCGCCCGCGATCGCCGTCAGGTATCTTTCGGTGCCGGGCTGCGCGCGCAGTTTTTTGCAAAGCGCGTCGATGGTGATTGTCTGTGGCATGACGGGCCTCCGGTGGGCGGATTGCAATGCGTCGGTGCAGCATGGGTGCATCTCGTGCAGGTCGCAAGCGGATCCGTGCCCGAAGCGTTCCTATGGCCACAGGCCCTTTCATCAACATCCGCCAGTCACGTCCTGCGATGTCGGGATAACGACGCAAACGGGAACTTGGGCTCAGGGCTTCAGCGTCAGATCGGGCGCGCCGGTCAGCCAGGCATGTCCGTTCGCCGGAAGGCTCAGCGACGATCCGTCAAGCTTGGCGGTTGAGGGCCCGACGAGTTCAGCAGCGCCGACCTCCAGCCTCTGCGGTTTCGGCGACAGGTTGAAGATGCAGGTCAGCGTCTGGCCATTGGCCTCTCGTGTGAAGGCAAGGATCGGTTCGGGCAGATCGATGAACCGCGTCTTGCCCGAGGCCAGCGCAGGGTTGGCCTTGCGCCACGCGATGATCTGTCGGTAGCCGTGCAACACACTGTCGTTTTGCGCCTCTTGTGCGCTGACCGCGCGGGCCAGATGCGGTTCCTTGACCGGCAGCCATGGCTTGGCAGCGGAAAACCCGCCATTGGTGGCCTCGGCGTCCCAAACCATCGGGGTGCGGCAGCCGTCGCGCCCCTTGTTTTCGGGCCAGAAACGCAGGCCGGGCGGGTCGGTCAACTCGCTGTATTCCAGCTCTGCTTGCGGCAAGCCCAGTTCCTCGCCCTGATAGATGCCGATGGTGCCTTCGAAGCTGAACAGCAAGGCCGCCATCTGGCGGGCCAGTGTATCCTGATCCAGCGCGTGTTTCGCCCAGCGGGTCACATGGCGGGGCACATCGTGGTTGGAAAAGGACCAGGACGGCCAGCCATCCGGCGCGCCTTTCTGGAAGCCTTCGATGGTACGGCGGAAATGCGCGGCGGTGAAGGTGGGGCCCAGCATTTCGAAGCTGTAGCACATGTGCAGCCTGTCGGTGCTGCGCGTGTAATCGGCCATGATGTCAATGGCTGTCTGGCCGCCGTCACCGACCTCTCCGACCATCATGCGGGCGTCGAATTCATCCGTCAGGGCGCGCAAGCGCTTGAGAAAGGCGATATTCTCGGGGCGGTTCTTGGAATAGATATGCTGCTGCATCCCGTAGGTGTCGGTCGCCATTTCCTGATGCCCGTCCGGATTGGGCGGGTTGTCGCGCAATTGCTGATCGTGGAAATAGTAGTTCACCGTATCAAGGCGGAAGCCGTCAACGCCCCGCTCCAGCCAGAAGCGCATCGTGTCCAGCAGCGCGTCCTGCACGGCGGGCGTGTGCATGTTCAGGTCCGGCTGCTCGATCAGAAAGTTGTGGAGGTAGTATTGCCTGCGGCGCGGCTCCCATTCCCATGCCGGGCCGCCGAAAACCGAGGGCCAGTTGTTGGGCGGGGTGCCGTCAGGGTTCGGATCGGCCCAGACATACCAGTCGGCCTTGGCGTTGTTCCGGTCGGCGCGGCTTTCGGCGAACCATTCATGCTTGTCCGACGTGTGGCTGATGACCTGATCGATGATGACCTTCAGGCCAAGCTCATGCGCGCGGTCTATCAGCGCATCGAAATCCGCAAGACTGCCGAATAACGGGTCGATGTCGGTATAGTCCGACACGTCATAACCCATATCCTTCATCGGCGAGGTGAAGATCGGACTAAGCCAGATTGCATCCGCGCCCAGCCCCGCGATGTGATCCAGCCGCGAAGTGATTCCGGGAAGGTCTCCGATGCCGTTCCCCGTGGCATCCTGATAGGACCGGGGATAGACCTGATAGACAATTGCGCCACGCCACCATTCAGCCATCAGAAAAACTCCTTGTGGATCGCGAGGGTTTCGCGCTCGGTGCAAGTGTCGCTGCGCGATTCGTCCATGTTAGCGATACCAGTGATCGCCTTGAAGCGCATAACGGCGCGACATCGGCATGCGCGAGCATCCGGTCGGGAAAGGCCGGTTCCGGTTCCGCAATCAAAGGCTCTCTATGCGATAATCAAACGCGGCGCTTGCGCTTTATGCTTGTACCGAGTGCCGTATGCCGGTTTCGCTGACGTGCAAATCAGTGGTCGCTGTAGACAACTGACCCGTAGAGGCTAAGGTTTCGCAAGGGATTTCATGATCAGGGAGGATAACATGAGACGGAATTTTCTGACGACGGCCATTGCGGCCACGGTAATCGGTCTTGCGGGCACAACAGCCACGCTTGCCCAGGAATACACCTTCAAGCTGCACCATTTTCTGGGTGCCAAGGCCCCGGCGCAGACCCAGATGCTGGAGCCTTGGATAAAACAGGTCGAGGAAAACTCTGGCGGCCGGGTGAAGATCGAGATCTTTCCCGCGATGTCGCTTGGCGGCAAACCGCCAGAGCTGGTTCAGCAGGCCCGCGACGGCGTCGTGGATCTGGTCTGGACGGTCAACGGTTACACGCCGGGCCTGTTCACCCGCACCGAGGTGTTTGAGCTTCCGGGCGTCTATACGAATGACACCGTGGCCACCAACCTGGCCATGTACGATATGTTCGAGGATGACCTGAAAGAGGAATACAAGGGCCTGGAGGTCATGTGGCTGCATGTCCATGCCGGGCAGGCGATGATGATGGTGGATAAAGAAGTCCGCAGCCCGGCCGATCTGGAGGGGCTGAAGATGCGTATCCCGACGCGCACCGGCGCGTGGGTGATCGAGGCTCTGGGTGCGTCTCCACTGGCGACACCGGTGCCAGAGGTGCCGACGGCGCTGTCCAAGAAGGTGATCGACGGCACGCTTCTGCCATGGGAGATCATCCCGCCGCTGAAGCTTCAGAACCAGATCGAGTATTTCATCGAAGGCCATGAAAAGACCCGTCTGGGCACGACCACGTTCCAGGTGTCGATGAATGGCGAACGCTGGAACGGCTTGCCCGACGACATCAAGAAAGCGTTCAGCGACGCGTCGGGCCGTGACTGGTGGGGACAGGTCGGCGAATACTGGCGTGCCTCGGATGATTTCGGCATTAGCCTGGCCGAGAAAGCCGGCAAGCAGCATGTCACGCTGACCGAAGAAGAAACCGACGCCTTCATGTCGCAGCTTGAACCGGTCGTTCAGAAATGGGTCGATGATGTTACCTCCAAGGGCATCGACGGCGCGGATCTGGTGGAAAAGGCGCGTAGCCTGTCCAAGCAGAATGCGATGTAATCCGCATGGCTGACATGCACCTCGCGTCGGGAACGGGGCCTTCGGGCCTCGTTTCGCGTCTGATCACGGGCTGGGCGCTGCTGGGCGGTCTTGTCCTGCTGGCAGTCGTTCTGATGAACACATGGTCGGTGATCGGCAATCAGTTCGGCACGCCGTTCCCCGGCGATTTCGAGATGACAGAGGTTGGCATCTGCGTCGCCGCCTTTGCTTTTCTGCCCTATTGCCAACTGTCCGGCGCGAATGTGACCGCCGACATCTTCACCAGCGGGGCAAGCCCGTTCTGGCTGGCGATTTTCTCGCTTGCGGCATCCGTGGTCGCGCTGGCGTTCTCGGCGCTGTTGCTGTGGCGGATGTATGCCGGGTTGCTTGATCAGAAGAATTACGAATACACGACGGCGATCCTGCAATTCCCGCATTGGCTGGCATTTATCCCGATCCTCATTTCGCTGGCGCTTCTGGCGGTGGCCTCGATCATGACACTCGCCGCTTCGGCGCGACAACTCTGAAGGCGGCGACATGGATGCATTGATGATCGGGTTTCTGGGCCTCGGCGTGCTGGTTCTGCTGATCGGCCTGCGCATGCCGATCGCCTATTCGATGATTCTGGTGGGCGGGGTGGGCGTGACCATCCTGAACGGCCCGTCGATCTTTTTCTCGCAGCTCAAGACCTTGGCTTATGGCCAGTTCTCCATCTATGATCTGTCGGTCGTGCCGATGTTCGTGTTGATGGGCAACTTCTCGACCAAGGCGGGACTGAGCCGTGCGCTGTTCCGTGCAGCCTCTGTCTGGCTGGGCTGGATGCGCGGCGGGGTGGCGATGGCGGCCATTGCGGCCTGTGCGGGCTTCGGCGCGGTTTGCGGCTCGTCGCTGGCCACCGCGTCCACCATGGGGCAGGTCGCCCTGCCAGAGCTGAAACGCTACAACTATTCCAACGCGCTCGGCACCGGAACGCTGGCGGCAGGCGGTGTGCTGGGCATCCTGATCCCGCCCTCGGTGGTGCTGGTCATCTATGCGGTGATCGTCGAGGCGAATATCGTCACCATGTTCATGGCGGCGATGATCCCCGGCATTATCGCGGTGCTGCTGTTTCTTGTGACCATCGCCATTTATGTGCGCATCAACCCCAATGCCGGGCCTGCGGGCGAATTGGCGGACCGGGCAGAGTTCATCTCGTCGTTGGTTGATGTTATCCCGGTCGTGCTGGTTTTCGGACTGGTGATCGGCGGCATCTATGGCGGGTTCTTCAACCCCACGCCCGCGGCGGCAGTGGGCTGCGTGCTGGTCTGGCTGTACGGTGCCGCGCGCGGTTTCATCAAGGTGAAGGAAACACGCGACGCGCTGCTGGAAACCGCCAAGACCACCGGCATGATCTACCTGATCCTGTTGGGCGCGGAGATGCTCAAGATCTTCATGTCGCGCGGCGGCGTCCCGCAAGCGGTGGCAGAGTGGATGGCCAATTCTGGCTTGGCCCCGATGATGATCCTGGTGATCCTGCTGGCGGCCCTGATCTTTCTGGGCATGCTGATGGACAGCCTGTCGATGATCCTTCTGGCCATTCCGTTCTTCTGGCCGGTGCTGGTGGAAATCAACGGCGGCGATTTCGTCACGGCAGCCGAGGCGGGCTTTGGCATGACCTCCGATGATCTCAAGGTCTGGTTCGGGGTCCTGGCGTTGATTGTGGTGGAGTTGGGGCTGATCACGCCCCCTGTGGGCATGAACGTCTTTGTCATATCCGCCATCGCCAAGGACGTGCCCATGCGCGAGACGTTCGCCGGCGTGATGCCCTTCTTTCTGGCAGAGCTGGTGCGCGTCGCAATCCTGTTGGCTTTCCCGGCGCTGACGCTCTGGCTGCCAACCTATCTCGGAGGATAACCATGGCCCGCATGACAGCAGGTGGCGCGATTTTCCCGCGGTTGAAGGCGCTGGGGGTGGATTATGTGTTCGCCAATTCCGGCACGGATTTCCCGCCGATCATCGAAGGCCTGGCCGAGGCTGCGGCGCAGGGCGAAGACCTGCCGCAAGCCGTGGTGATCCCGCATGAACACGCGGCGATGGGCATGGCACATGGCTATTACCTGGTCTCGGGGCGGCCGCAGGCGGTGATGATGCACACCAATGTCGGACTCGCCAACGGCTCTATCGGGGCGATCAACGCGGCCTGCGAGAATATCCCCGTGCTGATGATGTCAGGCCGCACCCCGGTGACGGAATCGGACCGTTTCGGCGCCCGCACCGTCCCCATCGGCTGGGGGCAGGAAATGCGTGACCAGACGGCGCTGGTACGGGAAGCATCCAAATGGGACTACGAACTGCGTTTCCCCGAACAGATCTCGGGTCTTCTGGATCGTGCTTTTGCCATCGCCAACTCGACACCCAAGGGGCCGGTCTATCTGTCCCTCCCGCGTGAGGTTCTGTGCGAGGAAGTGGACGCAGATGCGCTGTCCGCCCCCGCCACGATCCGCCCGTCGCTGGGGGCAGGCGATCCGGCCGCCATTGCCGAGGCCGCCGCCCTGTTGGCCAATGCGCGAAACCCGTTGATCATCGCACAACGCGGTGTCGGCACCGATGCGGTGTTTGACGCCTTTGGGGATTGGGTCGCGCGCCACGGCATTGCGGTCGCGTCCTGGTGGGCCACGCATCTGTCGCTGCCCACCGATCATCCATGTCACATCGGTGCCGACCCCGGTGCGGCGATGGCCGCGGCCGATGTGGTGCTTGTGATAAACTCGCTGGCACCGTGGTGGCCGGACAAACACAAGCTGGCCGGCGACACCAAGGTCATCAACATCGGCCCGGACCCGATTTTCAACCGCTTTCCTGTCCGCATGTTCCCGTCGAACGTCACCATACAGGGCGAGACCGCGCTGATCCTGCCCGCTTTGATGCAGGCGGTGGACGACGCGCCTGAGCACCCAGACACCGGAGCACGCCGCGAGACGCTGGCGGCTGCCTCAACGAAACGTGTAACGGCCGAGCGTGCCGCCGCGTTGGGCGACACCGCCAAGGGTATCACCAAGGCACAGGTCAGCCACGCGCTTGGCGAAGCACTGGTCGGACAACCGTTCAGCGTCTTTTCCGAACTGGGCGCTCAGCTTGGCCCGCTGGCTTGCCGCGAACGGCTGAACTGGTTTCAGGAGCCGCATTCCGGCGGGCTTGGCTGGTCCTTCCCGGCAGCACTTGGCGCGCAGCTGGCCGCACCTGACCGGCTCTGCATCGCGACGCTGGGGGATGGCAGCTATATGTTCGCCAATCCCACCGTCTGCCACCAGATCGCCGAGGCTTTGGATCTTCCTATTCTGGTGGTAATCCTGAACAACTCTGAATGGGGGGCGGTGCGCCAATCGGTGTCGCAGCTCTATCCCGGCGGCCATGCCGCGCGCGCCAACACCATGCCGCTGACCAGCCTTTCGCCGGTGCCGGATTTCACCCTGACCGCGCAGGCCAGTCGCGCCTGGACGCGCGACGTCACCGACCCCGCCGAGGTCGCCACCGCCATCGACGATGCCCTGCGGGTGATCCGCGAAGAGCGCCGCCTTGCGCTGCTGAACATCCGCATTCTTCCCTGAAGCGGCAGCCAAAGCGGATCAAAATGAGCACTCTCAAACCGCCCTTCCGCGCCGACCATGTGGGCAGCCTGCTGCGTCCGCAGGCAATCACGGCCGCTCGCAAGAAACACCCCGAAGGGGACGGCCTGTCGCCCGCTGGTCTCAAAACGGTCGAAGATGCCGAGATCCCCACGCTGATCTAGATGCAAGAAGAGGTCGGCCTGAAAGCCGTTACCGACGGCGAGGCGCGACGGTCCTTCTGGCATTATGATTTCATGGGAATGCTCGACGGGTTCGATCTGGTCGAACGCGAAGAGGGTGTGCAATTCGCGGGTGTCAAACTGCGGCCCATTTTCCCGACGATCTCCGGCAAGCTCGGCTTTCCCGATGACCACCCGATGCTCGTGATCTTCAACAAGAATGACGTGGACATCTACTTTATGGAGTATGACATCGACCGCGCCGGCGGGCTGGAGCCGCTGAAGCTGCTGCCCAAGGGTGCCAAGCGGGTCATGCCGGGTTTTGTCACCACCAAGACCGGTGATCTGGAAACACTCGACGATCTCAAGGCGAAGTTCGACGAGGCTTCGAAATATGTCGATATCGACCAGTTGGGCATTGCTCCGCAATGCGGGCTTGCTTCCACCGAGGAAGGCAACTCGATCACGCCCGATGATCAGCGTCGCAAACTGGACCTGATCGTGAAGGTCGCCGAAGAGGTCTGGGGCGGAGTCTGAGGCCCAGTTCCGAAACCGACCGGCAGACGCGACAGGATGTTGCGGCTGCCGCGTTGTAAAACCAATACGCGGCTCTGTGCCACGCAGCGGCACGCGCCCCGGCCTCGAGCCGGGGCCTTTGCTCTTTCCGCATAATAGTGCAACACACCACCAACGGGCACAGGGGTGCGGCGCAGAAAACTGCTGTCTTGCTCTGACACATGCCGAGGCGCGCAAAGGTAGACCGCAAAGTGATAGACAATAGCCTCCTGTTGATCGGATTGGCCTTCGCATTGGGCGGGATTCTGAAAGGGGCGACAGGGGCAGGGGCACCGCTGATTGCCGTGCCGCTGATCGCAATGCTCTATGACGTCCGGCTCGCCGTTGCAGTGTTCGCGCTCCCCAATGTGGTGACGAATGCCGTTCAGGTCTGGCAATTCCGCGACGCGCGCGTGCCGAAACTGTCGTTGCGGTTTGCGCTTGCCGGGGCAGTGGGGACAGGGGTGGGCACTCTGGCTCTGACCGCCCTGAACGCTGCGGCGCTGCTGCTGGTCGTGGCGGCGGTCATGTTGCTTTATATTGGGTTCCGGATGGCGCGTCCTGACTGGTCGTTGTCGTTCGCACTGGCGTCGGTCCTGGCTTGGCCGATGGGGGCTTTGTCGGGCGTCTTGTTCGGGATTTCGGGCCTGTCCGCGCCGGTCAGCCTGACCTATCTGAATGCAACCGGTTTGGATCGCCGTAACTTTATTGCGACAGTAACGTCACTGTTTCTGGCCTCGGGGTTGGTGCAGATTCCGCTGTTGTTGTGGTACGGCATCATGTCGTCACAGACTATCCTGTTGGGCCTCGCCGCCATTGCGCCGCTGCTCGCCGGGATGCCCGTGGGGGCATGGCTGGCGCGCCGCATCTCGAAACAGGTTTTCGACAAGACGATCCTGGCGCTGCTCTGCGTTTTGGCGGTCAAGCTGGTCTGGGACGCGCTGATCTGACATGCGGCGGCCTTTGGCCTGGTTTGTCCGCCATTGCGCGCCGCAGCCCCGGAGCGTCAATGGCGGATCGATCCCCCCGACGGCCCGCTAGCGTGCGCGGCCCAAACACTCTTCGATCGTTGTGGAGAGCGCCTCAAGCAGTCCCGCATAAAGCCCGGCCCCCGCTGGCAGTTCCGCGCCCAACGGGTCAAGCACCGCATGAGCTGCGCCCTCAGGACTGACGGCCCGGATAAGGCCCGCGTTATATTGCGGCTCCGAGAACACGCACTGCACGCCGGCATCCGTCAGGCGATCGCGCAGCGCTGTCAGACGTGCGGGACCGGGTGCCGATGCATCGTTCATCGCGATGGCACCCAGAGGCGTCAGACCAAAGCGATGTTCGAAATACTGGAAGGCATCGTGATAGACGGTGAAGGATCGTTTCGACAGCGGTGAAAGCCGGTCCGCGATGTGTTGCTCCTGCACTTCGAGAGCCTCTATCGCCGTCTGGGCATTCGCGCGGTAGGTGTCGGCATTGTCCGGATCGGCATCGCCGAGCGCTTGTGCAATAGCTGCCAGCCAAACCCGTGCATTGGACGGATCGAGCCATGCATGCGGATCGGGGCCGGAATGGGTGTGGCCCGACGCCGCGTGATGGTCGTCGTCACCGTGCGCTTCATGCTCGTGACCGTGATCCGTATCGTCCTGTGCATGTTCCGACGCCGCATGGTCATCGTGAGCGTGCCCATCGTGCGATTTTTCCTCGGGTGCGTCCTCTGCGTGAACCTCATCTGCGTGGGCGTCGTCGTCATGAGGATGCTCTGCTTCAAACAGCGGCCCTTCGCGTGTCTGCAGAACTTCAGTTCCGGCGGCGTCCAGCAGCGCGACATGCAACGCCTCCCCCGACAGCGTTTCCAGCGGTCCCGTCAGCCATGGCGTCAGCGCAGGACCGACCCAGAAGACCAGCTCGGCCTCTTGCAGGGCGCGGGCCTCGGTCGGGCGCAGCGCGTATCCGTGTGGAGACGCACCGGGGCGCAGCAGCACATCCGGCGTGCCCAGCCCGTCCATGACCTGCGCCGCCAGCGATTGAACGGGCAGGATGTCGGTGACCACATCGGGGACGTCGGCATTTGCAGCGCCGCAGAAAACTGTGGCGGCCAGAATGAAAGATCGCATCGTATCGGCTCCGGATTTTTCAGCTATGAGTCGGCTCTTGTTAAATGTAACAGTATAACATATCAAGCGCTGACTGCGGAGGTGACCGCAAGGAGGCAGCAGATGGCAACACTCGGATTTGAAGCGCATGACCATAAACACTGCATCACGGATGGGCTGGAAGAGCTTCGCACCCAATGTGCTGCGAAGAATCTGCAACTGACGCCGGTCCGCAAGCGGGTGATGGAGCTGCTTCTGGAAAAGCACCGTGCACTTGGGGCGTATGAAATCCTTGAACATCTGCGTGCCGAAGGGCTGGGAACGCAGCCGCCGGTGGCTTATCGGGCGCTGGATTTTCTTGTCACAAACGGGTTTGCTCACCGGATCGAGCGGCTGAATGCCTTTGTCGGCTGCGCCCATCTGGGCAAGCAGCACATCCCTGCCTTTCTGATCTGTCGCGGCTGCAACGCCGTGGCCGAATCGCCTTCGGGGCGGGTCAGCCGGGTGTTGGGACGCGCGGCCCGCGAGATCGGGTTTCAGGTCGAAAAACTGGTCGTCGAGGCTGAGGGTGTCTGTCCGTCCTGCGCCGGAAAGGCCCCTGCATGAGCCTGATCGAGGCGCGTGGGCTGGCCGTCCGGTTGGGCGCGCAAACCGTGCTGAGCGGGGTAGATTTCGACATCTCTCCACGCGAGATCGTCACCGTGGTTGGCCCCAACGGATCGGGCAAGTCCACCCTGCTGCGGGCGCTGATCGGTGCCGTGCCAATATCGGCGGGCCGAGTGACGCGGGCGCAGGGGCTGCGGCTGGGCTATGTGCCGCAAAAGCTGCAAATCGACCCGACGCTTCCCATGACGGCGCGGCGGTTTTTGAATTTGCCGGTGCGCGCGACGCCACGAAAGACGGCCGCTGCGTTGGAGCGGACCGGGGCGGCCGGCCTTGAGGCTCGGCAATTGGCGGACCTTTCGGGCGGGCAGCTTCAGCGCGTGGTTCTGGCGCGCGCGCTGCTGGCCGATCCACAGATCCTGCTGCTGGACGAGCCGACACAGGGGCTGGATCAACTGGGGTCCGCCGCCTTCTACCGGTTGATCGAGGACATCCGCACCGATCTGGGTTGCGCCATTTTGATGGTCAGTCACGAGCTGCATGTGGTGATGAGCGCCAGTGACCGGGTGATTTGTCTCAACGGACATGTATGCTGTCACGGCACGCCAGAAGTCGTGGCAAGCGCGCCGGAATACCGCGCTTTGTTCGGCAGCGGGACGCAAGGCGCATTGGCGCTGTACCGGCACGAACATTCGCACCGGCACGACCACGCCCATGACCACAACCATTCGCATGAAGAGGCGCATTGATGCTGGACGATTTCATGGTGCGCGCGGCGCTGGCGGGATTGGGCGTGGCCTTGGCCGCGGCACCGTTGGGATGTTTCGTGGTTTGGCGCCGCATGGCCTATTTCGGGGACGCCACGGCCCATGCGGCGATCCTTGGCGTGGCGCTGTCATTGATGCTGTCGATCTCTGTTTTCGCTGGCGCTATGGCGGTGGCGTTGCTGACGGCGGTGACGGTCACGGCTCTGTCGGGGCGCGGGCAGGCTGTGGATACGTTGCTGGGCGTGGTGGCGCATTCCGCGCTGGCGGTTGGCTTGGTCGCGGTCAGCCTGGTCGGCGGGCGCGTTGAGCTTTCAGCCTATCTGTTCGGTGACATACTGGCAGTGGGGCGCGGCGATCTGGCGGTGATCTGGGGCGGCGCAGTGCTGGTGTTGGGGCTGCTGGCGTGGAAATGGTCTGACCTGCTGACTGCGACGATGGGCGCGGATCTGGCGCGCGCCAGCGGTATAGATCCCGGGCGTATCCATATGGGAATGGCGTTGGCGCTTGCCGTTGTGGTTGCCGTGGCGATCAAGGTTGTGGGCGCGCTTTTGATCGGCGCGCTTCTGATTGTGCCCGCCGCCGCCGCACGTCCGCTTGTCCGAACGCCCGAGGCCATGGCCGCCATGGCGCTCGGCATTGCCGTGCTGTCCGTCACGGGCGGTCTGTGGGGTGCCTATTACGTCGATGCGCCCGCCGGACCAGCCATTGTTTGCGCGGCGGCCTTGGTCTTTGTTCTGGTCAATATAGGCAAGCTTCTGGCGCGCAAGTAAGCGGCTGGGCTATAGTTGCAAATATTTGCGCAACAGGCGGATCAGCTGCTTCGCCTCCTCATCGCTGAGCCGGTCCAGCTCATGTTCGGTATGGGTGAAAAACGCCTCTTGCCGGTCATCGACAAACCTGCGGCCTTTGCCGGTCAGGCGCAGTTCCATGCCGCGCCGGTCATTGTCAGGGACGGACCGGATAATCAGCCCGCGCTCTTCGAAATGCTGAATCAGCTTGGTCATGTGGGGCCGCTTGATCCGCAACCGGTTCGCCAACGCCCCCTGTCGGATGCCGGGGTTTTCATGTAGCAGCCAAAGCACGGAAAATTCACCCGGTTTCAGCCCATATTGCGACAGGTTCTCAAAAAAAGTTTCGAACACTTCAACCTGTGCCATCCTCATCACAAAGCCGAATGACGTGCCAAGCCGTCCGAGGTCGATTTCATTCCCGTCTTTGGGTGGGTCGGGGGGCTGTTTTATACTCATGTCTCCTGCGAGTGTGCTGCCGTGGCGGCCAAGTATATGTGCAAAGTAACGCAGATCGCCTTCGTCCTTGCTTTGTGTTGCGGATTTTGTTTCGATGTGAACAAGTTTCGCCGACCGCCGTGGGAGGGTGCGATCAGCAACACCATGAACATCCGCAAACCAAAGGTATGGGCACACGTTCTTGAAAGCAAGACGCGCGCGGATGGCACTATTTTGATCCGCCGGGTTGATCCTCTCAGGGCGTATCCGGAGGCTATTACAGCGTGCATTGCACATTGGGCCGACGTCGCGCCGGACCGGACCTGGATGGCAGAGCGCGGCGCGGATGGTGACTGGCTGCGGGTCAGCTACGCTGAGCTTCGCAATGTCGTGGCACGCGTCGGGCAGATGCTGCTGGAGGCTGATCTGTCGGTCGAGCGGCCGTTGCTGATCCTGTCGCGGAACTCGCTTGAACACGCGATCATGGCTTTGGCTGCGCAGCATGTGGGGATCGCATCGGCCGCGATCTCATCCGCCTATTCGTTGGTCTCGACCGATCACGAAAAACTGCGCGCGATTATTGGACAAATCACGCCCGGCTTGGCGTTCACCCAGTCGGGATCCGAATATCGGTCAGCAATCGAGGCTTCTGTGCCTGCTTCTGTTCCGGTCGTTTGTGTGACGGACCCGTTCGCGGGGCGCGCGGTCCGCCTGTGGGACAACGTCGTCGCCACCCGCCCGACAGAGGCTGTGGCACAGGCGCATGCTGCCGTCACACCCGATACAGTGGCAAAGTTCCTGTTCACATCGGGCACGACAGGCAGTCCCAAGCCGGTGATCCGGACACATCGAATGCTGTGTGCCAATCAACAACAGGTGCGCGATTGTTTCGCCTTCATGGCGGACGAGCCGCCGGTGCTGGTGGACTGGGCACCTTGGAACCACACCGCGAGCGGCAACAAGTTGTTCAACATGTCGCTTTATAACGGCGGCACCTATTACGTTGACCATGGAC
This sequence comes from Primorskyibacter flagellatus, assembly GCF_048268605.1. Taxonomy (NCBI): domain Bacteria; kingdom Pseudomonadati; phylum Pseudomonadota; class Alphaproteobacteria; order Rhodobacterales; family Roseobacteraceae; genus Primorskyibacter; species Primorskyibacter flagellatus. The sequence goes on from NZ_JBLWVF010000023.1 coordinate 30,821, forward strand.
GCCCCAGCCCCGATGGCATGGCCGAAACGATCCGCAACCTCAGGGAAATCGCGCCGACATGGTTCTTCAACGTACCTGCCGGGGTCGAGCTTCTGGTTCACGCAATGGAGGACGACGCCCAGTTACGCGAGAATTTCTTCAGCCGTCTGAACATGTTGATCTATGCCGGGGCGGGATTGGCGCAACACATATGGGACCGGCTTGTCGAACTGTCACAAGAGGCGCGGGGCGCTCAGGTCCTGATGACCACCGGGCTGGGCGCGACCGAGACCGGGCCGTTCTCGCTTTATTGTACGGAACCCCAGGCACGGCCGGGCAATGTCGGCATTCCTGCACAAGGCGTCGAGATGAAGCTGATGCCAGCGGACGACAAGCTGGAGCTACGTCTGCGCGGGCCCAACATCACGCCCGGTTATTGGCGCATTCCGGGATTGACGGCGGCGGCATTCGACGAGGAAGGGTTTTACCGTTTGGGCGACGCGGTGCGTTATGCCGAAGCCGGTGTGCCCGAACGCGGGTTCATTTTCGATGGGCGCATTGCCGAGAATTTCAAGCTGCGCACCGGAACCTGGGTGGCCGTCGGTGCGCTGCGGGCAAAGCTGTTGGACCAGTTGGGCGGCGTCGTGCGCGATGCCGTCATCACCGGCGAGAACGAGGCAGAACCGGGCGCATTGCTGGTGCCGTTCTGGCCGCGGCTGCGCGGGCTTGCGCCTGACGCCGAGACCGAGGCCGAGGTGCTGGCGCATCCAGCAGTGCGGTCCGCAGTGGCCCAAAGGCTGGCGTCCCATGTTGCGGCTTCGACCGGATCGGCGTCATGCATCACCCGTGTCATCGTGATGGCCGACCCGCTGGATCTGGACAAAGGCGAAGTCACCGACAAGGGTTCCGTGAACCAGCGCGCCGTGCTGCACCACCGGCAGGATCTGCTGGCCACGCTTTACACCGACGATCCACAGGTCATCCGACCGGATAACGGACGCGCGGCATAAATCACTTGGCACTGCCCGGACAGCCGGGCAACGTCTGAACAAAGGCACGCCAAAAGGCGGCACATCACTTAAAGGGAGGAATTTTATGAAACTCAGAACATTGCTTGGCGCGACTGCGGCGTTGGCGGGGCTTGCTGGGGGTGCAACCGCGCAGGAAATCAACCTTCGGATTGCCAATTGGTTGCCGGCGACCCATCCGGTTCAGACGCTCGGTATCGAGCCATGGGCCCAGTCGCTGAGCGAGGCCTCGGGCGGGCGCATTGGCGTGACGATCTTTCCGTCCCAGCAACTTGGCGCGGCACCTGACCACTACGACATGACGCGCGACGGCATTGCCGATATCGGTTATGTGAACCCCGGCTATCAGGCGGGCCGTTTTCCGGTCTATAGCCTGATCGAGATTCCGTTCCACATGGACAATGCCGAGCGCGGCGCGCAGGCGATGCACGAATGGTACGCGCCGATTGCCGAGACAGAGATGGCGGATGTCAAATTCTGTCTCGCCAACCCGCATGATCCCGGCACGTTTCATTCCAAAGAGCCGATCCTTGAACCCGGTGACGTTAAGGGCCTGAACGTACGCCCCGCCCATGCCACCATGTCGCGGTTCGTGTCGATGCTGGGCGGCGGTCCGGTGCAGGTGCCTGCCCCAGAGGCGCGCGAAGCCATTGCCAACGGTACGGCCGATGCGATCACCTTCCCGTGGAACTCTATCTGGATCTTCGGGATCGACAGCGAGGCGAAGCAGCATCTCGACATGCCGTTCTACGTCTCGGCGCAACTGCTGCTGATCAACAAGAACACCTACGATTCCATGCCGGATGATTTGAAACAGGTGATGGACGATCACTGTACTCCTGAATGGTCTGCACGTTTTTCCAAAGGTTGGGCCGAGAACGAAGCCTCGGGGCGCGCCAAGGCGCTGGACGATGCCAGCCATACCGTAAACGTGCCCACCGAAGAACAGGTGACGATGTGGCAGGACGCTGCCGCGCCGCTGGTGGATCAGTGGAAGGAAGACGCGACCAAGGCGGGTGTAGATGCGCAGGCGGTCTATGACAGCTATATAAGCAAGCTCGAAGAGCACGACGCAAAGTTCTGACCCCCATTCTTTAAGGAGAGCGGGCGTTGCGCTGATCGGTGCAACGCCCCTTTTGACCCCATGTTGAAATTTCAACACGCACTGGACCGGATCTCGCTTGGCATCGAAATGGTCGCGGGCGCATTGATGGCGCTGGTCACCGTGCTGGTGGTGATCTCCGCCATCAGCCGGTATCTTTTTGCCTATCCGCTGCCCGACGCATTTGATCTGGGCCGCCTGTTGCTGGGGGCTGCAATCATGTGGGGCTTTGCCAGCGTCGGTTATCGCGGCAGCCACATCAAGGTGGACATTTTGGCAGAGATAGCCGGACCGGGCATACGCCGTTGGATTGATGCCTTTGCCTGGACGCTGCTGCTGATTTTTACCGTGGTGCTGTGCTGGAAAATGTTCGGTCGGGTCGTGGGTGCCGCCACGTCGGGGGAATCCACGATGGACCTGCGGCTGCCTGCCTGGCCGGTGATGGCCCTGATTTGGGCCGGGGTACTGGTGTCCATTCCGGCGATTGTGGCGCGGCTGATCCTCGTTGTGTCGGGGCGCGGCACGTTGGACCATTTTGACAGCGCCGATGTCGGCGATCCGGATGATAGGGGTGCCGTTTGATATGAGTTCCGACTTTCTTGCCATTGGCGGCTTCGTAGCTCTTTTCGTGATGATGATCCTGCGTGTTCCCATCGGCATCGCCATGGGGATCGTCGGCATCGGCGGCTTTGCGTCGGTCGTCGGCTGGGGTCCTGCGCTGTCAGTGCTGGCGCAATCACCCATTCGCACGATCACCGATTTCAATCTGTCGCTGATCCCGTTCTTCGTGCTGATGGGCGTTTTGGCCACCAATTCCGGCATGAGCCGCGAGCTGTTCCGCACTGGCCAGAAATGGCTCGGCGGCTTTCGCGGTGGCATGGCATTTTCGACCATCGGGGCCTGCGCGGGCTTTGCGGCGATCTGCGGGAGTTCCGTCGCCACGGCCGCTACCATGACCAAGATCGCCTTGCCGGAGATGCGCCGTGAAGGTTACCCGGATGAGGTGGCCACCGGCGTCATCGCGGCGGGTGGCACGCTTGGCATCCTGATCCCGCCCTCGGTCGTGCTGGCCGTCTACGGATTCATCACCGAACAGGATATCGGCACGCTGTTCATTGCGGGCATCGGGCCGGGGCTGCTGGCAATCGTAATGTATATGGTCGCCGTGCGCGTCGCCTATGGTCGTGTCCTGCCGCCGGGAAAGCGCTTTGATCTGGGCGAAGCGGTGCGGTCCCTATCGGGTGTGTGGGCGGTGATGCTGCTGTTCGTCGCCATCATCGGGTCCATTTACTTTGGCCTCGCCACCGCGACAGAGGCCGCCGCCGTCGGATCCTTCCTGACAGCACTTATCGGCATCGCGAGGGGGCGGCTGAACGCACGACAATTGATGGACAGTCTGGTCGAGGCGCTGCGGACATCTGTGGCGATTTATACCATCCTGATCGGCGCCATTCTCTTTGGCTATTTTCTGGCGATCACCCAGACCCCGCAGAAGATCACCGCGTGGCTTGTGGCGATGGATATCGGCACCTATGGCACGCTGACGCTGATCCTGATTTTCTTTGTGCTGATGGGCTGTATTCTGGATGCCATGGCGATGATCATCCTGTTGGTGCCCATCGTCTATCCGGTGATTATTCAGTTGGGGTTTGATCCGATCTGGTTCGGCGTCATCATCGTGATGACGGTGGAACTTGGCCTGATCACACCGCCCGTGGGCATGAATGTCTTCGTCATCAACTCCATCGCGCGAGAGGTTTCCTTGCCCAAAATCTTCAAGGGCGTACTGCCTTTCGTGGCAGCAGACATCATCCGGCTGGTTCTGCTGATCGCGTTCCCGGCCATCGTGATGTTCCTGCCGACGACGATGAACTGATGCACTGGCGATACGCCTCCGGTGCGGAGTCGGTATAACTCTGAAGCCTTCACGCACAAAGCGGGACCAACGGCCCCGCTTTGCTGATTAGCAACGATGTTTGCTGCACAGCCCGGTTAGGCCGTGCGAGGGGGCGGTGTGCCCCATTCCGCAGTGTCAGGCCGCAGCAGGCTTCGAGCCGAACCGTCCGTAGAAGTCTTGCCCTTTGCTTGCCATCTCGCGCAGCAGGTCGGGGCAGGCGAAACGGTCGCCATGCGCGCTGGACAACTGATCGCAGCGCTCTGCCGCATAGGGTGCGCCGATGATGTCGAGCCAACTGAACGGGCCGCCGGACCACGGCGCGAAACCCCAGCCCAGGATTGCACCCACATCGCCTTCGCGGATGTCTTCCAGCACGCCTTCTTCCAGCGCGCGGACCGCTTCCAGCAGCTGCGCAAACAGCAGCCTGTGTTGGACTTCGATCAACGAGGGTTGTTCGTCCGCCACGGCGTAGCGTTCCCCCAGACCAGACCACAGACCCTGACGCTTGCCCTTGTCGTCATAGGTGTAGAAACCGGCTTTGGATTTGCGGCCCAGACGACCTTTGTCTTCCATCCAGAAGATCACCTCGTCCACCGCGCCGTCGGGATAGGCATCTCCCATAGCGGCCTTGGTCGCGCGGGCAATCTTGGCACCCAGATCAATCGAGGTTTCGTCGACCAGTTGCAGCGGGCCCAGCGGCATGCCGACCATCTTGGCGGCATTCTCGATCAGGGCGGGCGCGACACCCTCGGCAACCATGCGGATGCCTTCGTTGATATAGGGGATGATGCAGCGATTGGCGTAGAAGAACCGCGCATCGTTCACGACGATGGGCGTCTTGCGGATCTGGCGCACGAAATCCAGCGCCTTGGCAACGGCCCGCGTGCCCGTTTCGCGGCCCTTGATGATCTCGACCAGCATCATTTTCTCGACAGGGCTGAAGAAATGGATGCCGATATACTGCTCGGGCCGCTTGCTGGCCTTTGCCAGATCGCTGATCGGCAGGGTAGAGGTGTTGGTGGCGAAGATGCAGTCCTCGCCGATCACGGCCTCGACGGCCTGCGTGACCTCTGCCTTGATCTTGGGATCCTCGAACACCGCCTCGATGATCAGATCGCAGCCTTTCAGCGCTTCATAATCGGTGGTGGCGGTGATCCGGCCCAGCACCTCTTCCTTCTTCTCGGGCGTGGCCTTCTTGCGGGCGATGCCCTTGTCCATGTAATCCGCAGTATAGGCGCGGCCCTTGTCGGCGGCCTCTTGCTTCTGGTCCAGCAGAACGACCTCTATCCCGGCCTGCGCCGACACCAGAGCGATACCCGCGCCCATCATGCCCGCGCCCAGAATGCCGACTTTCTTGACTTTCTGATCCGCGACATCGGGACGGTTCGCGCCTTTTTCCAGCGCTTCCTTGTTGATGAAAAGCGACCGGATCATCGCGCCGGAGGATGGGTTCAGCAGCACATTGGTGAACCAGCGCGCCTCGATCTTGAGAGCGGTATCAAAGGGCACCATCGCGCCTTCATAGACCGCAGACAAAAGCGCCTTGGCCGCCGGATAGACGCCCTTGGTCTTGCCGTTCACCATCGCGCTGGCACCCACGAAGGTCATGAAGCCAGCCGGATGATAAGGCGCACCGCCGGGCATCTTGTAGCCTTTGGCATCCCAGGGCTTGACGATATCGGCGTCTTTCGCCTCCAATACCCAGGCCTTTGCGGCAGCCAGCGGATCCTCGAAAACTTCGTCGATCAGTCCAGCGACCTTGGCTTTCTTCGGGTCAAGCAGCTTGCCTTCCAGCAGATAGGGTGAGGCCGCCATCGCGCCCATCTTGCGCACCAGTCGGGTGGTGCCGCCAAGACCGGGGAAGATGCCGACCATGATTTCCGGCAGGCCGATCTTGGCCTTGGGGTCATCGGCGCAGAAAATGCGGTGGCAGACCAGTGGCAGCTCGTATCCGATGCCAAGTGCCGTGCCGGGCAGGGCGGCGGCGATGGGTTTGCCGCCCTTGTTCTTGTCGTCCATGCCTGCGCGCTCGATCTTGCGCAGCAGCTTGTGCTTGGCCATCGTGCCTTCGAACAGCCCGCGTGCAGGATCGTCGCCCGCGCTTTGCTTCATCTTGGCGATGATGTTGAGATCCATGCCGCCCGCGAAGGTCGACTTGCCGGAGGTGATGACAATGCCCTTGACGGCGTCATCGGCGAGGGCGTCGTCGATCAGGCCGTCAAGCTCGTCAAAGCCTTCCAGCGACATGACGTTCATGGATTTTTCCGGAACGTCCCAAGTGATGACGGCAACGCCGTCGCTGTCTGTGGCCATCGTGAAATCGGTCATGGCAGGTCTCCGTGGATCAGTGTTTCTTTGCGTGAGCATGCGTGTTGGGCAGGGTAGCGGCGGTCATCAGACGCGTTCGATGATGGTCGCGGCCCCCATGCCGGAAGCGATGCAAAGCGTCGCCAGACCGGTGCTTTTTCCGGTGCGCTCCAATTCGTCCAGAAGCGTGCCGATGATGATCGCGCCGGTGGCCCCCAAGGGATGGCCCATGGCGATCGACCCGCCATTGACGTTGACGCGGTCGTCACTCACGTCAAACGCCTGCATGAAGCGCAGCACTACGGCGGCAAAGGCCTCGTTCACCTCGAACAGGTCGATATCCTTGATGCTCATGCCGCTGTCGGCGAGGATCTTCTCGGTCACGGGAACCGGACCGGTCAGCATGATGGTCGGATCGGTGCCGATCTTGGCAGTGGCCTTGATGCGGGCGCGGGGCGTCAGCCCATGCGCCTCGCCAAAGGCCTTGCTGCCGATCAGCACCCCGGCAGAACCATCGACGATGCCGGAAGAGTTGCCCGCATGGTGAATGTGGTTGATCCGCTCCAGATGCGGGTATTTCATCAACGCCACGGCGTCGAAGCCGGGCATGACCTCGCCCATTTGCTGAAAGCTGGGATTGAGCGCCCCAAGCGATTGCATATCGGTGGCGGGCCGCATGTATTCGTCGCGATCAAGGATCGGCAGACCGTTCTGATCGCGTACGGTGATAACCGATTTCGCGAACCGGTCATCTTTCCACGCTTCGGCGGCACGGCGCTGCGATTCCACCGCCAGCGCATCGGCCTGATCCCGCGTGAAGCCATATTCGGTAGCAATGATATCGGCGCTGATGCCTTGCGGGACAAAATAGCTGTCCATGGCAAGACTGGGATCGACCGCGATGGCAGCCCCGTCAGAGCCCATGGCAACGCGGCCCATCATCTCGACCCCGCCGGCAATATAGCCGTCGCCGGCCCCGCCGCGGATCTGGTTGGCGGCAAGGTTCACCGCCTCCATACCCGATGCGCAAAAGCGGTTGATCGCCAGTCCGGGAATGGACTCGTCCAGATCCGAGGCAAGCACGGCAGACCGCGCCAGACAGCCGCCCTGTTCTCCGACTTGCGTGACATTGCCCCAGATCACGTCCTCGACGGCGTGGCCTTCAAGCCCGTTACGCTCTTTCAGAGCATTGAGAACCTGTGCGGACAGCCGCAGGCTGGTGACTTCGTGCAAAGCGCCGTCCTTGCGGCCCTTGCCGCGAGGTGTGCGCACCGTGTCGTAGATGAAAGCGTCGGTCATGGTCGTGTCGTCCTTTGCAAGGTCGGTGTCTGTACCTGACTTGGGGGTGTAGGGGGGCGGGGATCAATGGTGACGTGGCGACGTTTTGCGTAAACTACGTTTCGTCACACCCTGTCGGCGGGTGAACCCGGCATCAAATCATAAGGGTGCTTCCAGCCCGGTTGTTGGCTGAGCCGGGTCAGCCAGGCATCTATGTGCGGCCAGTCCTCGCGAATAAATCCGAAAGGTTCGGGATAATAGAGATAACCACAGCAGCTGAGATCGGCGTTGGTGGGGCTGTCGCCGACGATCCAGCCCCGGCCCTTCAAATGTGCGTTGAGGACGTCGTAGGCCGCTTTGAGCCTGCCTTGCGCGAATGCGATGACCTCGGAGGGACGTTTGGCTTCGGGCAGGAAGTTCATCAGAAACCGGGTCATGCCAGCCTGACTGGATAGTTTGTGATTGTCCCAGAACATCCAACGCATGACCTCCCGCGAATCTTCGGGTGTGACGCCTCCAAACCTCCCTGATTTTTCTGAGACGTACTGCTGGATCACACCAGATTGCGTGATCGTGACAGAGCCGTCGACCATCACCGGCACCTCGCCCATATTGTTGAGCGTATCGCGATAGTCGCGCGCCCGTGTCGCCCCGCTGAAGAAATCGACATAGACCGGTTCCCAGTCCAACCCAGAAAACTGTAGAGCGAGCGCTGCTTTATAGGCATTACCGGATTCGCCAAAGCAATGCAGTTGGATGGTCATGGGGCAAGCCCTCCTGTTGTGAAGTTGGCGGAGGTTGTAGCGGGGGCTTCGCGCCCCCACACCCCCGCAGAGTATTTGTACCAAGAAGAAGCGGTATTCGCGAGCTTGTGGTAACCGGGCATTAACGTTAATGCGCCTATCCTGTCTTTGCGGAACAGGCTGGAGAGCCGATGGCCGCCCGAGGAGAAGCCCCGCCTCGTTCCGGATGCCGCTTGGCTGGTGTTCGAGGTGGGGTGGACCGCCTGCTGCCCACGCCGAAATACGGGTTCGATGTTCGGACCTTCTTCTTGGGGAAAATACTCCACGGGGGTCCGGGGGTGTGAAACCCCCGGCTCTTCATAAGCAAGTTGCGATTCCAACTGTCGTGTCACAGCGTTCTCGCAATCAGCTCTTTCATAATCTCATTCGTGCCGCCGTAGATTCGCTGCACGCGTGCATCTGTCCACATTTCGGCCACTGCGTATTCCTGCATGTAGCCGTAGCCACCATGAAGTTGCAGACAGTCGTCCAGTACTTCGCCCTGGGTGTCGGTGAGCCAGTATTTCGCCATCGCGGCTTTTTCGACGCTCAGTTCTCCGCGCAGATGGTCCGTGATGCAGGCATCCAGGAAGGCGCGGGCGACGGTGGTCTTGGTCTGGCATTCGGCCAGCTTGAACCGGGTGTTTTGAAATTGTGTCAACGGGCCGCCAAAGGCTTCGCGCTCCTTGCAATAGGCTATCGTGCGCTCCACTGCGCCTTCCATCGCGCCGACGGCACCGCACCCGATGATCAGCCTTTCCTGTGGCAGCTGCTTCATCATCTGATAAAAGCCGCGGCCCTCTTCCTGACCAAGGATGTTTTCCGGCGGGATCTCGATATTGTCGAAGAAAAGCTCTGACGTGTCCGCCGCGTGGCAGCCGATTTTGTCTAGATTGCGCCCTCGTTGAAATCCCTCGGCTCCGTCCGTCTCGACAACAACCAACGAGACGCCCTTGGCACCTTCGGCAGGATCGGTCTTGGCGGCGACAACGATCAGATTGGCATGTTGGCCATTAGTTATAAACGTCTTCTGCCCGGTCAGTCGGTACGCATTGCCGTCGCGGATCGCGCGGGTCTTGATGTTTTGCACATCAGAGCCCGCCGAGGGTTCGGTCATCGCCAAAGCGCCGACAAGCTCTCCGGTTATCATCTTCGGCAGCCAGCGGTTCTTTTGCTCTTCGGTGCCATAGGCCAGCACGTAATGCGCCACGATGCCGGAATGAATGCCGTGACCCCAGCTGGCGAGGTTGGCCCGGCTGCCTTCCATCAGGATCACCGCTTCATGGCCGAAATCACCACCGACGCCGCCGTATTCTTCGGGAATCGAAGGGCAGAGCAGGCCCAGTTCACCGGCCTGCGCCCAGGTTTCGCGGTCCATCTGGCCTTGTTCGCGCCAGCGGTCATACTGCGGCATCCATTCATCGGTGATGAACTTCCGCGTCATCTCGGCGAGCATTCGGTGCTCGTCAGTCATCCAGTCCGACGTCATGGGCCTCCCCTCCCTTGTTGTCAGTGTTGACCGGCCCGCTTGCAGAACAGGGGCGGTCAGCGATCTACAGGCCTCGCCGTCCACCAGGTCAGGCCGAAACGTAGCAGAGGGAACGACAGCCTGTCGTCGCCGTCAAGTCAAACGCGATCAGAAAAGCCGTATTTCAAAAACAAGGTCTTGGAATGCTTGTGATTTCGGCGCGGAACACCGGAACAAGACGTGGGGCGGAAGAGGGTGGGGCGTTGGCCCCACCCGCAGTCGTCAGAAGTTTGCGGCGTCCAACGCCATGACAGTGTCGGCACCGCTTTCGATGCGCGCAAGATGCATCTTCGTGGCGGGCAGGTGACGTGCCATGTAATAGCGCCCGGTTGCCAGCTTGGTTTCGTAGAATTCCGCGTCGGAGGCACCGCCATCCAGTGCGGTTTTCGCGGCCAGACCCATGCGCGCCCACATCAGACCAAGGCAGACATGGCCGAAAAGGTGCATGAAGTCATACGACCCGGCCAGCGCGTTGTTGGGGTTCTTCATGCCCTGCTGCATGAAATACATACCCGCCGCCTGAAGATCCTTTGAGGCGGCCTTCAGCGGATCAAAGAAATCCTTGTCGAAAGCTTCATCGCCGCCGTTATCCTTGATGAAGGTCTTGACCAATTCGAAGAACGCCATGACGTGCTTGCCGCCATCCTGTGCCAGCTTGCGGCCGACCAGATCCAGCGCCTGAATGCCATTCGCGCCTTCGTAGATCATCGCGATCCGGGCATCGCGCGCAAATTGCGACATGCCCCATTCTTCGATATAGCCGTGGCCGCCATAGACTTGCTGCGCCTGCACGGCCATCTCGAACCCCTTGTCGGTCTGGAACCCCTTGATGACAGGGGTCAGAAGCGAGACCAGCCCTTCGGCGTCCTTGTCATCCGAGCGGTGCGATTTGTCGATCAGATGCGCGCCCCAGAAGGTGAAGGCCCGCGCGCCTTCGACAAAGCTTTTCTGGTCCATCAGGCTGCGGCGAATGTCCGGATGCACGATCAGCGGATCGGCGGGGCCATCGGGGTTTTCGGCACCGGTCACGGCCCGCCCCTGAAGACGGTCATTGGCGTAGATCACGGCGTTCTGATAGGCGGCTTCGGCCTGCGCATAGCCTTGCAGTCCGACGCCCAGCCGGGCCTCGTTCATCATGGTGAACATGGCGCGCATGCCTTTATGCGCCTCGCCCAGCAGATAGCCCGTGGCACCGTCGTAATTCATCACGCAGGTCGAGTTGCCGTGGATGCCCATCTTTTCTTCGATCTTGCCGCAGGTCACCCCATTTCGTGCGCCAAGGCTGCCGTCGTCATTCACCAGGAATTTCGGCACGATGAACAGCGATACGCCCTTGATACCTTCGGGACCGCCCGGAATTTTGGCCAATACCAGATGGATAATGTTGTCGGCCAGATCATGCTCGCCTGCGGAGATGAAGATCTTCTGCCCGGTGATCTGATAGCTGCCGTCATCCTGTGGTTCCGCCTTGGTGCGCATCAGGCCCAGATCTGTGCCGCAATGTGGCTCGGTCAGGTTCATCGTGCCGGTCCATTCGCAAGTGACCAACTTGGGCAGATAGGTGGCTTTCTGGTCGTCGGTGCCATGTGTGTGGATCGCCGAATAGGCACCATGCGTCAGACCCTGATACATGTTGAACGCCATGTTCGCGCCGACGAAAATCTCGCCAACCGCAGTGTTCAGCAGGTAAGGCATGCCCTGACCCCCGAATTCCGGGTCACAGTCCAGCGCGGTCCAGCCGCCGTCCTGTATCTGCTTGAACGCTTCCTTGAAGCCCGACGGCGTGCGCACAACGCCGTTTTCCAGCACGCAGCCTTCTGTATCGCCCACCGTATTCAGCGGTGCCAGCACTTCCGTCGCCAGCTTGCCCGCCTCTTCCAGGACAGCGCCGGTGAAATCGGCTTCCATCTCGTCATAGCCGGGAATGCCGGTTTCTGCGGCGTTGAGCACTTCATGCAGCACAAACTGCATGTCTTTTGTGGGAGCGATATAACTGGGCATTTGGGTCCTCCGGTAGATGGCGGGGCAGTCCCTATTCGGCCGCCCGCTTGGTCTGGTTCATCGAGGTGAGCATCTTTTCACCCCATTTTATCTGGTCGTCGAGTTCGGCGATGGCAGAGTTCAACTCGTCCCTCTGGCGGATCATGTCATCCAACCGGTCTTTTGCTATTTCGACGGTGCGCGTCAGCTGCGTCTGCTGCTGATCGCCAACATGGTAGAGATCAAGAAGCTGTCGGATCTCCTCCAGGCTGAACCCAAAACGCTTGCCTCGCAAAATAAGCTTCAGCCGGGCACGGTCACGATGGGTGAACAGGCGTTTCTGGCCTTCGCGGATCGGAAACAGCAGTTCCTTGGCTTCGTAAAACCGCAGCGCTCTGGGGGTCACGTCGAATGCGTCACACATCTCCCGTATTGTCATCGTCTCATTAACGTCATTCATCACCTGGGCCTCCACTCGTAAGGTTATATGGACTGTAGGTGGCTTTCTGAGAGCATTCATACAATGGGAATTTTGTTTGCGCAGACGCAACGCTACGTCAAATTGCTGTTGACGTAAGATCATGTCGCGTCAGCCGGTTCGGCCTGAAACTATCTTTCAAAGCGCTTTAATTTTACCGCTTGGTAAAATGTTTGTATTGCTTACCCGAGGTCAGAGCGACTCAGTCTTTCAGCGATGCGGCGACCTCGTCGCGCAGCGCGCGCAGTTCTGCCTGCGCTTCGTCGAGCTGGCGGCGCTGTTCGTCAAGCTCGCCCAGCTGGCGGGTTGCGGCCTCGACCCACAGCCGGTTCTGCGCCTCCGTGCCTTCGTTCTCATAGATCATAAGCCACTGGCGAATCTCTTCCAGTTGAAAACCGAAGCGGCGTCCCCGCATGATCAGCGTCATTCGTGCGCATTCCTTCGCGCCATAGAACCGCGAGCGGCCGTCACGCTCTGGCTGTAGAAGTTCGATATATTCGTAATAGCGCAGGGTGCGCGGCGTGACGTCGAAACGCGTGCACATTTCCTTAAAACTGAGGCGGGTGTCGGACATGCTTTGGATTCTCCTGAGCCCAAGTCTAACGTGGTCTGCGCGAAGGGCAACAGGTGGGGTTGCAGCCCGCGTGCGAAGCGGCCCATAACGGCGGGGCACAAGCAGGACACCCAGACCGATGAGCGATAAGCGAGCCCGCATGGCGCGGGATTTCATTCAGGCGATCCCACATGCCCAGGCACTTGGCATGCAGCTTGGCGATATTGGTGAGGGCACAGCCGAAATCAGCATGGCGTATGATGCAAAGTTTATCGGTGACCCGGTGACCGGGGTGATCCATGGCGGTGCGGTCTCGGCACTGATGGACACCTGTTGCGGTGCCGCGGTGATGAGCCACCCGGACCTGCCATCCGTCACCGCGACCATCGACCTGCGCATCGACTACATGCGCCCGGCAACGCCGGGGCAGGCGATCACCGCGCGTGCGACCTGCTATCATGTGACCCGCTCGGTTGCCTTTGTGCGCGCGGTGGCAACAGACGAAGATGCCGAAAATCCCGTCGCGACGGCCACCGGCGCGTTTACGGTGGAGCCAGCAAAACCATGATCCGCAAAACTCCCGAACCCGTGCAGGTCGTCAAACAGCGGCGCGATACCGCCCTCAGCGCGCTGGTCGAAGGCGTGCCTTATGCGCAATTCCTTGGTATCAGCTTTGATCGGCGCGGGGACGAACTGACTGCGGTGCTGAAATATGATGAGAAATTGATCGGCAATCCGCTCCTTCCTGCTTTGCATGGCGGGGTGACGGCGGCATTTCTTGAGGTCACGGCTATCATCGGTCTTAGCTGGGCAATGCTGTGGGAAGGGATCGAGACCGGGCGTATCGACGTTGCCACGCTGGAAAAGGGTACGCTGCCGCGCCTGCCAAAGACCATCGACTTCACGACGGATTTTCTGCGATCCGGTCTGCCGCGTGATGGCTATGCGCGCGCACATGTCACCCGGTCCGGACGACGCTATGCCAGCGTGAACGCCTATGCCTGGCAGGACAATCGTGACCGGCCAATCGCTCAGGCCACGGGACACTTTCTGATGCCGCGCACCGATGTCTGAAATGACGCAGGATATTTCGCATCGCAGGGTTCTGAAAATTGCGCTGCCGATCGTGCTGGCCAACGCCACCGTGCCAATCCTCGGTGTCGTGGATACCGGGGTTGTCGGACAATTGGGTGAGGCCGCGCCGATCGGTGCCGTGGGGATCGGCGCGATCATCCTGACCGCGATCTACTGGATGTTCGGCTTTCTGCGCATGGGAACCGTCGGGCTGACCAGTCAGGCGGCGGGTGCGGGCAATACCGCCGAAGTTGCGGCGTTGCTGACCCGCGTGATCATGATTGGATTGACGGCGGGGGTCGCCCTGATCGCCCTTCAACAGTTGATTTTCGCCGGAGCTTTCTACCTGTCGCCCGCCTCGGCCGAGGTCGAGGGCATGGCCCGCGATTATCTGGCCATCCGCGTCTGGTCGGCCCCCGCGGCCATTGCGATCTTCGGTATCAGCGGTTGGCTGATCGCACAGGAGCGCACCCGCGCCGTGCTTGTGCTGCAATTGTGGATGAACGGGCTGAACGTGGTGCTGGACCTTGTTTTCGTCCTACAGCTTGGGTGGGGCGTAAACGGCGTCGCCATTGCCACGTTCTTCGCGGAATGGAGCGGCCTGGCCCTGGGGCTGTGGCTGTGCCGGGCAGCCTTTCGCGTGCCGGACTGGCGCGATTGGGCGCGGGTGTTCGACAAGGTGCGGCTGAAGCGGATGCTGGGTGTGAACACGGATATTCTGATCCGATCGGCGCTGTTGGAGGTGGGGTTTGTGTCCTTCCTGTTTCTCGGGGCGGATTTTGGGGATGTGACGCTGGCGGCCAATCAAGTGCTGCTGCAATTCCTGCACATCACCGCCGCCGCGATGGACGGGTTTGCCTTCTCGGCCGAGGCGCTGGTGGGGCGGGCCTTTGGCGCGGGCGTCGTGGCGCGTGTGCGCCGCAGCGCCATTGTCACCAGTATCTGGGGGCTGGTCACCAGCCTTGTCATGGTGGTGGCCTTCGCCTTGCTTGGCGGGATCATCATCGACCTGATGGCAGACGCGCCGGAAGTGCGCGCCGAGGCGCGGCTCTATCTGCCCTACATGGTACTTGCGCCACTGGCCGGTACGGCGGCGTGGATGCTGGACGGGATCTTCATCGGTGCCACCCGCAGTGCGGATATGCGCAACATGATGGCGCTCAGCTTTGTGGTCTATGTCGGCTCGGTGCTGCTGCTGGTGCCCAGTCTTGGCAATCACGGGCTATGGCTGGCACAGTTGGTTTTCTTCATCGCGCGCGGCGTGTTCCTGTGGTTGCGCTATCCGGCGTTGGAGGCTGCCGCCTCACAACCCGGAATAGACCAGCAACCCCCAGGGACGCAGGGCACCATCCACCTGTGACCAAAGCGTGCTGGCCTGCATCGGGTCCAGCCGCGCCGCGTTGAGGATTTGCGCCACGCTGCGGCGTCCGTCGATGCCTGCGATCAACGGCGCGGCCTGTTTCGGCAGATCAAGCCTTGTCTCGACGCCGGAAACCGTCAGCTTTGGGCGTTTGCCCTGTGCGATGGCCTGCGCCAAGGGCTTTGCCCCGACGCCGCGCAGATGCGGCACGGCGCTGCGGTTGCGTCCCGATGCGACGCGCGCGCCACTGCCCGCGGGCGCGGCATAGCCCACATGCAGCTTGATCGTGCCGCGCAGTTTCTCTGCGATGGCCATGGCAGCGGCGCGGTCCATACGATCCGGGACATCCGCAATGCGCGACAGATCATAGAGCGCGGGTTGGGTGAAATCGGCCAGCTCCCATCCGGTGGATGCGAGGACAGACATCAGAGACGCGACATCGAAGGCGCGATCCTGTGAATGCAGCAGCAGGTCGTAGAAACCCGCGTCACTTTGCCGGTGATCCACCAGATGCGGGTTCAGCCGGAACGGGTGGCCTTCGGGCAGCTGTTCAACAAGGTGCCGCGCCTTGGCCAGCCGTTCGGCGGGGGCAAGACCCTCCAGCAACGCGCCGAACGCCTGTTGCAAGGGATAGACGCCCGATCGCCCGTAAGGCGCATAGACCATGAAGCCGAGGCCCCCATCAGGGGCCACGGCGGCACGAAGGGCGGCAAACCCCTGCGCAGGATCGGGCAGGTGGTGCAAGACGCCACAACAATCAATGTAGTCGAAGGTGCCAAGGTCGGGCGCGTCCAACAGGCTGCCGGTGTGAAAGGTGATGTTGGTCAAGCCACGCGCCTTCGCGCGGGCCTCCGCCACTCGTCGTGAGGCGGTGGACAGATCGACATAGGTGATTTGATGCGGATGACCTGCATTTGCCAGATGCTGCGCCAACATGATCAGCCCGTCGCCCGTGCCGCCGCCTGCGACCAGAACGCGGAACGGCCTGGACCAGTCGCGCTGGCCGGTGAACAGGAAATGGTCAATCTCATGCGGATGGCTGGGCGAGCCTTCGATCAGGCGTTTGGATTCGTCTGCCGGATCGCGTTCAGGATAGGGATAGGCTTCGTATTGTTCGGACACAGTGACCATTGATTGCCTTTCCTGACGCGGCGGTTGCGCGGGCAATCTGGCACGCGGATGCGGGAAAGACAAAACCTAGCGCGCGGACTTGCGCGCGATGTCGATCCGCGCCTCCATCATCGACATTTCCTTCATGATCTCGTGTCGCCTGGTGCGGTCGCCTTCGTCGCGCAATTCCGCACGCAGTCGCGCCAGTTCGCGCGACAAGGAAACAAATTCAGGAGCTGCGCCGTTTTCTTTCATCAGGCGATTGATCAGCGCATTTTCCGGATCGTCACAAGGCGGCAAGGGCTTGCCCGCGCCGGGCAGGTTGTCAAAAGCACCTTCCGCCTCTGCTGCGCGGATACGGGCGTTTACGAGGTCAATGAGCGGGTGGTCCATCTGCGGATCCTCTTGGCATCGCATAAGCATAACATCCGCGATCGGCGGTGTCATTTTCGCGCGCGTCCTCAAAAAAGCAACGGTTTTGCACGCGGACGTGTCGTGCATCGCCTGTGCTGAAACGAAACAGGCCCCGGCTTGATGCCGGAGCCTGCGCAGAATTTACAAGTCGCTCAGGGTTACTTCAGCGTGATGCGTCCATCCGTGTAGGGCGTGTAAGGGCCATTTTCCGCAAGATATTCGGCGGTCACATCGGCCAGGTCCGGGCCGAAGTCATAGGCATTCTCGGCATCGACAAACATCTTGTAGCCATCACCGCCATTGCGGACATAGTTGTTGGAGACAACCCCGTACATCTTCTCGGGCTCGATCGGCGCACCGTCAACCATGACGTCGGACACGCGGCTGCCCGGCTCTGCCGACGGATCGGCTGTGAAGGTCAGGCCGGCCACCTGCGGGAAACGGCCCGCGCCTTCCTCGATCTGGCTGACACCGTTTTCAAGCGCCTCGACCACGGTCGCACCGGACACCTGGAAGGTGGACAGCGTGTTCTGGAACGGCAGCACGGTCAGCACTTCGCCCATGGTCACTTCGCCCGCGTCGATAGAGGCGCGCAGACCGCCGGAGTTCACAAAGGCGATCTCGATGCCCTGATCCTTGACCCGTGCCAGAATGGCGTCAGCCACCAGATTGCCCATCGAGCATTCCATCACGCGGCAGACATCGCGGTTGCCTTCGATGGTCTCGGAAGTTTCCGCCACGACCTTGTTGCGGATCTCTTCCAGCGGTGCGGCGGCTTCGGTGATGCGCGCGACGGTTGCCTCGTCCTCGGTGACAGCACCGTCAAGGATGATCGGCTCGCCCACAGCTTCGGTGATGTTGCCTTCGTCGTCGAAGGTCACGTTCAGCTCGCCCAGGAACTTGCCGTAAGCATAGGCCTGCACGATGGCGGTGTTGCCGACCATCACCGGGTAGGGGCCCTTGGCGCCTTCGATGGTGTTGGACAGCAGCGAGTTGTCATGCCCGCCGACGATCACGTCAACGCCGGTAGTGTTTTCGGCGACAGTCGTATCAACGTTTAGACCCGAGTGCGACAGCACGATGATCTTGTTCACGCCCATTTCGGTCAGCTTGTCGACCTCGCCCTGCACCGCATCGCTGGGATCGGTGAAGATGATGTTCTTGCCGGGGCTGGCAAGCTCATCCGTGTCTTGCGGTGTCAGGCCGATCAGGCCCAGCTTTTCGCCGCCCCGCTCGATCACGGTGGATTTCATCAGAACATCGGCCAGCAACTCCTCGCCCGAGACGTCGGCATTGGACATCAGCACCGGGAAATCGACCGCATCCATGAAGCCGCGCAGAACTTCGGGGCCGTCGTCGAATTCGTGGTTGCCCACGGTCATCGCGTCATAGCCCATCTTGTTCATCATTTCGGCGGCAAGCTTGCCCTTGTAATAGGTATAGAACAGCGTGCCCTGGAACTGGTCGCCGCCATCGACAAGGATCGCGTTGTTGCTGCGCTGGCGCGCTTCCTCGATCGCCGAGACCAGACGCGCGGAGCCGCCAAAGCAGTCGCCCGCGGTGTTGTCTTCCGCCGAGCAGGGGGAATCATATTTTGAAATAGGTTCGAACCGGGCGTGGAAATCATTGGTATGAAGGATCGTCAGGGAATAATCTGCGGCGGCGGCACCTGCGGTCAACGCAAGAGCGGCGGCACCGGTCAAAAGGCGGATGGACATGTTCAGTTCCTCTCTGTCGGAAGTCTTATGCGCAGGATCGTGCCGCTTCCGTCGGGCTAAGTCAAAGCCCGTCGCAACGTCATCGGCGGTTTTTGTCACAATTGCATGACGCTTGACGATAAGCCGTCCAGAAGGCATCTCAACGTCATGCTGATCTACAAGATATTGCGCGCCGCCGAATGGCAGGCGCTGGAGGTCTCGGGCGAAACCGCCGGTGCCCCGATCGACGTGGCCGATGGCTACATTCATTTTTCAACCGCGCTGCAAGTCCGCGAGACAGCCGCCAAGCATTTCGCCGGGGAGGACGGGCTGGTTCTGGCCGCGTTCGATACCGAGACAATGGGCGAAGCCCTGAAATGGGAGGTCGCGCGCGCAGGTGCCGAGTTTCCGCATCTTTACGGACCGCTGAGGCGCAAGGACATTGTGTGGTCCTGCGCCTTGCCCTTGGTGAATGGGACACATGACTTCCCGCGGGATATGGCATGAGCAACGTCGCTTGCCACCCAGATCCGGGCGTGCGGATATGAGCTTGTTTGAACAGGCCGGGCTGCGGGTTTTTCGCCATATGGATCCGGAAACCGCGCATGGGCTGGCACTGCGGGCATTGCAACTTGGCGTCGCGCCGTCCCCCGGTCTGGTGACGTCAGACAGATTGCGCTGCGAGGTGGCGGGGCTGCACCTGACCAATCCGATCGGGCTGGCGGCCGGGTTCGATAAGAACGCGACAGCACTTCTGGGCCTTGGCCGTGCGGGGTTCGGCTTTGTCGAAGTGGGGGCCGCAACACCGCGCGCGCAACCCGGCAACCCCAAGCCGCGTCTGTTCCGCCTGACCGAGGATGGTGCCGCGATCAACCGGTTCGGGTTCAACAATGACGGGATGGAGGCGATTGCCGCAAGGCTGGCGAAACGCCCGCGCGACGCGGTGATCGGCCTGAATCTTGGGGCCAACAAGGATAGCGGGGACCGGGCCGCGGATTTTGCCCGCGTGTTGGGCCATTGCGGCACATGGCTGGATTTTGCGACCGTGAATGTCTCCAGCCCCAATACCGAAAAGTTGCGCGACCTACAGGGCAAGGCAGCCTTGGCCGGATTGCTGGCCGGCGTGATGCAGGTGCGTGACGGTATGGACCGGCGGGTGCCGGTCTTTCTGAAGATCGCGCCGGACCTGACGCCGGGTGAGCTGGCGGATGTGGCAGAGGTCGCTCTGTCCTCGGGCGTGGATGCGGTGATCGCCACCAATACGACGCTGGATCGCGACGGGTTGCGCAGCCGCCACCGCGATGAAAAGGGCGGGCTGTCCGGCGCGCCCCTGTTCGAGAAGTCCACCCGCGTCCTGGCGCAACTGTCGGTGCTGACCGAAGGCCGCCTGCCGCTGATCGGGGTGGGGGGCGTCGGCTCTGCCGAACAGGCCTATGCCAAGATCCGTGCCGGGGCGAGCGCCGTGCAGCTTTATACCGCTCTGGTCTATGGCGGGCTGAGCCTTGTGGAAGAGATCGCAAGGGGCCTTGACCGGCTGTTGGCGCGGGACGGGTTCGATAATGTGGCGGATGCGGTCGGCACCACAAGGGAGGACTGGCTTTGATGGAATATTGGCACAACCCCCGATGCAGCAAGTCGCGGCAGGGCCTGGCGCTGCTTGAGGAGAACGGCGTGGCACCGACGGTGCGCCGCTATCTTGACGACACGCCCTCCGTGTCGGAACTGAAAGCAATGCGCGCGGCGCTGGGCCTGCCTGTGCTTGCAATGATGCGGTCCAAAGACCCGCTATTTGCAGAGCTGGGCCTGACGAAAGACAGCGATGACGCGGAACTGTTTGCTGCGATGGAAGCGCATCCAAAGCTGATCGAGCGGCCGGTGCTGATCTCAGGCGATCGCGCGGTAATCGGACGCCCGACCGAAAAACTGCTGACCCTCACCTGAAGCCGACAAGGCAAGCTCCTTGGCTTGTGTCCGGACGCGGTGAATTTGGACCAAACCGAAGTGCCGGTGCTGTAAGGGTACTGCCTGACCTGCCGCGTGACCGGCGCTTGCCAAAAGGCGGGCAGGGGGGCAGATTGCCCGCCAAGCTCCGCAAGCAGGACCACTAAACCAAGGACACGCCCCGTGACCAAGACCGTCTATATTCTGAATGGCCCGAACCTGAACCTTCTGGGCAAACGCCAGCCCGAGATCTACGGCCACGATACGCTTGCCGATGTGGAGGCCGTCTGCGCCGAGCTGGGCGAAAAAATTGGCCTAAAGACGCGGCTGTTGCAGTCCAACTGGGAAGGCCAGATCATTGACTGGATTCACGAGGCGCGCGACGCGGCACAGGGCATCATCATCAATCCCGCAGCGCTGACCCATACCTCGGTCGCGGTGCTGGATGCGCTGAACACCTTCGACGGGCCGGTGCTGGAGGTCCATATTTCCAACGTCCACCAGCGCGAAAGCTTTCGCCATCATTCCTATGTCAGCCAGCGGGCTGACGGGGTGATCGCGGGCTTTGGCGTTGAAGGTTACGCGTTGGCGCTGCGGCGCATGGGTCGTCTTCTGGCATGACCGTATGCACCGGGGCCAGAGGCCTTGCGGATGGTCGCAGCGGCCGCGAAAGAGCAGCGGGTGATATTGCAACATGTATAACCGCCCCTTGCGCAAGAGGATTCTTCAGAGCTGATTTTGGCGCGTCATCGGGTGCTGACATGTATCCGGCCTCATGATGCGGCTTCGCACATGCCGCGGGCCCGTATGGTGTTCGAAGGTCGGGTCCAGATCAAAGCCGCGTGCTCGATGGCACTCTGTTGCACACTGGTTCTCCC
>NZ_JBLWVF010000024.1:0-47131 GCF_048268605.1 Primorskyibacter flagellatus
AGCTGCCGTTCTTGACGGGCGATTGACTGTCGCTCACAGGAAACTGGCCGCCTGACCACCAGGTTTTGCCCACTCCCTTTCCGAACTTTCGGCAGTCGTCCCTGGTGCCGGGCTCAAATGCCGCGCCGCAATCAGCATCCTCCGAGGTCTGCAATCTCACGGCCGGTGATATCGACAGCGACCGGTTGCTTATCCATGTCGTGCAGGGCAAAGGGCGGAAGGATCGCAAGGTGATGTTGTCACCAAGATTGCTCGACCTGTTGCGGGATTCCTGGCTGGATTCGCGTCCAGAGGGCTGGCTGTTTTCCGGCAAACCCAAGGTCAACCCAATCTAGCCGCGCAAAAACATTGTTTATCCGGCTTTGCCAGCCCGGCTTTGTCGCCTTGAGCGTCGCGACCACGTCCCAATCCAGCCGATGTGGAAATAAATGATATTCAAACCGATTTTCTCGCGGTGGATATCTTAGCCCACGCGCAGAACTTACGTGAAAACAGCGCGCTATCGGGATCCAAACTATACAATATAACAGATCCAACAGGAGATGTGCTGAATTCAGCCAGCCCCGGCGCAAGGGATATCGAGAATGGCCACTCGCATCGGACGATGAAAAAAACTCATCCTGTTGTGAATTTTCATTTCTGGCTGCAGGCGCCAGTTTGCCGCTAGCTGCCATCCATTAAAATCTGTCGTTCCCGCATTGGGCGGTGCATCCGGCATCGCTGGGGTCAGGGACGTGGAGCATCGTGGAGGAAGTAAGTCAATGAATATTCTACATGTCATGGCGGTTGCAGGCAGTGCAGCCCTGATATCGGTTGCGGCTCAGGCGCAAAGTCTTGTCTGGGACATGCCGAACGAATACCCGGCGACCTCGCTGCAGGGCGAGACAGACACGTTCTTTTCAACACGGCTGGCGGAATTGAGCGATGGCGACATCGCGATTACCCACCATTTCGGCGGTGCGCTCGGTTTTCGCTCGCGCGACCAACTGGACGCCGTGGGCGACGGTGCGGTACCGATCGCCAATACCTTCATCCCTCCGCTTGGTGGTCTGGACCCGCTGTTCCTGCTGATGTCGCTGCCGTTCCTGACCTCCAATCCGGTCGAGGCCAAGCGACTGTTCGACATAGCCGCGCCGTATTACGATGAGCTGCTCGCGAACTACAACCAGCGTCTGCTGTATTCATCGCCGTGGGCGTCGAGCGGATTGTGGAGCCGCGAGGAGATCGACAGCATTGAGGCGCTACGAGGCCTCAAGATGCGCAGCTATGACGCGAATTCCACCAAGGTGTTCCTCAACAATGGTGCCTCACCGGTGCAACTGAGCTGGGCCGATATCGTGCCGCAGCTCAGTGCTGGAGGAATCGATGGTGTGCTGACCTCGATCGAGTCGGGACTGAGCGCGAGCTTCAATGAATATACGCCATATTTCAACGCTCTGAATTACGACAGCACCATCAATATGGTGACCATCAACCTAGATGTCTGGAACGGCATGACCGATGAGCAGCGCGCGCTGGTTCAGCAGGCGGCTGACGAGACCGAGGCGCATGCTTGGTCCAGTATCGATGCCGAGGTGGCCAAGGCCTATGCCCAGGGACAGGAATCCGGGATGACGATTATCGAAACCCCCGATCCAGCCTATCGCGCCGCACTGGCCGAAGGAGCCCAGCCGGTGATCGACGCTTGGCTGGAGGCGGCAGGCGATGTCGGAACGCAGATCCTGAAGGAATACCAGGGAACAACTGAACAGGCTGAGGCGGATTGATGGCTGCGATCGATATGCTCCAAGATCAGCGGGACAGCGGCACAGCCGTCCCCACCGCCAAACCCGCAGCCATGACGCGCCTGACCCCGATCCGGTATTTCCGTGCCTTCGCCGGTGGTCTCTCGACCGTCGGTGGTATCCTTGCGGCCTTGATCATGGCCTTCATGACCGGCCATATCCTCTATGAAATCATCCTACGCAGCTTCTTCAGCAGCTCGACCTATGTACTGGATGAATTTGTCGGCTATGGCGTGGCCGCGATGACTTTTCTGGCTCTGGGCGATGCGGTCTCAAAACGTGCGCTGATTCAGGTGACGTTCCTGATCGACTGGGTTCGGTTGCCGGCGGCAAAATTGATACTGCGGCTCACATGTATCGTGCTGACATTTGGACTGGTGACATTCCTATCGCTGCAGTTCTGGAAAACCATATCGCGAAACTTTACCCGTGGCGCGACCAGCGAAACGATGGCCCAAGTGCCGCTGTGGATTCCCGAAAGCCTGTTGTTGGTCGGGCTGGTGATCTTTGCGGTGCAGCTTCTGGCCGATGCGCTGGGATTGTTTGAAAAACCTGAAAACCGGTTCTGACCCGACCGATATGAAAGCGAGGCAGACATGGAAGTTCTACCCAGCATGGGCATTTTTCTTGCGTTGATCGCGCTTTTTCTGACTATGGGGGTCTGGGTCTTTGCCGGCCTCTTCATGGTCGCCATCGGCGGAATGTATTTCGTCGTCGATATGCCGCTGACCCAGATTGGCACGATTGCTCGCTCGATCACTTGGCGCAGCGCCAGCGCGTGGGAATTGTCGGCGATCCCGCTATTCATCTGGATGGGCGAGATCATTTTTCGCACCGACATGTCAGACCGGCTGTTCCGCGGGCTGTCTCCCCTTGTGCAATGGCTGCCCGGACGGTTGCTGCACACCAACGTGATGGGTTGCACCCTGTTTGCGGCGGTCAGCGGATCGACCTCGGCCACCACTGCGACGGTGGGGCGGATCACCACCGGGGCGTTGGCTGAACGCAAATACGACAACTCTCTGTCGATCGGATCCTTGGCCGGGGCTGGCAGCCTCGGTCTGCTGATCCCGCCCTCGATCGTCATGATTATCTATGGTGTCATGGCAGAAGTGTCGATTTCCAAGCTGTTCATCGCGGGGGTCCTGCCTGGCCTGATGATCTCATTCCTGTATTCCTCCTACATCATGATCCGGTGCAAACTGAATCCGGCACTGGCTCCCGATACAGGCAGCAAGGTGCAGGTGGGCGATATTCTGCGCGGGATCTGGGATCTAATGCCCGTGGTGATCCTTATCGTGATCGTTCTGGGCAGCATCTATACCGGCATCGCGACTCCGTCCGAAGCCGCCGCCGTCGGAGTGCTGGCGACAGTGTTGCTGGTTCTAGTGATGGGCAAGCTGACGGTTGAGGTCATGGTGGATGCGGCGATGAGCGCAGTGCGTACCTCGGCCATGGTCTGCACCATTTTGGTCGCTGCGGCAGTTCTGTCCACCGCGATTGGATATGCCCACATCCCGCAGGAACTGGTCGCGATAATTCAGAAGATGGCGCTGCATCCTTATGCGCTGCTGCTGCTTCTTGCGGTATTCTACATGCTGCTGGGCTGTTTCCTCGACGGCATTTCGATCATCGTGATGACCCTTCCGATCACCCTGCCGCTGATCGTGCAGGCCGGGTTCGATCCGATCTGGTATGGCGTCTTTCTGGTGCTGATGGTCGAATTGGCGACGATGACACCGCCTGTCGGTTTCAACCTGTTCATCATCCAGGCGCTGACCCGGCAGCCGATCGGCAGGGTGGCCCGTGCGGCATTGCCATTCTTTCTGCTGATGGTTCTGGGCGTGGTACTGATCAGTGTGTTTCCGGCCATCGTTCTCTGGCTGACCGCTTTTGTGTGACGAAAGGGTGACGGATGACACACCAAACCACCCCCCAATTCCGACTGGATCACGTGATGGTCCGCGTCAAGAACCTCGACAGCGCACTCGGCTTTTACCGGGATATTTTGGGTATGAAGGTGATCCGCCAAGCCGAATATGCTGGCGGACGGTTCACCAACACCTTTCTAGCGTTCGATGGGCAGGAGGAACAGACCGCGCTGGAACTGACGTGGAACTGGGATCGGGACAGCCCCTACGAGTCTGGCAACGCCTGGGGACATCTAGCGCTGGTCGTGCCCGACTTGATTGAGGCCATGAATTATCTCGCGACCAAGAATGTGCGCATAAGGACACCCCCCCCGCAAGATGGCGCACGGAAGCCGGATGATCGGCTTCGTCTTAGACCCGGATGACCACCTGATCGAATTGGTAGAACCACTGGACCAATCTTGAGCAAAATTTGTAAAGAATGCGTCCTCGTTTCCATGCGAACTGTGGAACTGTGCGCATATTTTTCATGCGTATAAATGAGTAAAACTCATCCTCCCATGAGAACGGATCGGTTCCTCTATGAGAGGCCGGGGGCTACTTTAGGCTCAGAATTCAGACGCATGAATGCACCTATCAAGGATACTGGACATGAACAAACCCTTGCGCAAATCCCCCATTGCCATCCGCGATTTCGATAGTAGCACGCTCGAGGCTGACAAGGTCATTGCCTTGCCTGCGGAAGTCTTTTCCACCGATGAGTTTTTCGACTTCGAGATGAATGCCGTATGGGGCCATGAATGGTTCTGTGTCGGTCGTGCCAACGACATTCCTAAAAAGGGCGATTTCTATACCATTCAGGTCGGCAAAGATCCGTTGATCGTGATCCGCAACCGCGACGGTGACGTCAGCGTCATGGCCAATGTCTGCCAGCACCGAGGCATGATCGTGGCCGAAAAACAGGGCAATGTCCGCCGCCTGCGCTGCCCGCTGCACGCGTGGACCTATGATCTCAACGGCCATCTGATCGCTGCCCCGGGCCTCAGCGACGATCCCGACTCGACTGTCGATCTGTCGGATATTTGCTTGCCCAAGATCCGCACCGAGATCTGGGAAGGGTTCATCATGATCACGATGGACGAAAGCCTGCCGCCGGTCAGCGAGCGTCTGGGCAAATTGTCGCGGCAATTGGCCAACTACAACATGGCTGAACTGCGGGCACCTGATCGGATGGAGTTTGAGGAGTTCAACTGGAACTGGAAGATCTTCAACGACGAATGCTATCATTGCATGTATCTGCACTCCAATTCATGGGGCGATATGTATGAACTCAACCGGGGCACCACTCTGGATGAGGCAGTCGAATTCAACGACACCGAGCGCGGCATCACCTCCTACAATCTGTGCAGCCCGCACAAGGACGCGGCGCCAACCTATACCAAGTCGGTTCTGCAACCGGCGATCGAGGGTCTGACCGATCAGGAACGCACCCAGCTCAGCTATGTGACGGTGGCACCGAACCTGCTGATTGTGGCAATGCCCGACAAAGTGAAGTATTTCATGTGGTTGCCAGTCACAGCACAGAAATCGCTCTATGGTGTTGGCTGGATGTATCCCGAAAGCACCCTGGCCCGCGAGGATTTCCGCGAGAACTATGACCGCGAAGTCAAAGATCTGGCACCCGTCATGGAAGAGGATCTGTACGCTTGGAGCAGCTGCCAGACCGGTTACAATTCCAACTTCGCCAACCGCGGTCCGCTGGCCCCGGAAGAGGAGGTGATCAAGCGGTTGCAGACTTGGCTGGTGAACAAGTATCGGGCCGAAGATGCGCGCGCGCGTGACGCCGTTGCGGCGGAGTAATGGAACAGCATCAGGACATCATGGTGCGGGTCTGCGCCCGCGATGCGCTGGCCGACGGGATTGTCGGTCTGACGCTTGCTCCGATCAATGGCGGGCAATTACCCGAATGGACACCGGGGGCGCATCTTGATCTGAAGCTGCCGCTGAAGGCCGATGATGGCGAAGAGATGATCCGGCAGTATTCGTTGTGCGGCGATCCGGCGGACCGCAGTTGTTATCGGATCGGTATCCTGCGGGAATCTGCCGGGCGGGGCGGGTCGGCCTATGTGCATGACCGGCTCACCTGCGGTGATATCGTCCGGATCAATCCGCCGCGTAACCATTTTCCGTTCGAGCCGACAGCACGAACTTTGTTCATCGCTGGCGGCATTGGGATCACACCGATCCTGCCAATGGTGCGACAGGCGGCCGCAGAGGGCCGCGATTGGCAGTTGGTGGTGGCGATGCGTGACCGCTCGCGTCTGGCTTTCGATGAGGATTTCGCGGGGCTCGATCCGGCGCGGGTGGCGCTGCATTTCGACGCCGAAAAGGGGCTGCTAGATCTCGACACGCTGCTAAAGCCTCTGGGGGCGGAAACCACCGTCTATTCCTGCGGCCCGACCGGGTTGCTGGATGCACTGACCGAGCGTAGCGCTGATGCGCTCTGGCAGTTACGGATAGAACGCTTTGCCGTCTCCGAACCGGTGGATACGGCGGGCAAGGGGTTCGACGTAATCTGCGCATCAAGCGGCGAGCGGCTACATGTGGGCGAGGGTCAAACCATCCTCGAGGTGGTCCGAGCTGCCGGTTACAAGATTGAAAGCTCGTGCAAAGACGGCATCTGCGGCACCTGCGAAACCCGCGTGCTGCGCGGGCTTCCGGATCATCGAGATAGCGTTTTGACCGACGAGGAGCGCGCCGAAAACGACTATATGATGATCTGTGTCTCACGGGCGCAGGACAGCGAAATCGAATTAGATATCTGAAGGAACACTGCATGACCAGGAAACGTGTTGTCGTCACCGGCGGCTCCGGCCGGGTGGGTCGCTATGTCATCGCTGCTCTGGCGGTCGATCATGAGGTGATCAATGCCGACCTCGCGCCGCCCCGTAGCGGTCAAGACCAAGGCGCGACGTTCATCGAAACGGACGTGATGGATCTGGCGTCGGTGCGCGCCGCGCTGGAAGGGGCGGATGCGGTGGTGCATCTGGCCGGTTTGGATTACGACTGGGGCTGCGAGCCCGAACGTTATATCGACGTCAACGCCCGGGGCAGCTGGCATGTCTTGCAGGCGGCCGAGGAACAGGGCCTGAAAAAGGTCGTGCTGTGCTCGTCAATCTCGATCTGCGGGTTGCAGGAAATGCGCCCGGACTGGGCACCGCAATCGCTGCCGATCGACGAGACCCATGAAAACCGCCCCGTCTATCCATATGGCGTCAGCAAGCAACTGGCCGAGGTGATGGGAGAGAGTTTTGCGCGCAAGGGCCATTTGGATGTGATCTGCATCCGCCCGCTGGCGGTGATCCTACCGGAAACGCTAGACCAGTACATCAAATTTGTCGATGCCCCGGACCGGCACTGGCTATTCTATTACATCACCGCCGAGGATCTGGCCCGCGCCTTCAAGGCGGCGGTCGAGGTCACCGGCATTACCTTCGACAGCTTTTACATCGGGGCGGACGACACCTCGCATCCCGAACCGACGCTGGAATGGTACCAGCGCATCGTCGGGCCGCTGCCTGCCAATGTGGATAGCGAACGATTCCGCACCAATCCACGTGCCGCGGTGTTCGGCAACGACCGAGCCAAGGCCCGGCTCGGTTGGGCGCCGACATCGGACTTTGACGCTATGCGCGCCACCCATGAATCCAGCCGGATTCTGGAAATTGCGCAACAATAGAAACTGGAAACGAAAGGACAGATCATGGATTACGTGCGCAAGGGCAAGGTTGACTGGACCGGGGATAATCCTCCGCTCTACCTCAAGACCGATCCCGACGGTGACTGGAGCACGCTCGCAGTGTTTTTCCGCATCAATGGCTCGGATTACGGGCGCGGCAACATGACTCTGGTGGTGCAGGACCCCTATGCCGACAAGGCTGGCAATTCAGTGCGGCTCTGCGTGACCGATAACAAGCCGCTGGCGCGCTATCTGCTGGATGATTTCATTCGAAAGTTCGCTCTGTTCCGCCCGGCGGGCAAGGCGCTGGATACGCTTGAAATCATCGGCGGCGCGGAATTCTCGACCGAAGCGGATTATCCCAAACATGTGACCGAGATAGCCAGCTTCGATGGCCGAAGCGTCGCCTTGCGCTGGAGCGATCTGGGGGAGATGTTCGCTGTCGCGCAACCGCCGCAGGACAGTCAGACCGGCGCGCACGAGATGTTCAGCGTGTTCCAGCCTGCCGGATCGGCCTCGGTGACGGTGGACGGAAAACAGCTGCCCGGACAGACTGTTGAGCGCGATTTTTTCGACCGTCGCACCCAATCCGCCGCCCTTGCCCATAGCGAAAGCTGGATCCGGGCATGAACCCGGCGATAAAGGAGCCATGACGTGACCACCACCCCCGCCGATACTACTGCATTCGCCAAAATCAATGCCGTCCGGCCGCAATTGTCGGGCATTGTCCGACTGCGCGACCTGCCTGGAACGGAGGGCCGTTTGTTGCTGCATGCGGGACCACCCTTTGCGGCGGCGGGGGAGATTCCAGTGCCGGTCATGAACGCACTGGCTATAGTCGCGCTGCGCGAAGGCTGGGCCACAGATGGTGCCGAGGCAACACAGATGATCCGGTCGGGAGCAATTCGCCTTGGTCCGGCGCAAGATTACGGTGTGCTGGTTCCGCTGGCCGGAGCGGTCGGCCCCTCAACGGCGCTTCTGGTAGTGTCGGATGCGAACGACTCGACGCAGCAGCGATTCAGCCCGATCAACGAGGGCATGACGCTCTGCACCCGTCTGGGCATCCTTCACCCGGACCTGCCGGATCACCTGCGCTGGCTGGATGGTCCAGTTGCGGATTGGATCGGCGAGGCGCTGGAACAGCCGATCGATTTATACCCGGTGTTGCGGGAGGCCTTGGCCCAAGGCGACGATTGCCATTCGCGCACCGTAGCCGGGTCTGCCGCGCTGATCGCGTTGCTGGCTGAACGTGATGGTCCGCATGATCCCGACGGTGAAGTTCGTGCTTTCCTGAAGGCATCACCCGCCTTTGCTCTGAATGTCTGGATGGCTATGTGCGGATTGATGGCCGCCGCCGCCGAAGGCTGCGAAGGCAGCATGCTTGTGACCCGCGCCGGCGGCAACGGTCACAGTTTCGGCTATCAGGTTGCATCCCAGCCCGGGCACTGGATTATCGTGCCAGCACCAGCGATTAACGGTCGCATTGAACCGGCGCATGAGGGGCGCCATGCAGCTCCGGCGCTGGGGGATAGCGCACTGGTCGATTTCATGGGCTTGGGTGGTCAGGCTCTGGATGCGGCCCCGCAGGTCGCCCAGGCGATGAAAGAGTTGCTGCCGGTCGATGCCGCTGATCGTCCAGGTGCCATTTTGCAGGGCTGGATCGAAGGTTTCGGGCGGCCGGGCGTCACCAATGCCGCCCGCGCAGCAGCGGCCGGTGTCGGTCCCATGGTCCTGCTGGGCATGATCGATGCTTCCGGCGAGGCCGGACGGATCGGTGGTGGTTGCGCCGCTGTGGACGGATCGGTAATGGCTGAAAGCCTGATACCGGCATGAGCGCCCGGATACCAGCGGGGCTGATCGAGACCTTGACCCTGCTGCAGGAGGGTATCACCGATGCGCATGCCTGTCTCGATGCCTGCCATGATCGGATCGCCGCGCGCGAACCGCAGGTCGGCGCATGGCAATGGCTGTGCCCGCGCGACGCTTGCCATCGCTGGCTTGACGACAATGCCGACTGGCTGACCGGAACACCGCTGCGCGGGCTGCCCGTCGCGATCAAGGATATTATTGACACCGCCGACATGCCCACGACCATGGGCTCCGGCCTATACGCGAACCGGCAACCGGTCGATGACGCAGCCTGTGTGGCGGCGCTGCGGGCGGCAGGCGCGCTGATCATGGGCAAGACGGTGACTACCGAATTCGCCTATTTCTCGCCGGGTAAGACTGCCAACCCCCGTGATTTGCGCTGCACGCCGGGAGGATCATCCAGCGGGTCGGCTGCCGCAGTGGCGGACGGCATGGTGCCGGTTGCACTGGGGTCGCAGACTGCGGCTTCCGTAATTCGTCCGGCTGCCTATTGCGGCATCATGGGCTATGTCGCGACCCGCGGGCTGATGTCGTTGCGCGGTGTGCAGCCATTGGCTCAATCGCACGATTCGCTGGGTGTCCTGGGACGAAATTTCGAAGATATCCGGCTGATAGCGGACATTTTGGCAGGCCCCGGCACCTTGCAGAGTACCGCCGAACCGCTGAGGGGATTGCATATTATGCGGATACAAGGCGCGGCGATCGGCGCAGTCTCAGCCGATATGGAGGCGGCGATCGACGATGTGGCCGCACAACTGCGCGAGGCCGGTGCAACAGTAACGCATCTGGCGGACGAAGGGCGCATCAAACGTCTTGTCGATTTGCATGGCGCGGTCATGGCGTTCGAGGCTGCCCGCAATCTTGCCGCAGAAGGCACCCGGCCTGACGCGCTCAGCCCGCAATTCGCTGGATTGCTTGAAACCGGTCGTGCGATCACGCTTGCCGATTACGCCGCCGCGCAGGCGGAAATCGCGCAGTTGGGCCAATGGCTGGACGTCGCTCGCACAGGCAGCGCCGCCATTCTGGCCCCGGCAGCTCCCGGAAGCGCGCCGGAAGGGCATGCGGCAACAGGTGCGCCGCACATGAGCCGCCCATGGCAGGCGCTCGGGCTGCCGGTGGTCAGTTGGCCGGCGGGCACGGATGCGCAGGGCCGACCATTGGGAGCACAGTTGATTGGCCAGCGCTGGCACGACGGGAACCTGCTCGGCATGGGGCGAGAGATCACTTTACTGAACCTGTGACTATCACTATGCTAACTTCAACAGGAAACTGCGGTCCGGTGCTTATCGATGTGACATATATCCCTCATCTGAACGGATTGCGCACGTTTTCGGTCGCCGCTCGGCATTTGAACTTCACGACTGCGGCGGCGGAATTGAATGTATCGCCATCAGCGGTCAGTCATCAGATCCGTCAGTTGGAGGAGTACCTGGCCACCCGCCTATTCGACCGGACGGCGCGACAATTGTCCCTGACGGCTGAAGGAGATTTCCTGTATCGTCGCCTAGATGATCCGTTTCAGAAGATCGGGCTGGCGATCGAACAGATGCGGACTCCTCTCAGCACCAAGAGTGTCAGTCTGTTGTGTCGCCCGTTCTTTTCCAGCTTGTGGCTGGCACCGCGGTTGCGCAGCTTGTGGACGACCTTACCCGGGATCGACCTGAATCTGATTCACAAGACAACCTTTACTCTGGCCGATGCGGAAACTGTGGATCTCGCTATCCTCTGGGGCCAGGGAGGTTGGCCGGATATGAAATGCGAACGGCTGGTCAAGGGCACGTTAACCCCAATCATGGGCCGACGACTGGCGCGGGCAGCGGGCATTCCGGAGACACCGAATGATTTGTCCCGTTATACCCTGCTGCACGAGGAGAACCGGACACATTGGTCTACTTGGCTGGAGAAGGCGGGCGTGCCCAATCTTAAAACGACCGGCTCCGTTCTGGTGGACGATACCAACGTCCGGTTGCAACAGGTCTTGAACGGTCAAGGCATCATGCTCAGCGATCCCGCGCTGCTGTCAGAACTGGTGGGTTGCGGCGAACTGATCCGGCCTTTCGATCTGACCCTCGGCGAATATTCCTACTATCTCGCGTGGCCGTCACGGCGTCCACCGGAAGCGCGGGTCCATCGCGTGATCGATTGGCTGCTTACCGAGAGCCAGACCAATGCCAGTAACTGACGCGTTGGACCTGGAACGGGTGCTACGGTTTGACCGGACGGTAGGCTCTTGCATCCCGACAAGGAGATCAGCGAATGACGATTAAGAACGTATTGGTTGCCTATACCGGCCATGATTCCAGCATGTCCGCGCTGCGACACGCGATCAAGATCGCCGACCACCACGACGGATGGCTGACCGCAGTGTTGGGATACGGGCAGCCGCCGATGGAACGGCGCATGGCGACCCATCTGCCCCGCGACATGCTGGTTTCCCTGCGTGAGTTCGACCGTAAGCAGATCGAGGAGGCGCGCACCGTGTTCGAGGCGGCAGTCGTCGAACACGGGCGGTCGGACAAGGCGTCTTTTGTCGATCTGGATGTCGAGCACGGCGCACCTCTAGCGGATTTCGCGCGCACCTTCGATCTGGTCGTGATGGGGATGCACCGGCCCGGATCGGCCGATACCCATATGGCCGCCAACCCCGACCTGATGGCGCTGCACAGTGGTCGTCCGGTGCTGGTAGTTCCCCGAAATTTCGACGCGCCTGGACTGGCAGAAAACATGCTGCTGGCCTGGGACGGCAAACGCGCCGCCGCGCGCGCCGTTGGCGATGCGATGCCCCTGCTGCGCGAGCGTGGGCGCGTGACGGTTCTGACCATCGGCAGCAAACCGGCGCCGGGAACCGATCAGTTGATCGCGAACCTGCGCCATCACGATGTGGATGCGCGGCATGTGCATCAGCCGAAAACACGCTCGGTGGGGCGCATGATATTGGAGACCGCCGATTCCGAAGGAGCCAAGGCCATCGTCATGGGAGCATTCGAACACAGCAAGTTCTCGCAGGATCTGTGGGGCGGCGTGACGACCGACGTGATGCGCGATGCGCATGTTCCGTTGTTCATGTCTCATTGAGGTTGTGCCTGGAATCTGGTGGAAACTTTCCTGCGGCGTTCTCCATGCGAGATTAAGGACAATCTGACCAAAGCGGAGCAAGCCGCGGCCGTCGAACTCAGCAAACGGGAACGTAGCCATATATGGAGTGTCCGTCGTCATATAAAATGGGACATCAGAGCGGCTTGAACATTGGAGGCTCTGGTTCGGTTGTGTGATTGATTATGCTGCTTGTTTTTGATGTTGCAAGCGGCGCTGTCGGATCGTCAGTTTCTTGATCTTCTCCCTTTCTCTCAGAATGGCCTTGTCCCGGCCAAAGTAGACGTCGGCGGGTGTGACATTGTTCAGGCTCTCATGGTAGCGCTGGTTGTTGTAGTAGTGGACGAAGGCCCCGATCTGGCGCTCGAGATCACCGGGCAGGTAGTAGTTCTCCAGCAGAACACGGTTTTTCATGGTTTGGTGCCAGCGTTCGATCTTGCCTTGGGTTTGCGGGTGGAATGGCGCCCCACGCACGTGGTCCATCTTCCTGTCTCCCAGCCACTTGGCCAGATCTCCAGAGATATAGCAGGACCCATTGTCACTCAGCAGGCGCGGTTTGTGTCGGACCACAGCCTGCCCGCAGCCTGATGCAGTCAGAGCCAACTCGATCGTGTCGGTCACATCTTCGGCGCGCATGTTTGTGCAGAGCTTCCAGGCGATGATGTAGCGGCTGTAATCGTCGAGGATGGTGCTGAGATAATACCAGCCCCAGCCAATGATCTTGAAGTAGGTGAAGTCGGTCTGCCACATCTGGTTAATGGCGGTGGTCTTGTCCGTGAACTCATCGGCGGCCTTGATCACCACATAGTCTGGTGCTGTGATCAGATCAGCTGCTTTCAAGATACGATAAGCTGATGATTCAGAGATAAAATACCGCTTCTCGTCAGTATATTTGACCGCCAGTTCCCGTGTGGTCAGCGCCTCATGCTCCAGCGCGAACTCAATGAGATCGTCACGGCGGGCATCAGGGATGCGGTTCCAGACCGACTTCGGCCGAGACGCGCGATCCGCCAACGCATCAAACCCGCCTTCGACATAGAGATCATACCATCGATAAAAGGGGTCGCTTCCGGTATGGGGCAGAATGACACCCTAAGGATTTTCGCGATATCGCTTCATGATGTCGAGGACGGTGTTTTTGCTGATACCGAGGTCTCGTGCGATCCATCGGTATGATCGTCCCTCGGCAACGGCCTGGATGACATCTGGTGCGAGTTTGTCGGATTTTGGCCGTTGCCCTGGCTGTCGGCCGAGCTTTTTCCCACGCGCACGTGCAGCAGCGAGCCCGGATTTGACGCGCTCGCTGAGCAGATCGCGTTCGAACTGGGCGATTCCGGCCAGCATGGTGGCCATCATCCGGCCATGCGGGGTGTCCAATTCGAATGTCATGCCGCTCATGGCGACGACAGAGACTTTCCAACCCGCCAGTTGATTGAGCGTATCCAGCAGATCCTGCGTGGATCGGCCCCATCGGGAAAGCTCTGAGACGAGAACGGCATTGAACTTGCGGGCCTGTGCCAGGTTCATGACCTGATTGCGGGCGATGCGATTGGCGGATGCCCCACGTGCGGTTTCCTTGAAGACGCCGACGATGTCATAGCCGCCGCGTTCGGCGAAGGCGGTCAGTTCATTGACTTGACGGTCGCAGGACTGGTCCGCAGTGGATACGCGGGCATAGATGACAGCGGTCTGTCCCAATTGAACTCCCTCGGATTTCGCCCTTGCAAGCCGTTGATTTTACTGATGCGGAAACTGTCCTGAACAGACTTATGACTAACAAGGACAGCACAGCATGCCAAGACGCCATATCCTGACTGATCGCCAACGGGCAGCTCTGTTCGATATGCCGACCGACGAGGCGGCGATGCTACGCCATTACACCCTGGCCGATGATGATCTCGAACATATTCGGGAACGGCGCAGGCCCGAGAACCGGATCGGGTTCGCGCTCCAACTCTGCGCCTTGCGCTATCCAGGGCGCCTTCTCACACAAGGCGAGACCATTCCGGAAGCCACCCTACGATTCATCGGGGCGCAACTGGGCATCACAGGAAATGCACTGCTTACCTATGCCGCCCGCCGCCAAACGCGGCAGCAACATCTCGAAGCGCTTCGTGCCATTTACGGCTACAAGATGTTTTCGGGTCGTGGCGCCCGTGATCTGAAAGCCTGGCTCGACGGGGAGGCGGAGGCCGCACGATCCAACGAAGATCTTGCGCGACGCTTCGTAGAGAAATGCCGCCGCACTCAGATCATCCTCCCGGGGGTCTCGGTCATCGAGAGGCTCTGTGCTGATGCGCTTGTCGCCGCCGAGCGTCGGGTTGAGACGCGCATTTCCAGTCGCCTGGACAATACGATGAGGGATTGCCTCGACGCCTTGCTGACTGAAGATGTCGATGGCCGGATCAGCCGGTTCATCTGGCTGCGGCAGTTCGAACTGGGCAAGAACTCGGCCGATATGAGCCGTCTGCTGGACCGGCTGGAATTCCTGCAAGGCATGGGTCTGGAGTCGGCTGTTCTCGACGGCGAACCACCCCATCGAATCATCCGCCTTCGCCGACAGGGCGAGCGTTATTTCACAGACGGGCTGCGCGATATTTCCAGTGACCGGCGGTTGGCTATCTTGGCGGTTTGTGCCGTGGAATGGCGCGCCGCCATTGCCGACGCTGTGGTCGAGACACATGACCGGATCGTGGGCAAGACCTGGCGGGATGCGAAACGGCTGTGCGATCATCGGATCGCTGACGCCAAGGCGGCATTGCATGACACGTTGCGCGCATTTTCCGGCCTGGGCTCCGCCCTGCTCGAAGCGCGAGGCGATGGTGCACCTCGATGTGCCGTGGAAACGACCTGTGGCTGGCATCACCTCGAGGGTCTGGTGGCCACGGCCACAGACCTGACCGGCACGATGGCGGCGGATCCCCTGGCGCACGTCACGCAAGGCTACCACCGGTTCCGGCGTTATGCCCCGCGCATGCTACGCGCGCTCAACATTCAGGCAGCCCCGGTGGCCGCACCCCTGATCGCTGCCACGCAGCTGATCATCCATGGCGAACACGGGCCAGACAGGCCAACAAGCTTCCTGCCCCGCAGTTCCAAATGGCACCGCCCTCTCCTTGCTCAGCCCCTTGGTGATCATCGGCTTTGGGAGGTGGCGGTCTTGTTTCATCTTCGCGATGCCTTCCGATCCGGCGACATCTGGCTGACACAATCCCGGCGCTATGCCGATCTGACCCAGACCCTAGTCCCGATGGCTGCGGCGCGGGCGACATCCCGGCTCGTCATGCCGTTTGAACCGGCCGAATGGATTGCAGGCCGAAAAGCACGCATGGCCGACGGGCTGGACCGTCTTGCACGGGCCGCCCGGCGCGGGGCCATTCCGGGCGGGTCGATCGAAAACGGTGTGCTGACCGTCGAGCGACTGACGGCAGCCGTTCCGGCAGAAGCTGATGAGCTGGTTCTGGACCTCTATCAGCGCCTGCCCGAGGTTCGGATCACCGATTTGCTGCTGGAGGTGGAAAAGGCGACCGGGTTTACCGATGCCTTCACCCATATCCGTACCGGAGCGCCCTGCAGGGACAAAATAGGTCTGCTGAGCGTGTTGCTGGCCGAGGGCCTCAATCTCGGCCTCAGCAAGATGGCGGAAGCCACCAACACCCATGATTACTTCCAGCTCTCGCGGCTGTCTCGCTGGCATGTCGAAAGCGAGGCGATGAACCGGGCACTGGCCATGGTCATCGAAAGCCAATCCGCCTTGCCCATGGCCCGGTTCTGGGGGGCAGGCCTCACCGCCTCCGGCGACGGGCAGTTCTTCCCGACCACGCGCCAGGGCGAAGCCATGAACCTGATCAACGCCAAATATGGCCACGAGCCGGGATTGAAAGCCTACACCCATATCTCCGACCAATTCGGACCTTTCGCCACACAGACCATTCCGGCCACGGTCAGTGAGGCCCCCTATATCCTCGATGGCCTGCTGATGAACGAGACCGGCCGCAAGATCCGCGAGCAATACGCCGATACCGGCGGGTTCACAGATCATGTCTTCGCCGTCACCGCTCTTCTGGGCTTTCAGTTCATTCCCCGCATCCGGGACCTGCCTTCAAAGCGGCTCCATGTCTTCGACCCTGCTAATGCCCCGAAAGAGCTGAAGGGGCTGATTGGCGGCAAGATCCGGGAAGGCACCATCACGATCAACTGGCCGGATATCCTGCGCAGCGCGGCCACTATGGTCGCCGGTGTCATGCCGCCGAGCCACCTGTTGCGAAAGTTTGCGGCATATCCACGCCAGCACGAGCTGGCCATCGCTCTGCGCGAAATCGGACGAGTCGAGCGCACGCTCTTCATCATCGACTGGCTGCTTGATGCCGACATGCAACGCCGCGCGCAGATCGGACTCAACAAGGGCGAGGCCCATCACGCCCTCAAGAACGCCCTGCGTATCGGCCGACAGGGAGAAATTCGCGACCACACCACCGAAGGCCAGCACTACCGCATGGCAGGCCTCAACCTTCTTGCCGCCATCATCATCTACTGGAATACAAAGCATCTCGGACAGGCCGCGGCGCAGAGAAAACACGCGGGCCTCGATTGCCCGCCAGAGCTGCTCAGCCACATCTCGCCCCTCGGATGGGCCCATATCCTCATCACAGGAGAATACAGGTGGCCAAAAAGGTGACGTCAGGACCTTAGGGTGTCATTCTGCCCCATACCGGAAGCGACCCCTTCATGCGAGCCGCAGCGAAATCGACGATTGTCATGGCCGGCCCGGGACATAGCGAGAATTCACCTCAGTGGCACCAGTGACCGCTATTCTGTACTTCGCGGTTGTTGTGGAACTTTCGCGGTCTCCTGATGCCATCAGGAGGCCGCGAACAGTAGTTGTCGAATGATCCTCTGCGTTCCCGCAGATCAGCGTTGATAGATGATCGGGAACCAGTCCTCTCTCAACATTTGTCCGGGTTGCATGTTGTGGCCAGGAAAGGGAGGCGAGGTCGGGCCGGGACGCTCCACAAAGCGGGCGTCATCACCAACCAGTCTCAATGAGAACGCGCGGCGGCGCACATCTGTCGTATTTCCGCGCGCACCATGCAGGGTGTCGTAGTTGAAAGCGACGGCGTCACCGGGCTCCATCTCCCATTCCCTGACATCCATGCCCTCGACATCCGGATCGGGTACCGGCATATAGGTGTCCTCGTCGGGATAGAAGTTGGTTTCGGCGAGCCAACGGGTCGGTAGAACGGGTTTTTCCCAGGCGTGGCTGCCGGCAACGCACCGAAGGCTTGCCCCTTTAACCACATCCATCGGCGACCAGAAGCTGACATTCTGCTTTCCGCCAACGAAGTAATAGGGGCCGTCCTGATGCCATGGCGTCGGTTTTGATGTTCCAGGCTCTTTCACCAGCACATGATCGTGAAACACCTGCACCTTATTTGACTGCATCAGATCCGCCGCCACCTCGGCTGCTGGCGAATTGCGAATGGCATCTTCGAACTCGGGGATACGGGTCCAGTTGCAGTAATCGTCAAAAAAGCGCCCACCTTCGCCCTCCTTGAGATTTTCGGCAGCATAGGGGCCTGGCTCTGCCATGTTGCGCTCGATTCCTTTGCGGATTTTCTCAACATGGTCCTTGAAAAGCCCTTTGATCAGGACGACTCCATCGCGCTGAAAGGTGTCAATGTCGTCTTGGGTCAAAAGTGTGTGCATCACGTTTCTCCTCTGTCTCAGTGTAATGTAAATCCCCTCATAATTAATTCCCAATAATGTCTAGTCATAGTATGTATAGTTTCATGCTATACATTACCCTACGCCAGTACGAATACATCGTGACCGTTGCCGAAACATGCAGCCTGACCGACGCAGCTGCCCGTTTGCATGTCTCGCAACCCTCATTATCGGTTGCGATTACCCGCGTGGAAGAGCGGATCGGACGAAAGATCTTCGACCGGCGCAAAGGTGCCGGCATTATGATGACGCCGTTCGGGCACCGGTTCGTGGAAAAAGCGCATGCACTTCTTGGCATGGCGAGCGATATCGAGTTGGGGCGCGACACAACGCGCCCCTTTGTGTTGGGTTGTTTCGAGGACATCGCGCCTTGGTATCTTGCGCCAGTGATGGAAAAGCTGAAATCACGCTTCCCTGCAATCACCTTCCAAGGCCTTGAGGGACGTTTTTCTGGCCTTGCATCCGATGTCGCTGAGGGGCGCGTGGACGTGGCGATAACCTATGACATTGGATTTGAAGGGAGATTTAGGCGCAAGAAACTGCGAGAGGTTGCCCCGGTCGCATTTCTCTCGTGCGATCACCCCTTGGCGAAACAACGCTCTGTCGATCTAGCACAGTTGGTCGATCATCCGATTATCCTCTTCGCCGAAGATTTGTCGGAAGGGTATTTGCGAAACCTGTTCAATGAGCTTCGCGTGTTGCCCCAGGTAGCCCATCGGGCGACGTCTTTGGAGATGATGCGCTCCCTGGCCGCGCATGGAAGCGGCGTCGGTATCAGCTACTCGCGCCCACCAGGCAATATCAGCTATGACGGGAAACCATTGGTGACAATTCCTGTTTCGACGCCCAATGCAACGGCCGGCATCATTCTACTCTGGTCGGCTTTGCGCGAAGAGGACTCGCAGTTCAGGGAAATCCTGGAGACAGTTGCACAACATTTGTGATGTCCGTTTTGGGCAGAGCTCGCCTTCGCGGACGGTCAGCGAGAGGCCCTTCAAAACCTCGAGTTGTCCGAAACGCTTTTGCAAGCCGTACACGACCGGGGTTGGAGCAATAGTTTCGGCGCTCATCTCGATCTTCTCTGCCTTCCTCTCGAAATCACTCCTCTGCCCGCGCCGGTTCGGCGGTATCGGCCAATTGCCGCAGGACGTTATGCGGGATGGCGGGGACGGTGTTACCGTCGCGTCCGACCATTGTTTCAGCGGCCACCATGCTGTTTATGATCGCCTCTTCAACCCCTTGAACCACCGCTTCGAAAAGCTGGTCGAGATGCGGGTCCGGGATGAATGCCGCACGTTGCGCGCTGGCTTCCTTCGCCGCCAGTGCTGTTTCGTTTGCGGTGGAGAAGGCGAGAAAAAGATCGCCTGAAGAGTGGTTTCCGATTGTACCAAGCCGCCCCATCCCCAAGGTCGCGCGACGCGACAGGCGTTTCAGCTGATGCGGCATCAGCGGCGCGTCAGTGGCAATCACCACGATGATCGAACTCAGATCTGTCGGCGGTGTGTGCGTCACGATCGCGGGTTCCGGCAGCCCGGCACCGATGTTTATGCCGCAGATAGTCAGATGCTCGCGCGTGCCGAAATTCGCCTGGACGAAAACACCAACCATGTAGCTTTCGTCGCCATAGCGGACCACCCGCGAGGCGCTCCCGGACCCAGCCTTGAATCCAAAACACTTCATGCCCGTCCCACCGCCGACGCTGCCTTCTTCGATAGCCCCGGAAGAAGCCGTTTCGATGGCTTCGAACACATGATCTTCGGTGACATGAAACCCGTTGATGTCATTGAGAAACCCGTCATAGGTTTCCGCCGAAACGGGCAAACCGAAGGCATCAGTCAGAGAGCCCGGATGCGCACGGCTCGCCCATTTCAGCGTGGCGTCGCGGGTGACGCCGCAGGAATGTGTGTTCGTGATGGTGACCGGAAAGGTCAGTTGGCCAACTTCGTCGAGGTAGTGCGCGCCAGACATTTCGCCGTTGCCGTTGAAATTGTGGTAGCCGGCGAAAACCGGGATAGAGAGGTTTTTGGGGCGTCTCGGTAGAATCGCAGTTACTCCGGTTCGAACGGGACCGTCACCAACGCGCAGCGCACCATCACCCTCGACGATCGTGGAGTACCCAACTGATACGCCGTCAACATCCGTGATGTTGTTGCTTGGACCTGGTTTTCCCTCGAAGTTCAAGCCCAGTGCGCGGGCCCTCGGTTTTCCCGAGCGAGTTATGTGTGTACTTGCCATAGATCGCCGCTCCTCCCCAGAACCTGTGGTTACGCTTGTAACGCCATAGAGTTCTAGTTACAAGAATAACATGGTTAGACATAACATACCCCGTTATTGCACAGGCGTTTGCGGCGGGTCACGGTTCGGACGGCCTTGGCCACCGGGAACTCCGAAGATCAGCACCGCAGTAAGATAATCGGATGAGCGCCTCATTAACGCAACGAATTCAGGAGCATTTGCCCAGCCTCTCGAAGGCAGAGCGGTCGCTGGCGAACTATCTGAAAACCAACCCCGAAGGTCTGATGGTCGAAACCAATGCCTCTCTTGCCGCCAAGGTCGGCGTCAGCGCGATGACGGTCAGCCGATTTGTCCGCAAGATCGGCTTCCGAGATTTTTCCGAAGCCAAGTCGTTCGAGCAAAGCCGAATATTCGTGACTGCCCTGTCGGAGGAGGGCAGCCTTGGTCAGCGCCTCGAACGCTACGGTCAGTCCGGCCGGTTGGAGGAATGGGCCAGCCAGAACTTGCGGCTTGAGATCGCCGCCATTGAGCAAGTGCACGGGTTGCGCAACGATCCGAACTGGCATCAGTGCGTCGAACTTTTGGCCGCCTCCGAGGCGGTCTATATGACCAGCTTCCAGATCATCCGGC
This sequence comes from Primorskyibacter flagellatus, assembly GCF_048268605.1. NCBI lineage: Bacteria > Pseudomonadati > Pseudomonadota > Alphaproteobacteria > Rhodobacterales > Roseobacteraceae > Primorskyibacter > Primorskyibacter flagellatus. Next base: position 20,946 of record NZ_JBLWVF010000024.1, read on the forward strand.
ACATCGCCATCGGCTTTGCGGCGATGCTCGAAAACGTGCGACCGAGAGTATCCTATCTCGACGGGCAGGACGAAGCCTACGGTGCGCTCTTCACCGATCCGGCGGAGAAAAAAACACTGGTGATCGTTGATACTTACCCCTACAGTGTACAGGCAGAGACCCTCGCCGGGCTGTCAGTTGAGGCCGGGATCGACATGATCGTGATCTGTGATGAATCCTGCCATTGGGCCTTGAAATACAGCCAGCACGTCCTGTCGGCGACGACGAACACCGGCCTCGTCTTCCGCTCCAAGGGGGCACTCAGCATCCTGACAAATCTGCTGACACATGACGTTGCCGGAGCCTTGGGCCAGCAGGCCGCCGATACGATCGAGACCGTCGCGGCCGCCCAGTCGCGCTTCAGCCGGACCACGAGGTAAGCCGAAGAGAGGATTGCGGTGGTTCGCGGTCTACAGTGCCAATCACCGGTCTGGTGTAACCCAAAGATGCTTAGGACCCTCCGAGCAGGCCAGGACGTCGGCTGTCAGTTGTAGATCAGCGACCCCAGAACGCCCTGGCTCACATGTTTCCCCGCCGTCAGTCCATTCACCTTTTCCACGATGGCGACGGCATCAATGCCGTGATGGCGGTAAAGCTCGCCGATGGTGCCGGTCTGGCCGAAGTGCTCGACGCCCATCGGGATGGTCTGGTGCCCGGCGACCGATCCGAGCCATGAAAGTGTGGCGGGGTGGCCGTCGATCGCCGTGATGATTTTGCAATGAGCGGGCAGCGCGGACATGAGTGTTTCGATATGCGCGCGGGCAGTCTGGTTGCCGCGAGACCGTGCCCTTTGGGCAGCGGTCCAGCCGGTGTTGGACCGCTTGCAGGTTATGATCGAAGCGCCACGGCAAACCCGTATGCCTCGCTTCTTGTGCATGGTGCCTCCGGGATCGGCAAGACGATGATCGCCCGAAACCTGTCGCGCAAATACGCACCAGAATACGATCCAGCGTCAGGCATCACCCGCACACCGCTGCTGCTGTTGCAAGCGCCGCCCGCACCAGACGAACGGCGGTTCTACCTGCACATCTTGGCCGCCCTCGGCGCCCCGGCGACGGCACTGAGCGCCCGCGCGCAAAATGTGGCTTCCCTCGAGGTCCGCGTCATCGCGCTCCTGCGCGACCTTGGCCTTCGGATGATCATGATCGACGAGGTTCACAACCTCTTGGCCGGGACCCACCGCGAACAGCGCCGCTTTCTCAATGTTCTGCGGTATCTTAGCAATGAACTCGAGGTGTCGCTGGTCTGCCTCGGGGTCAGCGAGGCCGTTGATGCCATCCGTGGTGATATCCAGCTTGCCAGGCGGCTGGACGAACATCACCTGCCAAACTGGCGCGACGATGCCGAGTTCTCGGACATGATCCAGACACTCATCGCGGCAATGCCCCTCGAGAAGAAATCCAATCTGAAGGTCAAGTCATTTAAGCAGATACTTGCGCTAACCGGTGGGGTGACCTCGCGCATCTTCGCCCTGATCAAGGATCTTTCCATCTACGCCATCGTCACAGGTGATGAATGAATTACTGATGACGCGATCGCAAAATGGACGCCGGTTTGGTCGCGCCATGCGAACGCCTATCGGCGACTCGAGAAGTCCGGGGTGTGAAGCCGCACACGCTGCCGAAAACTGTCGCGCCGCTGCCAGACGAGTTGTTGTCAGGTTGGTTATCTCGGCTGGCGGCGGCCAACTACTGCGATGACGCGGAACTGTTGGCTCATATCAAAATTGATACCGCGCATGGCACCGCCTTGGACTTCAGTGTCGACGCGGCCACGGCGGAGAGGATTGCCAACGCCGCACGAGTCGACCCAGATGTTGTGCGATCGTTGACCTTTCCGGCAATGACCCCACGAGAAGCCTCGCTGACGGCTCAGATGCCATTCCAGCATTGCGTGCAATGCTCCAGAGAGGGTCTTTCGCTCAGGCATTGGAGGCGGGCCTGGGCATTTGACTGCCAAGTTTGCGGGACGAGACTTGTGCAGACCCTTGGCAAACCCTGTGAGGAACAAATATCCGGAAAACTGATATTCCGAGCGCGCCGCGGGGCAGGGATGCTTGAGTGCGCCGCGCGATCGCGCGGCCCCAAGCAACTTCGGCGCGAAATGCGCGCAGTCATCTTTGCCATGTCACTCAAAACCTTCCGCGGGGATCCGTCGTTCGCTGTCCAGAACCCCAGATCGGAAGTTAGGCTGTTCTGCCTCGCCGCAATCGCCGCCGCTCGATCTCAGCCCTTGGCTAAGACAGCCATCGTCAGCAAAAGCATCGACGACTATGCAAGGGTTGCTCTCTTGCGCGCCTTCGAGAAGGAGCCTCGATTGCTTGCCGCGGTTGATCACATCGCGCAAAGGCGCGCGAAAAGCGCCGGCCCCATGACAGCCGCATCTCACAATTAAGGGCAAAAATTGTCGCCAAACACGTCCCGTCTCAGATTAAAGGGCAACGCGACAATAAGACACTTATTTTCCGGGTTTGGCCATGGTGGATCGAGCAGACATCAACGCCGTCGACGATGCTGCGTGGGAACAGGCGGTCGCGCGGGAAACTGTGATCCGTCGGCTGGCAAACAAGTCACCGCCGAACCGTGCCGAGTTTCTCAAGGACTGCCGCGATCTTGGTCTCAAGCGCTCCCGCCTGTACGAGTTGATCTCAGCGTACAAGGCGCGCCCGGTCGCCAGTTCCTTGCTGGCGGCTCAAGTCGGAACACCGACGGGCAGCCGTCGGCTGCCTGACGAGATCGAAACGGTGATTTCGGGGGCGATCGAGGAGTTTTACAAGTCCCTCCAGAAGCCGAGCATCAACGCCCTGCAAAAGGAGGTGCGCATGCGGTGCAGTCAGAGGGGTTTGCGTCCCCCGTGCTGGACCACGCTGCGGGACCGTGTGGCGGCGATAGATCCGGTCGAACTCACAGCGGCGCGTGAGGGCGCCAGAGCCTCTCGCCAGCGCCATCACCCGGTGCCAGGCAGCTATCAGGTCCAACGGACCTATGAGGTGGTTCAGATCGACCATACGCTGGTGGATGTCATCGTCGTAGATCGAATTCATCGGAAGCCTTTGCAACGGCCCTGGCTGACGCTCGCCATCGACGTCGCCAGCCGCATGGTGGCAGGGTTTTACCTGACGCTGGAGCCGCCATCGACCTTGTCGGTGGCACTGGCCATTCAGCACCTGGTGCAGCCCAAATTCGACTGGCTGGAGAGCTTGGGGATCGACGCAGACTGGCCCGCCGAGGGATTGCCGGATACCATTCACGTCGACAATGCCAAGGAGTTCCGCTCAAAAGCGATGAAGCGGGGCGCCGAGGAGCACGGGATTTCGCTGCAGTACCGGCCTATAGGTGCGCCACACTACGCAGGACGGCGGCGAGGCGGTCAGGCCACCTTGCCGCTGATCTGCGGCACGGCAGCCAGAAACGCGTCATTCTCGGCCGCTGTGCCCATGGTGACGCGCGCGCATGTCTGAAACGGCGCCTCCTGCCATGCCTTGATCAGGATCCCGGCGCGGCGCAGGCCCTCGGCAAACTCATTGGCGGGCTGGCCTGTGTCGAAAAAGACGAAATTGGTCTGGCTGGGCGCGCAGGGATAGCCCTTGGCGGTCAGCGCGGCGGCCACCCTGTCGCGCTCGGCCGCGGCGCACTGCAGCACGCGGTCCAGATGGGCGGTGTCGGCCAGCGCCTCGATCGCGCCTGCGGCGGCCATCGCGTTGACGCCGAAGGGATTGCGCGTCTTCATCAGCGCCCGGATCATCGCGGGTGCGCTGGCGATGCCGTATCCCACCCGCGCGCCAGCCAGGCCGTAGGCCTTGGAGAAGGTGCGCAGCACGATATGGGGCTTGCCGGATGCGGCCAGTATCCCGAGCGCGTCAAAGCGGTGCTGCGGGTCGATGAATTCGACATAGGCCTCGTCGAAGCAGATCAGCGTCGCGGGGTCAGCGGCCTCCACGATGGCGCGGAAGGCGTTTTCGCAGATTGCGGGGCCGGCCGGGTTGCTGGGCGACGAGAAGATCAGGATGCGCGGCGCGCTGCGCAATTCGGCTTTGATCGTCTCGACCGGAAAGGACCAGTCGGCCTCGAAAGGCAGCTTGGTCACCCGCGCGCCGAAGGTCAGCGCGCCGAACTCATGCAGGCCGAAACTGGGGCAGATCGTGACCACGTGATCGCCTGCGCGGATCGTGGCCCGAAAGAGCGCCCCGATCAGATCTTCCGAACCATTGCCGACGATGATCCGGTCCGCCTCGGCCCCGGTGCTTCGCGCAATGGCGCTGCGCAGTGCGGTGTTGGCGGCATCGGGATAGCGCGCGACACCCTTTGCCGCCTCCCGCATCACCTCGATCGCGCGTGGCGACGGGCCAAGCGGGCTCTCGTTGCTGTCCAGCTTGGCCACGCAATCGATGCCGTATGCGTCGCGAAAACGATCCAGTGCCAAGCCGGCATTATACTCCGGCAGATCGCGCACATCCTTGCGGATCAGATCATCGGGAAGCGGGTGTGTCATGGTTGCTGTCCTTGGCGTCAAAGGTCGAAAATCTTGCCGGGGTTCATGATGCCGCCCGGATCAAGCGCGCGTTTGATCCGGCGCATCACATCGAGGGCGGGGCCGTGTTCGGCGTCGAGATACGCCTTCTTGCCGAGGCCGACCCCATGCTCGCCCGTGCAGGTGCCGCCCATGGCGAGGGCCATCTCGATCAGGCTGCTGTTGATATGCCGCGCCTCGCGCACCTCATCCGCATCGGCCGGATCATAAAGCAGCACCAGATGGAAGTTGCCATCCCCGACATGCCCGACCAGCGGCGCGATGATCGAGGTGGTGGCGATCACGTCCATGATTCCGCTGATGCAAGCGGGCAGTTGCGAGACAGGCACGCAGACATCCGTGGAGATCCCCTTGATGCCGGGCCGCAGCGCACGCGCGGCATAAAGCGCGTCGTGCCGGATGCGCCACAGCTTCGATGCGGCCTCCGCCGTCTGGGCCGCCTCGAAGCGCAGCGCGCCCTCCGCCAGATCGCGCAGGATCGCCATGTCATGCGCCACGGCCGTTTCGGATCCGGTCAGTTCGATCCAGAGAGTCGGATGCTCGGGAAGATCGGAGCCCGAATAGGCATTGATCGCGCGCATCTGGACGGTATCGGCCAGCTCGATCCGGTTCAGGCAAAGGCCGCATTGCAAGGCGGCCACGACCGTTTCGGTCGCCTTCCCGATGCTGGCGAAACTGCACATCGCGCTTTGCGCCGCCTCGGGGATTCCGAAAAGCCGCAAGGTCAGCTCGGTGATGATGCCGAGCGTGCCTTCGGAGCCGACCATAAGCCGCGTGAGATCATAACCGGCCGAAGATTTGCGCGCCCGACCGCCGGTCTTGATGATCTGCCCGTCCGGCATGACCACGGTCAGCCCCAGCACCAGATCCCGCATCGAGCCGTAGCGCACGGTCGTCGTGCCTGAGGCGCGCGTTGCCGCCATGCCGCCAAGGGTTGCATGCGCGCCCAGATCGACGGGAAAGAAAAGCCCGGTGTCGCGCAGATGCTCGTTCAGCGCCTGCCGGGTGACGCCGCAGGCGACGCGGCAATCCATATCCTCGGGATTGACCGCGATGATTTGGTCCATGCCGGACATGTCGATGCTGATGCCGCCGCGCGGTGCATGGATCTGCCCCTCGAGCGACGATCCGGCGCCGAAGGGAATGACCGGCACGCCGTGCGTATGAGCGGCGCGCAGGATGTCCGCGATATCTTCGGTGGATGTCGCCATGATCACGGCGTCAGGCCATTGGGGCGGAAGATGCGACTCGCCACTCCCGTGGTGCTCGCGTGCGGCGTCCGAGGTCAGCAGGCGCTCGCCGAACCGATGGCGAAGTTCTTCCAAGGCGGCGGTGAGGCTGTCGGTTGCGGCGGGGGTGTCCATGGGATGTGTCGACCTCGGGATCGGATGTGACAACGGGCCGCCGTTCCGGGCGGCCCGCCATATTGCAATTCTGCCCGATCAGGCGTTGAACCACCAGCGTTCGCCGCAGCGGTTGCCGTCAAGGTCCCAGTCGCCCGAGATCTCTTCGGGCGTGCCCACCTTGGATGCCTTGGCATCGAGGAAGTCGGCCCAGACCGGTGCGATCAGCCCGCCCTCATCCGACAGGATGCGCTGGCATTCGTTATAGAGCTCGCGGCGCTTGGCGTCGTCCTTTTCCGAACGGGCGGCGATCAGTGCGGTGTTGAATGCCTCGTTGTCCCAGTTGGTCGCGTTGTAGCCGCCTAACGCCTCCTTGGAGTAGGCGAGGCTGAGCATCAGATCCTCGTTGGCACGGCCGGACCAGCGCGAGGCGAAGAACGGCTTCTTGCCCCAGATGTTCGACCAGTAGCCATCCTCGGGCTCGCGCGCGACATTGATGGTGACGCCTGCCTGCGCGGCATGCTCGGCAAAGAGCTGCGCGGCCTCCACGGCGCCGGTAAAGGGCGTGTTCGAGGCGTGCAGCGTCGTCGTCAGACCCTCGGCGCCCGCGTCCTTCAGTAGCGCTTTGGCCTGCTCGGGGTCATAGCTGTGCTGGGGCAGATCGGGGTTGTGATAGCGATAGGCGTTGGAAATCGGCTGGTCATTGGCGATCGAGCCATAGCCATTGAGAATCTTGTCGACCATGTCCTGACGGTCGATCGCCAGTTTCATCGCCTTGCGCACGCGCACGTCCTGGAACAGCGGATCGGTGGTCATCATGCTGAAGCAGTAATGCACCTTGCCCTGCGTCTGGACCAGATCGACGCCTGGCATGACGGCCATCAGATTGGCCGTTGTCGGATCGACCGAGTTCATCACGTCGATCTGCCCGGTCTGCAGCGCGGTCGTGCGCGCATTGACATCTCGGATCGCCAGCATCTCGATTTCGTCGAAATGGGCGCGATCGGATTTCCAGTAGTTGGGATTCTTGCGGACGATGGATTTGATGCCCGGCTCGTAGGTTTCGAGGATATAGCCGCCGGTGCCGATCCCGGCATCGAAATTCATGTCATCCTTGGGCACGATGACCATCGTGGTCAGCGCCATGACAGGGGGGAAGCCTGCATTCGGCTCGTTCAGGGTGATCGTCACCTCGTCGGGGGCAGTGGCCTGAACGTCCTTGATCACGGCGACAAGGCTCTTGGTCTGGCTGATCGTGTCCGGTCCGCGATGCAGGTTGATCGAAAAGACCACGTCATCGGCATCCATCGTCTTGCCGTTGTGGAATTCGACCCCTTGGCGAAGCTTGAACACCCAGACGGTCAGATCGTCATTGGATTCCCAGCTGGTGGCAAGCTCGGGCACCAGAACGCCGCCCGCCCCGATCTCGATCAGGTTGTTACGGATCTGCCATTGCAGGTTCTGCATGAACTTGGTCTCATTCACCTGCGGATCCAGCGTCTCGCCCGAGTCGAAACTGCCGACCCCGAGGCGGAGAGTTCCGCCCGGCTGCGGCGTCGCCGCGCGCAAAGGCTGGCCCGAGAGGCCCAGAACGGCGGCGCCGCCCATGGCGCCCGCACCGATCAGGAGACTGCGTCGGTTCATTGAAATCGTCATTGAAAGATATCCCTGTTATGGGCCGACACCGATCATCGCCAGATGATTGAACACCCGTTGAGCGGGCGGCCGTTTGCGTGTTATTATGTCTATTGTTATTAGAATAGGTCTACCGCTGATCTTCTGACAAATGAGAATTGCGCAGACACTCTTTAGGCTTTCTAAGTGTAACCGGTGCGACCTCATGTTATAGGCAGGCTATGCAATCCACTCTTCCTCCCCTCCGTGCGCTTCAGGCCTTCGAAAGCTTCGGGCGGCTCGGTTCTGTCACGGCGGCGGCCAAGGAGCTGGGCGTGACGCCCGGCGCGATCAGCCAGCAGATCAAGATCCTCGAGACGCAACTCAAGATCCCGCTGATCATGAAGGATGGCCGGCGCGCATCACTGGCCCCTGCCGCGCGGTCGTATCACGACTTGCTGTCGGCCGGCTTCGCCAAGCTCCAGCAGGCGCAGGGGCTACTTGCCGAGCGGATGGCCGACCGGGACGTGAGTATCTCGGGGCTGCCGACCTTGCTGCTCAAATGGCTCAATCCGCGCCTTCACCGTTTCGAGGCGGCTCACGGCTCGGCCTCTTTCCGGCTTGAGGCCACCCATGTAGAGCCGGAACCGCAATTCCTGAACCACATGTTCCGCCTGACCTATGGCGCGGCATCCGAGGTGCATCCGCATCGGCGCGCGCTCTTCCATGATGTCTGCTTTCCGGTCTGCGCGCCCGAATTCCTGGCGCGCCACCCCGAGGCGTCGGACCCTGAAGCGCTGGGATCGCTGCCGTGGGTCGATATCGACTGGGGTCCGGGCTATGCCAGCGTGCCGCGCCTTGGCGACTGGCTTGCGGCCCAAGATCAGCCGCGCCCCAGGCAGAAACCCGTCTCGATCCATTCTCTTTCCGGCTCGGCGCTGGAAGCTGTGGCAAGCGGGCAGGGCGTTGCCCTGGCGCAGCATTCATTTGCTTCGATGGATCTGAAGCTGGGACGGCTGGTGCGTTTGTCCGAGCAGTCCATCCCCATGCCCGAACCCTATTACATCTGTTGGTCGCCCATGCTGCTGGAGAATGATGTCTCGCGCAGGTTCCTGAACTGGATCCTGGCCGAGGCGCGCTCTGGCCAGGGCGCCGACCGATTTTCCATAAGGCAGGAAAACTAAACAATCACCCTGCAGAACGACGTTTAATTTTGCCATGTCTTCAATATAGATCGGAGAGGTCCAGCCACACCCAAGCCAGTCAGGAGTCCAGGTATGTTTTTGAAGAACGCATGGTATGTCGCCGCATGGAGCGACGAGATCAAGGGCGAGCTGCAGCAGGTCAAGGTGCTGGGCGAGAAGATCTGTATGTTCCGCAACAGCCACGGCGAAGTCATCGCGATGGAGGATGCCTGCCCGCATCGCAAGCTGCCGCTCAGCAAGGGCCGGATCAAGGATGACAATGTCGAATGCGGCTACCATGGCCTGACCTTCGATTGCGCGGGCCAATGCGTCTGGGCGCCGGGAGGCGGGCGCATCCCCTCGGCCGCCAAGGTGCGTCCCTATCCGGTGCATGAGAAATACGGGCTGGTCTGGATCTGGATGGGCAATGCGGCGATCGCGGACCCCGAGGACATCATCGACATCCCGAATTTCGACAATCCCGAGTGGGGCATCAACCGCGGCGCGGCGATGGAGCTGAACTGCAACTACCTGCTGATGTGCGACAACCTGCTGGATCCCACGCATGTGGCCTGGGTGCATGAGTCGTCCTTTGCCGCCGCCGCGACCAAGGACACGCCGCTGCGCGTCACCAAGACCGACACGGGCGTCATCGTCCATCGCTGGATGATGGATCACGAGCCCGCGCCCTTCTACAAGAAGGTGATCGAGTTCGAGGGCAATTGCGACCGTCTGCAGCATTACGAGGTGCGCTATCCCAGCCACGCGCTGATCCGCGCCGTCTTTACCCCCGCCGGCACCGGCGGCGTGGACGGCACGTTGCATGAAAAGACTTTTGTCATGGACAGCTACAACTTCATGACGCCCACGACCGAAAGCGAGACTCGCTATTACTGGTTCCAGCTGCGCAACATCCGCCCGGATGACGAAGAGCTGTCCAGGATGATGAGCGAGGACGTGCGCGGTGCATTCGAAGAGGATCGCGCCGTCTTGAACGAGGTGCAGATCGGCATGACCGAAAAGACCTCGCCGCATATCGACCTTCACATCGACGCGGGCCAGCTGCGCTTCCGCCGACAGCTCGAGGCGATGATCGCCGAAGAGGCGATGGTCGACGCCAAGATGAGCCAGTGACATGGCCACTGGTTTCCGCGCGTTTCGTGTCGCTCGCAAGGTGCGCGAGAGCGACATCATCACCTCCTTTTATCTCGAGCCCGCGGATGGGGCGCCGCTCTGGTCTCCGCTGCCCGGTCAATACCTGACGCTGCGCGTGCCGGGTGCGGATGCTCCGGTGCTCAAGACCTATTCGGTCTCGAACCATGTTGCCGACGGGCAGGCCCACCGCATCACTGTCAAGCGCGAGGCGGGGCAGGGCGGCGCGCCCGATGGGGTCGGATCGTGCTGGCTTCATGACGGGGTGAAAGAAGGGGACGAGCTCGAGATCGCGGCCCCGCGCGGCGGTTTCGTTCTCGACGAGACAAGCCGCCGCCCCGTCCTGCTCCTATCGGGCGGTGTCGGCCTGACGCCGCTGGTGTCGATGCTGCACAGCCTGAAAGAGAGAGATCGGGATGTCTATTTCATCCACGCCTGCGAGAATGGCGCGGTCCACGCGCTGCGCGATGAAGTCGAGGCGCTTGCAGGTGGCAACATCCGCACTCTCTTTGTCTATCGCACGCCCACGGATGAGGACCGCAGCGCCGCGCGCCATCATGCCGAGGGCATGATCCACAAGGCGTTTCTGCAAGATCACGTCCCCATCGGCGACTATGAGGCATATTTGTGCGGCCCCGCTCCGTTCATGGCGGCGATGTATCAGTTGCTGCAGGAACTGGGCCTGCCGAAGGACCGGATTGCCTATGAGTTCTTTGGCAAGGCCATGTCGCTGGACCAGATGAGTGCCACGCCTGCAGAAAAGCCGTCTAAAGCGGCGTCGAAGGCGGCGGCCTCCATCCGCTCGCTGACCTTTCTGACCAATCCCGATGCTTGGGCCAGCGACGAAACCGCGGTCGAGCTGGCCCCAAAGGCTGCGCCCGTTGCGGCCGTGGGCGATGTGACCTTCCGTAAATCCGGCAAGGCAGCGACATGGGATGGCAGTGCGGCCTCCTTGTTGGAGCTGGCCGAGAATGCCGGCCTCAATCCTGAATTCAGCTGTCGCGCCGGGATCTGCAACTCGTGCAAATGCGCGCTTGTGTCGGGCGAGGTCGAATATTTCGAGGATCCGCTGAACCCGCCCGCGCCGGGCGAGGTGCTGATCTGCTGCGCCCGCCCCAAGGGGGCCGTAGTGCTGGATATCTAGGGCGCGCCGCGCGCGGTCTGCTCCAGCAGGGCATCCAGTGCCGTGCCGGAGAGTTCCGGGCAGATAACGCAAAGATGATCGCCGGGCGCGACAATCGCGCCCGCACGCTGAATGGCGACAATGCCTGCGACGGGCGCGGTCAGGTCAATGGCCGAAACGTCCAGACGATGCAGATCGCGCAGGCGGGCGATAGGCTGACCAGCGCTGACCGCCTCGCCCAACGCAACCAGCGGCTCGGCAAGCGCGTGGTGATCCGATGTGACAGCCGCCGAAGCGGCGCCGAGATCCAGAAACCGCGTCTGCGGCGCGGGTCCCGCCCCCAGACGCGTCGCTGCCGCCTCGTGCAGGATGCCCGCGTCAACCAGCACGCGCAAGACACCCTGCCAGCCTGCCTCGAGCGCGCGCCGTGACACCTTGCCCTCACCGCCCAGCTCGCAGGACAGCATGGCGCAGCCCGCCGCATGCGCGGCACCGTCGAAATCTCCGGGTGTGTCGCCGGGCGGCACGACCATCGCGAAAGGCAGGCCCATTGTCGTGGCCATGGCGCGGGTTTGCGCATCGCGGGCCGCATCGCCCGAAAGGCAAAGATAGGCGGCGTCGAGATAGGCGGTGCCCGTCCCGCCCGAATGCAGGTCGATGGCGATATCGGCCAGCGGCATGAGCTGCGTGGCCACGAAACCTGCAATCTCGCGGGTGGGGCCGGCATGGGCCTCTCCGGGGAAGGAGCGGTTCAGGTTGCCGCCATCCAGCGGCGATGTGCGGCTGACGGCCTCGATCGCAGGCATGTTGAGCGCGGGCGCGAGGATGAGGCGGCCGTGCAGATCTTCGGGCTCGAGCCGCTCGAAGAGCCGGCGGGCGATGATCTGCCCTTCATATTCGTCGCCATGGTTGCCGCCGCAGATCAGGGCGGTGGGGCCATCCTCGCCGCGTATCACGCCCAGCGGTGCGCGGATTGCCGAAAAGGCGTGCCGGTTGCCCGAATGCGTCAGGCCGTATTGCCCCGCCCGCTTGCCAGCGGCATCGAGATCGAGGGGCGATGACAAGGTGCCGAACGCAAGACCCATCATGACGCGCCTTGCCCGCTTTCGCCCCGGGCGGCCAGAAGCCGGGTCAGCCACTCGGGATCCATTTCAGGCACCGATGACAGAAGAAGCTCGGTATAGGGGGCGTGGGGCGGCGTAAAGATGTCGTCCTTGGTGCCCTGCTCGACGATGACGCCGCGTTGCATCACCACCACGGTATCCGCGATGGAGCGAACCGTCGCCAGATCATGCGTGATGAACATGTAGGTCAGGTTCATCTCGCGCTGCAGCCGGTCCAGAAGGCGCAGGATGCCCTCGGCGACCAGCTGATCGAGTGCGGAAGTCACCTCGTCGCAGATGATGAATTCGGGCTCGGCCGCCAGTGCGCGGGCGATGCAGACGCGCTGTTTCTGCCCTCCTGACAGCTCGCCGGGCAAGCGGTCGATGAATTCGTCCGGATCGAGCTCGATCAGGGTGAGCAGCTCGCGGATGCGCGCCTCCTTGGCGGCGCCCTTGAGGCCGAGAAAAAACTCCAGCGGCCGGCCAAGCACCTCGCGGATGCGCTGCTTGGGGTTCAGCGCGGTATCGGCCATCTGGTGGATCATCTGCACATGGCGTTGCAGATCAGGCGTGCGATCCCGGCTCGAGGCGGGCAGGGGCGTGCCGTCGAATTCGATCGAGCCCTGCCACGGCGGCAAGAGGCCCATCACGACACGCGCGAGGGTGGACTTGCCCGATCCGCTTTCGCCGACGATCGCGACGGTCGATCCGCGCGTGATCGTCAGGTCGATATCCTTGAGGACCGTGACTGCGCCATAGCCTGCCGTGACCCGCTCGATTTCCAGCAGCGGCGCGATGCCTTCCTCCTGCGGGGGCAGGGGATCGCGGCGGAATTCGCGAACGGCCCAGAGGGACTTGGTGTAGTCCTCTTGGGGATCGGCCAGCATGTCGCGTGCGGGCGCATCCTCGACCTCTTCGCCGCGTAGCAGCACCTTGATCCGGTCGGCCATCTGCGCGACGACCGCCAGATCATGCGTGATGTAGATCGCGGCGGTATTGTATTCGTGCACGATGTCACGGATCGCGGCCAGAACCTCGATCTGGGTGGTCACGTCCAACGCGGTCGTCGGCTCGTCGAAGACGATCAGATCGGGGCGGCAGGACATGGCCATCGCCGTCATCGCGCGCTGAAGCTGCCCGCCCGAGACCTGATGCGGATAGCGAAAGCCGATTTGATCGGGGTCCGGCAGGCGGATCTTGCGATAGAGCTCGACCGCATCGCGCTGCGCCTCGGCGCGGCTCATGACGCCATGCTTGACCGGGCCTTCGGAATACTGGTCGATCAGCTTGTAGGCTGGGTTGAAGGCTGCGGCCGCGGATTGCGCGACATAGGCAATGCGCTTGCCGCGCAGCTTGCGCAGGGTATTGGCATTCGCACCTACCAGCTCCTGCCCGTCGAACCTGATCGAGCCGCCGCTGATCCGGCAGCCGCCCTTGGTATAGCCCATGGCGGCGAGGCCCAGCGTCGATTTGCCGGCGCCGCTCTCGCCGATGAGGCCCAGGATCTCGCCGCGCCTCAGCGCCAGATCGACACCCTTGATGATGGGCTTCCATGCCCGGTCGGAGCGTCCCTCGATACGGATATCGGTCATCTCCAGCAGCAGATCGCTCATGCGTTACTCCTTGAGGCCCGAGGACATGTGCAGCACCCAGTCGACGATCAGGTTGACCCCGATGGTCAGCAGCGCGATGGCCCCGGCAGGTAGCAGCGGCGCAAGGCCGAATGTCGCCGTCTGCCAGGTCGAGAAATCGGCAAAGCCGATCAGCTTGGCGCTTTCGCGGACCATGCCGCCCCAGTCGGCGGTGGGCGGCTGGATGCCGAGGCCGAGGAATGACAGCGCCGAGATGAAGAGGAAGACAAAGCAGAAGCGCAGGCCGAATTCCGCGATCAGGGGCGCCGCGGCATTGGGCAGCACCTCCTTGCGGATCAGCCACCACAGGCCCTCGCCGCGCATCCGCGCCACCTCGATATAATCCATTGTCAGAATGCCTTGGGCAACGGCGCGCGACAGGCGGTAGACACGGGTGCTGTCCAGGATGGCGATGACGAAGATCAGGGCCAGGACCGATGTACCGGTGATGGTCAGGATGAGCAGCGCGAAGATCAGCGCCGGGATCGCCATCAGCACATCGACCACGCGCGCACTGATCGCGTCGAACCATCCGCCGAGGGTAGCGGCCAGAAGGCCCATGGTCGCGCCTAGAAGGAAGGCCAGCGCCGTTGTGGCCAGCGCGATGCCAACCGTATTGCGCGCGCCGTAGATCAGACGCGAGAGCACGTCGCGCCCCAGCGCATCGGTGCCAAGGTAATGTGGCGCGGCCCAGGGCTGATATTGCGCACCCACCGAGGCCGCCTCGGGATAGGGGGCCAGCAGCGGCGCGGCAATGGCCAGGACGGCGTAGAGACCGATGATCGCGATGCCGATCCAAGCCGAAACCGGCGCGCCGCGCAAGGTGTATAGTATTTCGTTCACGGCGCTACCTCGGGTGCAGAAGGCGGGGATTGGCGATGATCGACAGGATATCCGCCGCGAGGTTCAAAATGATGTAGGTGGCCGCGAATATCAGGCAGGCGGCCTGCACCACGGTCACATCGCGATTCGACACCGCATCGACCAGGATCTGACCCAGGCCGGGATAGACGAAGACCACCTCGACCAGCACCACCCCGACGATCAGATAGGCAAGGTTCAGCGCGATCACGTTTATGATCGGCGCGAGCGCATTGGGCAGGGCATGAACCGCGATCACGCGCCAGCGCTTCATCCCCTTCAGATGCGCCATCTCGATATAAGGCAGAGCCAAGAGGTTCAGAATCGCCGCCCGAGTCATGCGCATCATGTAGGCCAGCACGATCAGCGTCAGCGTCATCGCGGGCAGAAACGTCAGGTAAAGCCGCTCGCCGAGGCCCGTGCCGGGATCGACATTGGCGAGGCTGGGAAACCAGCCGAGTGCCACCGAAAAGATCAGGATCAGGATATAGGCGATGAAGAACTCGGGGAACGAGATCGCGGCCAAAGTCGAGCTGCTGAGCATCCGGTCGAAGACAGATCCGTTATAGAGCGCGGCCAGCATGCCCGACACCACGGCGATCGGAACCGCGATCGCGGCGGCATAGCCTGCAAGGAAAAACGTGTTGGCCGCGCGCTGGCCGATCAGTTCGGAGATGGGGCGCTGATTGGCGAGGCTGATGCCGAAATCGCCCGTGACGGCGCCGCCAAGCCATGACAGGTAGCGCGCGGGCAGGGACCGGTTCAGATCGTATTTCTCGCGAAAGGCGTTCAGGCTTTCTTCGGTCGCGGCCTGGCCAAGAACCTCGGTCGCGATGTCGCCGGGCAGCATTTCGATGGCGCCGAAGATGATGATCGTCACGACGAAAAGCGTCATGCATCCGACCAGCAGTCTTTTCAGAATGATCGACAGGATAGTCCGCATCTAAACCGCTTCTTGTCCAAGGGATTCCGTTTATGTCTAGACTATATATAGGGTGATTGAGGTCGCCTAGCCCCGCAAGCGCAGGCTTGAAGCGCCGTCGTTTAGAATATCTACAAGGTCGCGCCGCAGGCTTGGTGTGGGATAAGATATAGACTATAAGTGCAATAGCGCGAACTTATGCGAAGGCTTGCCCGATGAATACCACTTACAAGGATGTGAAATCGGACATCCTGTCCAAGATCACCAGCGGCCATTGGCAGCCCGGCAGCCTTATCCCGAACGAGATCGAGCTTGCGGAAACCTATGGCTGCGTCCGCGCGACCGTGAACCGCGCTATGCGCGAGCTGGCGGATGACGGCCTGATCGAGCGGCGGCGCAAGGCAGGCACGCGAGTCCGCGCAAGTCCGATCCGGCAGGCGCGTTTCGACATTCCGCTTGTGCGCCGCGAGATCGAGGACAAGGGCGCCGAATATCGCTACAGCCTTGCGTCGCGCAGCATCGAGACTGCGCCCGACTGGCTGCGCACGCGGCTTCAGCTGGGGCAGGGGGCCGACGCGCTGCACCTCGTCTGCATGCATTACGCCGATGGCGATCCGTTCCAGCACGAGGATCGCTGGATCAATCTCGAGGTTCTGCCGCAGGCGCGAGATGCCGACTTCTCGCAGGTCGGGCCCAATGAATGGCTGGTTTCGACCATTCCCTTCTCGACGGCCGAGATCAGCTTTTCCGCCACGCTGGCCGATGCCGGTATGGCCGGGCATCTCGGCTGCCAGCCGGGCGATCCGCTCTTTACGGTCGAGCGGGCCACATGGTTTGAAGGCAGCGCGAACACCTTCGTCAAGCTGGCCTATCGCCCCGGCCATCGCATGACCACGCGCTATTGAACGCACTCCTTGAAACGAAAGGATCCGCCATGAGCATTCAGCCGCTCGCGCCCTTGATGACGCCCTGTCTGATCGTCGACGAGGCCAGGATGATGCGCAACATCAAGAGGCTTGAGGGTCACGCAGCCAGCCTTGAAGTGCCGCTGCGCCCGCACCTCAAGACTGGCAAGTCGATAGAGGTGGCCCGCCGGATGCTGGCCGGCGGCACAGGGTCTGCCATGGTCTCGACCCTCGCCGAGGCCGAGGTGTTCGCCGCGGCCGGGATCCGCGACATCACCTATGGCGTGGGCATCGCGCTGAACAAGCTGGACCGGGTTCTGGACCTGCACCGCGCCGGATGCCGCCTGACTGTCCTGGTGGATTCCGCCATGCAGGCGCGCGCGGTTGCGGAGGCGTCGGCGCAGGCGGACATCGCCATTCCCGCGCTGATCGAGATCGACAGCGACGGCCATCGCAGCGGGCTGGTGCCAGACGATCCCGAGATCATCGAGATCGGGCGCATCCTGCATCAGGGCGGCGCCGAGTTGGCGGGCGTCCTTTGTCATGCGGGCCAGAGCTATGGTGCCCTGGGCCATGCCGCGCAGGCCGAATTTGCCGAGGTCGAGCGCGCCGCATTGGTGCGGGCCGCCGAGGCGCTGCGCGCGGCGGGCCTGCCATGCCCCATTGTCAGCGCAGGATCGACGCCCACGGCCCATGCGGCGCAGGATCTGACCGGCGTGACCGAGCTGCGCGCAGGCGTCTATGTCTTTTTCGACCTGGTGATGGCGGGTATCGGCGCCTGCGCGGTGGATGATATCGCGCTGTCGGTGTTGACCACGGTGATCGGCCATCAGCCCGCGCGCGGCTCGATCATGGTCGATGCGGGATGGATGGCCATGTCGCGCGATCGCGGCACGGCGGCACAGGAGGTGGATCAAGGCTATGGTCTGGTCTGCGACGAGGCGGGGCGCCCGATCCCCGATCTGATCGTCACCCAGACAAGTCAGGAGCATGGGACGATCGCACTGCGGCCCGGATCAAGCGCAGCGATGCCGGCTCTTCCCATCGGCACGCGCCTGCGCATCCTGCCCAACCATGCCTGCGCGACCGCGTCGCAGCATGGGCACTATAATGTCATTCCCGCCAAGGGCGGTCCGCTCATGCAATGGGAGCGCTTCGGGGGCTGGTAGCGGGACCGCCGCCGGGGAGGGCCCCGGCGGCGCATTGGCTCAGAGGATGCCGGGCAGGTTCAGGCCCTGTTCGCGGGCGCAGTCCAGCGCCTCGTCGTAGCCGGCATCGGCGTGGCGCATGACGCCGGTGGCCGGATCGTTCCAGAGAACGCGCGCGATGCGGCGATCCGCATCTTCGGAGCCGTCACAGCAGATCACCATGCCCGAATGCTGGCTGAAGCCCATGCCGACCCCGCCGCCGTGATGCAGCGATACCCAGGTGGCGCCCGACGCTGTATTGAGCAGCGCGTTGAGCAGCGGCCAGTCGGACACGGCGTCCGAGCCGTCCTTCATCGCCTCGGTCTCGCGGTTCGGCGAGGCGACCGAGCCGGAATCGAGGTGATCGCGGCCGATAACGATGGGCGCCTTCAGCTCGCCATTGCGGACCATCTCGTTGAAGGCGAGGCCCAGCTTGTGACGCACGCCGAGGCCGACCCAGCAGATGCGCGCCGGCAGGCCCTGGAAGCTGATCCGCTCGCGCGCCATGTCCAGCCAGTTGTGCAGATGCGTGTCCTCCGAGAGGATCTCCTTCACCTTGGCGTCGGTTTTGTAAATATCCTCCGGATCGCCCGACAGGGCGGCCCAGCGGAAGGGGCCGATGCCGCGGCAGAAAAGCGGGCGGATATAGGCGGGCACGAAACCGGGGAAGGCAAAGGCGTTTTCCAGCCCCTCTTCCAGCGCGACCTGGCGGATGTTGTTGCCATAGTCGAGCGTGGGCACGCCCGCGTTCCAGAAATCGACCATCGCGGCGACATGCACCTTCATGCTGGCGCGGGCGGCTTTCTCGACGGCCTTGGGATCGCTCTCGCGCTTGTCGCGCCATTGGGCCATCGTCCAGCCCTGCGGCAGATAGCCGTTCACGGGGTCATGCGCGCTGGTCTGATCGGTGACGATATCGGGATGCACGCCGCGGCGGACCAGCTCGGGGAAGACATCGGCGGCATTGCCCAGAAGGGCGACCGACTTGGCCTCGCCCGCCTTGGTCCAGCGCTCGATCATCTCCAGCGCCTCGTCCAGCGTCTCGGCCTTTTCATCGACATAGCGGGTGCGCAGGCGGAAATCGATGCTGTCGGGGTTGCATTCGACCGCGAGGCAGCAGGCGCCGGCCATCACGGCCGCCAGAGGCTGCGCGCCGCCCATGCCGCCGAGGCCGCCGGTCAGAATCCAGCGTCCCTTGAGGTTGCCATCGTAATGCTGGCGGCCTGCCTCGACAAAGGTCTCGTATGTACCCTGCACGATGCCCTGGCTGCCGATATAGATCCAGCTGCCGGCGGTCATCTGGCCATACATCGCCAGACCCTTTTTATCGAGCTCGTTGAAATGATCCCAAGTCGCCCAATGCGGCACGATGTTCGAGTTGGCGATCAGCACCCGCGGCGCGTCCTTGTGCGTCTGAAATACGCCCACGGGCTTGCCCGATTGCACCAACAGCGTTTGTTCCTCTTCGAGATCCTTGAGGCTGGCCACGATGGTGTCGAAATCGTCCCATGTGCGCGCGGCGCGCCCGATGCCGCCATAAACGACAAGCTCATGCGGGTTCTCGGCCACATCGGGATGCAGGTTGTTCATCAGCATGCGCATCGGCGCTTCGGTCATCCAGCTTTTCGCCGTGATGTCGGTGCCGGTGGCGGGGTAGATGTCGCGCGTGTTCTTGCGGGGATCGCTCATGCTTTGCCTTTCAGTGTGGGGGCCAGGTCAGCCAGTTTGGTCAGGATGTCTGTCAGATGGGCGCGCAGGCGCGCGGCCTTGGCATCGTCATAGGGCCAGGGCGCGGCCTCGGCCCCGAGATATGCGGACTGCGCCAGCTCCATCTGGATTGCGTGAATGCCGGTCGGCGGCTGGCCATAATGGCGCGTGGTCCAGCCGCCCTTGAACCGCCCGTTCAGCACGCTGGTATAGCCGTCTGCGGCCCCGCAGACCTCGCGCACGGCGCGCTCGATGGCCGGATCACAGGTCTCACCCATATTCGTGCCGATGCTGAAATCGGGTAGCACGCCATCGAAGAGGAACGGGATTTCCGAACGGATCGAGTGGCAGTCGTAAAGAATCGCGACGCCGTGGATCTCCTTGACGCGGTCCAGCTCGGCCTTGAGCGCCGCATGATAAGGCGCGTGGTAGGCAATGCGCCGCTCCTCGATCTCGGTCTCGTCAGGCGCGCGGTTCCAGATGTCATGCCCGTCGAAATCCGTCAGCGGCACGAGACCGGTAGTGTTCTGACCGGGATAGAGGGACGCGCCCGACGGATCGCGATTGGCGTCGATCACATAGCGGTGGAAGGTTGCCCGCACGATCGTGGCATCCGGCAGCAGTCCCTCGTAAAGCCGGTGAATATGCCAGTCGGTATCGTCGAGGCCGCGGCCGCGGTCATTCAAATCTGCCGCGATGGCATCCGGCACGTAGGTGCCGGTATGCGGCAGTCCGAGAACAATGGGGCTATCGCCGCGGGTGATTTCGACCGGACTCATGCGCCCAACTCCGGCATCGGGGTGCCTGCCGCGTCGATGATGGCGCCCGTGGCGATCAGCTGCGCCGCGCGCTCCAAATCGGGGGCCATGTAGCGGTCATCGCCCAGCGTCTCGACCTCTTGCCTCACACGCGTCACGATGCGTTGCAGGGCGCTGCTGGTGGCAAGCGGCGCGCGGAAATCGACACCTTGCGCCGCGCAGAGAAGCTCGACCCCGAGGATGCGATTGAGGTTCTCCAGCATCTGCGTGAGGCGTCGCGCGCCATGCGCGGCCATGCTGACATGGTCCTCCTGGTTGGCGGAGGTGGGCGTGCTGTCGGTGACGCAGGGATTTGCCAGATGCTTGTTCTCGCTCATCAATGCCGCTGTCGTGACCTCGGCGATCATGTAGCCCGAGTTGAGGCCGGGGCGCGGCGTCAGGAAGGGCGGAAGATCGTGGCTGAGCACGGGATCGACGATCAGCGCGACACGGCGTTGCGCAATGGCACCCATCTCGGCAATCGCTAGCGCGATCATGTCGGCGGCAAAGCCGACCGGCTCGGCGTGGAAGTTTCCGCCCGATACAATGAGATCGGCTTCGGTCAGGACCAGCGGATTGTCCGTCGCCGCGTTTGCCTCGATCTCGAGGGTTTGCGCGGCCTGCCGCAGCACATCCATCGCGGCGCCGGTCACCTGCGGCTGGCAGCGGATGCAATAGGGATCCTGTACGCGCGCATCGCCGTCCCTGTGGCTCTCTCGGATCTCGGAGCCCTCCAGAAGCGCGCGCATCGTCTCGCCTGCCTCGATCTGGCCGCGATGGCCGCGCAGGCTGTGGATCTCGGGCTGCAGCGGCGCGGTCGAGCCCATGATGGCGTCGGTCGACAGCGCCGATGTGGCCAGCGCGGAATGTGCCGCGCGCCATGCGCCGAAAAGGCCCGCCAGCGCGAATGCGGTGGAGAATTGCGTGCCGTTGATCAGCGCGAGGCCTTCCTTCGGGCCAAGCTCGATCGGGCTGAGACCGGCCGCGGCCAGCGCCTTGCCGCCGGGCATCACATCACCACCGAATTCGGCCTCGCCATGCCCCATCATCACGGCTGCCATATGTGCCAGCGGCGCCAGATCGCCAGAGGCCCCAACCGAGCCTTGCGCCGGGATCACGGGCGTCACGCCCTTGTCCAGCATCGCCTCGATCAGGGCGACCAGCTCCAGCCGGACGCCCGAGGCGCCCCGCCCGAGGCTGAGCAGCTTGAGCGCCATCAGCATCCGCGCCATGCGGCGCGGAATGGCGGGGCCGACGCCGCAGCAATGCGAAAGGATCAGGTTGCGCTGCAGCGTAGCCGTGTCCTCGGACGCGATCTTGACGGAGGCCAGCTTGCCAAAGCCGGTATTGACGCCATAGACGGCATCCGTCCCCGCGACGGCGCGGGCGATGCGCGCATGGGCGCGCTCGATATCCGGATGGCTCGCGGGATCGAGGCGCACGGCGCATTCGTCCCAATAGATCTGTGCCAGGTGGTTTAGCGTCACGGCGCCGGGTGTCAGGGTGAGCGTGGTCACGAATTGCCTCCGAAGATGCGGGAATGAAGCGGGTTGAACCCGATGCGATAGCTCAGTTCGGCCGGTGCCTTGATGTCCCATACGGCCAGATCGGCGCGCATGCCCTCGGCGATGGTTCCGCAATCATCCAGCCCCAGCGCGGCGGCCGCATTGCGGGTCGCGCCGGCCAGCGCCTCTTCGGGGGTCATGCGGAACAGCGTGCAGGCCATGTTCATCGTCAGCAGAAGCGACGTCAGCGGCGACGAGCCGGGATTGTTGTCGGTGGACAGGGCCATCGGCACGCCATGCTTACGCAGGCTCTCGATGGGCGGCGTTTGCGTCTCGCGGATGGTGTAGAAGGCGCCGGGCAGGATGACGGCGACGGTTCCGGCATTAGCCATCGCAATGACGCCGTCTTCGTCCAGATACTCGATATGATCGGCGGACATCGCCCCATAGCTTGCCGCCATCTTCGCACCGCCGAGATTCGACAGCTGCTCGGCATGCAGCTTGAGCGGCAGGCCCAGCTCCTGAGCCACATCGAAGACGCGGGCGATCTGCTCGGGCGAGAAGGCGATGCCTTCGCAGAAACCGTCGACCGCATCGACCAGACCTTCCTCATGCGCGGCGCGTAGCGCCGGGATGCAGACCTCGTCCAGATAGGCATCGGCGCGGCCCGCATATTCCGCCGGCACGGCATGCGCGCCCAAAAAGGAGGTGCGCACGCGCACAGGGCGCTCGCGCTCGATCGCCCGCGCGGCGCGCAGCATCCGAAGCTCGGTCTCGACGTCGAGCCCGTAGCCCGACTTGATCTCGAGCGTGCAGATCCCCTCGGCCAGAAGCGTGTCGACACGGGGCAGGGCGCTCGCGATCAGCGCCGCTTCATCCGCCGCGCGGGTCGCGGTCACGGTCGAGACGATGCCGCCCCCGGCGCGCGCGACTTCTTCGTAGCTGGCACCGTTGAGGCGCATCTCGAACTCGCCCGCGCGGTCCCCGCCATGCACGATATGCGTGTGGCAATCGATCAGGCCCGGCGTGACAAGGCGGCCGCCGAGCGGTGTGCGCGAGGTAGCCTCATATTCGCCGGGCAGATCGTCCAGCGGCCCCGTCCATGCGATTCGTCCCGCTTCGACCGCGATGGCGGCATTCGGGATCAGGCCGTAGGCCTCATCGGTCTGCCTCATCGTCGCGGCGGTCAAATCGACGTAGAGAGTTTTGCTATCTGTCATAATCTGTCCGATATGGCTGAGGTTTCGCTTTTCCAACCGGATGAAGCGCTATATATGTCTATACATAAACTTTGGAAAGGCAGTCAAATGATTTTCGCAAAACAGGCACTCTTGGCGGATGGATGGGCCAGCGATGTCCGGCTGAGCGTCGATGGGGGGGCGATCACTGGGCTGAGCGTGGGTGCCAGCGCGGCGCCGGATGACCAGTGCGTCGACACGCTTCTGCCCGCGCTCGCCAACCTTCACAGCCACAGCTTCCAGCGAGCGATCGCAGGCATGACCGAGTATCGCGCAGCCGGAAAGGACAGTTTCTGGACGTGGCGTGATCTGATGTATCGCTTTACCGCGCATCTGACGCCCGAGCACATCGAGGCGATCGCGGCTTTCGTTTTCCTCGAAATGCAAGAGGCGGGATATGCCAGCGTCGGCGAGTTTCATTACCTGCACCACCAGCCGGACGGAGCGCCTTACGACGATCTGGCGGAGCTTTCGGCGCGTATCGCTGCCGCCGCGCAGGTATCGGGTATCGGCCTGACACATCTGCCGGTGCTTTATACTTATGGCGGCGCCGGGCAGATGCCCTTGCAGAAGGGGCAGGCGCGGTTCGGCAATTCGGTGGATCGTTTCGGCGATCTGGTCGCGCATGCGCGCCGAGCGGTGGCAGATCTGCCCGAGGATTGCCGCGTCGGCATCGCGCCCCATTCTCTGCGCGCCACCTCGCCGGATGATCTGGCGGCCGCGCTGGTCGCGCATGAGGGCGGCCCCGTCCATATCCACATCGCCGAGCAGCCCAAGGAGGTCACCGATATCGAGGCGTGGTTGGGCGCGCGCCCTGTGGACTGGCTGT
Organism: Primorskyibacter flagellatus; assembly: GCF_048268605.1. NCBI lineage: Bacteria > Pseudomonadati > Pseudomonadota > Alphaproteobacteria > Rhodobacterales > Roseobacteraceae > Primorskyibacter > Primorskyibacter flagellatus. The sequence continues at coordinate 44,616 of NZ_JBLWVF010000024.1, forward strand.
TGGCGAATGCCGATGTCACGCCGGAATGGTGCCTGATCCACGCCACCCACATGACCGATGCCGAAACGCGGGCGATGGCCCATTCAGGCGCGGTTGCGGGCCTCTGCCCGATCACCGAGGCCAATCTGGGCGATGGCCCGTTCAACGGGCCCGCCTATCTGCAGGCGCACGGGGCCTTCGGCATCGGGTCGGACTCCAACGTGCGGATCTCACTGACCGAGGAGTTGCGCACCCTGGAATATTCGCAGCGCCTGCGCGACATGGCGCGCAATGTCATGGTCGTCGAGGAAGGGTCGGTCGGTCACATGCTCTATACCGGCGCGGCGCGCGGCGGGGCGCAGGCCCTGGGCCGCAAGGCGGGCACGATCGCGGTGGGCCAGCTGGCCGATCTGGTTGCGATCGACAGCCATGATACCGCGTTGATGGCGCTGCCGCGCCACCAGTTGCTCGATGGTCTGGTCTTTGCCGCGACGGACGCCGCCGTGACCGATGTCTGGTCCGCCGGGCGCCACATGGTTCAGGGCGGCAGGCATGTCGCGCGCGAGGGTATCGTCGCGCGCTATCGGGCCGCAATGGACAGTGTGATGGCAGCACTCTGATCGAGATACCGCAAGGATATCTCCAGCAGAGCGTCGCTCTCGGCCAGTTGCAAATCAGCAGGCCCGGTCAAGAACGCGGTATCCGCGACAGCCAGCGCGTCGCCCGCGATCCGCGGGCGGCCCTGAACGACGTGGATTGCCGTGAGCCCGCCAGACGGGGGGTCCACGTCCTGCACGGCCGCGCCGCGCAACAGGCGCACGGCACCGTCGCAATGGGCCGGGTCGAACATCAGGTTCAGATCGGTCAGCGGCCCGTCCAGCAGGCGCGCCGTGACGGGCAGGCCCCCATCGAACGCCACCGGCTTTAGCGGATCGGCGCGCAAGGTGCCATCCGTGTGCAAAAGGTCCATGCCAGCGCCGGAGATAACGGTAAGTACCCGCCGCAGCCCCGCGAAATTCGAGAAAGGCCCATCCCCGGCCACATCAGCCCGGCTCAGTCGCCATGTCGGGCCAAGCGCCGTCTTGCCTTCTGCGATATTGCGGGTGATGCCGCCGCCGTTCTTCCACGGCACCTCCACCAGATCGACGCCCTTCAGCAGCTGCATGATTTCTTCCTTTCATCCCAGATGACGCCAAATGCTTGACGGGGCCAGTCACGCTTTCTGCAACGTGGTGACGCCTTATATGTCTATACATAAATTCAAGTGACATCTGCAATGAGAACACGCGCCGCCGTAGCCGTTGAGGCCGGAAAACCCATGGAAATCATGGAAGTGAACCTGGACGGCCCCAAGGCGAGCGAGGTTCTGGTCGAGATCAAGGCGACGGGCCTGTGCCACACCGACAACTTCACCCTGTCGGGCGCCGATCCCGAGGGCGCGTTCCCTGCGATCCTCGGCCATGAGGGCGCGGGCGTCGTCGTCGAGGTGGGCGAGGGTGTCACCTCGCTGGAAGTGGGCGATCACGTGATCCCGCTCTACACGCCCGAATGCCACGAGTGCGAGTATTGCCTGAACCCCAAGACGAACCTTTGCCAGTCGATCCGCGCGACGCAGGGTAAGGGCGTTATGCCCGACGGGACCAGCCGCTTCTCCATGCTCGATGGCACGCCGATCCTGCATTACATGGGCTGCTCGACCTTCTCGAACCACACCGTCCTGCCCGAGATCGCGCTGGCCAAGATCCGCAAGGATGCGCCGTTCGACAAGGTCTGCTATATCGGCTGCGGTGTCACGACGGGCATCGGCGCGGTCATCAACACCGCCAAGGTCGAGATCGGCAGCCGCGCCATCGTTTTCGGTCTCGGCGGGATCGGCCTCAACGTCATCCAGGGCCTGCGCATGGCGGGGGCCAGCCAGATCGTCGGCGTCGATATCGACCCGCAAAAGGTCGAGATGGCCAAGCGCTTCGGCATGACCGATTTCGTCAACCCGAATGAGGTGAAGGGCGATCTGCTCGGCCACCTGGTCGAGCTGACCGGCGGCGGCGACTATACGTTCGATGCCACCGGCAATGTCGGCGTCATGCGCACCGCCCTCGAGGCATCGCACAAGGGATGGGGCGAGAGCGTCATCATCGGCGTCGCCCCCGCCGGCGCCGAAATCGCCACGCGCCCCTTCCAACTGGTCACGGGCCGCACATGGAAAGGCACCGCCTTTGGCGGCGCGCGCGGGCGCACCGACGTGCCCAAGATCGTCGACTGGTACATGGACGGCAAGATCGAGATCGACCCGATGATCACGCATATTCTGAAGCTGGAAGAGATCAACAAGGGCTTCGAGATGATGCACGCGGGCGAGAGCATCCGGAGCTGTCGCGTAGCCCTTAATTGTGAGATGAGAAATCCAACCAAATCAACGGCTGTGCTTTGCCCTTAAACATGAGATTTTGCCTTTAATTCGGGAGTGGGCAAAACCTGGTGGTCAGGCGGCCAGTTTCCTGTGAGCGACAGTCAATCGCCCGTCAAGAACGGCAGCT
>NZ_JBLWVF010000025.1:0-40567 GCF_048268605.1 Primorskyibacter flagellatus
ACATGTCAGCACCCGATGACGCGCCAAAATCAGCTCTGAAGAATCCTCTTGCGCAAGGGGCGGTTATACATGTTGCACAAGGAGCCTCTGGGATTCACTGTGTGAATTCAGTGTGGTAGCTGACGTGCATGACATATCCGCAAAGACGATCTACAAGACGACGAACTGGCATGACTAAAATCGGGCGCTGCGACAGCGCGGATCGCTAACTGTTTGGTTTGATCCTGCGATGGTGTGGGAGGCTGCGCCATCCGGGAAACGCGGTCGCCAACAGAGCTACAGCGATGCTGCCATACAGGCCTGCCTTACACTGAAGGTTCTCTTTGGCATGGCGCTTCGGCAGACGACCGGTTTTGTTGCGAGCCTTCTGAAGCTGGCCGGGCTCGATTGGTCCGTGCGTGACTTCAGCACCCTCAGTCCTCGGCAAAAGACTCTGGATGTGACGATCCCGTATCGCGGCTCCAAAGGACAGTTGCATCTGCTGATCCCCTCTCGTGACATCACGTTGTGATGCACTGCCGGGCAGTGGACAGCGCCGGGATCAAGGTGGAGCATGAAGGCGAGTGGCATGCCCGCAAGCATGATGGTTCGAAACGACGGGTCGGGCGCAAGATCCATCTCGGAATTGACGAGGAAACACTGGAAATCCGCGCCGTCGAGGTCACCACAAGCAATATCGGCGACGCGCCGATGCTGCCAGAATTTCTGAGCCAGATCGACCCAAGAGATCGCGACCGTCACCGCAGACGGTGCCTATGACACACGGAATTGTCACGACGCCATTGCCGACCGCGGTGCTGCCGCAATCATCCCGCCTCGCCGCAATGCCAGCCCATGGAGCACGACCACCGCCGTTGCCAGGGCACGAAACGAGGCGCTGCGCACCTCGACATATCTCGGTCGGGCGCTCTGGTGGCGCTGGAGTGAATATCACCGGCGAAGCCGTGCCGAAACAAAACCTTTCGGGACATCGCAGCGCGATACCCTGCCGGTCAGCGGATGAATTCCGTGAAAGGATTCGGTCAGCGCCTCATGGCCCGCGACTTGATCGTCAGGTCGCCGAGGTACAGTTCCGTGCGGCAGTGCTGAACCGGTTCACTGCACTCGGGATCACCGTCACAATCGCTGCAGGATAGGTGTGTCTGGGGAAGGGGGCATTGCGCCCATCCAAAACGCCGGAAACAACGGTGTCTTGTGGGGCGGCTTCCAGATGGATCAGGAGCCGGGGCGTGTCCCCATAAGCGCAAGAAGACACCGGTAGAACAGCTGGGCAAAACTGCCTGAACAGGCAACTCGCACCTCCCCCACGTCGAGATCACTGCATTCACCGCGACCGCAGCACTTGTCCAACCGATCACCGGCTACCTTCTTGCTCGAAACGTCGGCTGGTCTTTGCTTGAAGGCTGGGTCGTCCTGTCGCTCGGGCTATACGTCTTTGTCGGGATGTTTTGGCTTCCCGTGGTCTGGATGCAGATACGAATGCGGGATCTGGCGCGCGAGGCGCATGAGGCAGGCAAGGCGCTGCCCGATGAATATCACCGTCTATTCCAGTGGTGGCTCGCCTTTGGGTTCCGGGCATTTGCCGCGGTTCTGGTGGTCGTCTGGCTGATGCTCACGAAGCCCAACATCGGCCAGTGATCTTCGCATCGTTTCGACAAAATCCAAAATAATTGATTTGGGCGCTGCTTTCGTTGGTGGATAAGCGGATCCTCGAATTTAAGAGAGAGATCAGAATCCTTTACAGAAGAGCGGCGTGACACCCACGTCATTCAAACTTGATTTTCAATCTGGGAAATGAGAACAACTTCTTTAAGTTGTTAAGGATCTGATATTATGACAATAAATCCTACCACCCCAGCCAACCCCCTTAAAGCACGTTAGTTTTCACTGGGATAGGCATAGGTCAAGCCGCCGTCCTTGCGTCTCTACCTCGAAGTGGTACACAAACTGGTTCACATCGCGCGCGGTGTAGGGCGTGGGAACCATCGAGAGGGTGGGGGTCCATTTCGTCCGTAGAACCGGAGTCTTCCATTTTCGGTGCCGCTGGCCCGAAATAACAGGCGTCTCGGCGCGCCGGAATTTCTGTCGGCTTCTCTACGCACCCGTGTCCTTTCCGAAGCGGTAAAGCGGTCGTCCGCCCTGCTGCGCGCATCGCCAGTGGCAGGGCTCGCAACTGCTGGGTGGCTTATTGGCCAAGCCTCATCAGGAAGGCCCTGACGGTCCGGCATTGCCGGATTGTGGCTTCGCGATCGGGAAAGATCATATCCGATACGTTGTGAGCGGCGAACCAATTGTACGCTTGGTCAAGTCTTCGCGACATGGCCGACCCGCACCATGGGTCGCAGGACCCTCAACTTGCGTTGAAGCATCTGTTGGACTCCGGGCGTGGTCATCCACTTCTTTCCAAACTTGAGAGGCTCAACGGTTCTTTCTGCGGTGTACGTTCTATCTACCCGTCCACGCCCCTGCCAACAGGAAGCACCACCATCTCGGGGGAAAGTGTTCCGTCCAGATGGTCGAGGATGTTCTGCGCCGACCGCATCGCCATACGCCGCACGCTCTCGGTCGTCATTGCAGCGGAATGCGGGGTCACGATCACACCGGGGTGTTTGAGAAGCGGGTCATCGCGCGCGGGCGGTTCCTTTGCGAAAACGTCGGTCGCGTAGATCGACGGCGTTCCGGTTTCCAGCGCCGCCACCACGGCAGCTTCATCGACCACGCCGCCGCGCCCGGTATTCACCACGATCGCCCCCGGCTTGAGCTGCGCCAGGAGCGTGGCATCGAAGAGGTTGGCGGTTTCGGTTGAAAGCGGCATATGGAGGCTGATCACGTCGGCGTCAGCAACCTCCAAAATATCGGTCGCGCGCCGGTAGCCGTCGGGCAGAGCAGCGTCCTCGGGAAGATACGGATCGAAGATCCGGATCCGCGCTCCGAAGGCCGCTGCGCGCTGTGCATAGGCCCGACCGATCCGGCCGAAGCCGAACACCATCGTCTCGGCGTCGCAGAGCTCCCGCGCGCCGCGATTTTCAGGCACCGTCCAATCGCCGTTCCGCGCCACATGTTGCGCCTGACCAAGATTCTTGCAGGCGGCGAGCGTGAGCATCATCGCGTGTTCGGCCACCGCGACATAGTTGGCATCGGCGGTGATTGCGACGCCGATGCCGAGACTGCGGAGCTGATCGGAGTTAAGGTTGTCGCAGCCGACGCCATGGCGCGAAACCATGCGCAGGCGCGGGGCATTGCAGTAAAGCGCCTCGGCCACGGTGCGGCCGCGCAGCAAGAGGTAATCGGCCTGCGGCATCTGCGCGGCGATTTTCTGCTCGGTCGGCGTTTCAAGATGCACGATCTCGATGTCGTCGCGCGCTTGCAAGAGCGCCATGCCATCGGGGTGGATCGGGTCGAGAACCAAAACGCGGGCCATCATGCGACCTCCCGCTCCGGTATGGGGCGAAAGCCCGGCCGGCCTGGGGCTTGTGGTCGGGTTCTGACCGGGAACGTGGTCGTATTCATGGGGCGATCCTCCTCAATGGGTCAAGACGGGGCGTGCGGCCCCCGGGCGTTCGAGCAGCCGCTGGGCGATGTGTGTTCCGATCGGCAGCGCCGATGTGGCCGCGGGCGACGGCGCATTGCAGACGAAAACGGCCCGTGGCGTGTCGAGAAACAGGAAGTCGTGGATCAGGCTGCCGTCGCGACCCACGGCCTGGGCGCGAATGCCGGCCTCTATCGGCTCCAGATCGTCAAGCTCTAGCGTCGGGCAATACTTGCGGCATTGCGCCAGGTAGCGGCGGCGGAACAGGCTGTTGCGCAGCTCTTCGAGGCCGGGGCGGAGGTTGGCGGCGAGCAACTTCCAGAAGCCCGGGAAAAGCAGCGCATCGCCCATGTCGCGCAGGTTCACCGCGAACCTGTCATAGCCCTCGCGGGCCATGCCCAGCATGGCATTGGGTCCGACGGTGATGGAGCCGTCGATCATGTTGGTCAGGTGAATGCCGAGGAAGGGCAGGTCGGGGTCGGGCACCGGGTAGATCAGGTGGCGCAGTCTGCCCTCCCAGCGCTTTGCCAGGCGAAAATACTCGCCGCGGAACGGCACGATGCGGAAATCGGGGGCAAGACCGGCCATGCGCGCCAGCCGGTCGGCCTGCACGCCGGAACAGACCACGAGGTTGTGCGCGTGCAGCGTGTCCTGTCCGCTGACCCCAACCGTTACCTCCCCGTCACCTTCGCTGAGGCCCGTCACCTCGGCTTGCAGGCGGATTTCGCCGCCCGCAGCGCGGATGTCGGCGGCCATCGCCTCGCAGACGCGGGCATAGTCGACGATGCCGGTGGCGCGCACCAGCAGAGCGCCGAGGCCCGAGATGTCTGGCTCCATCGCCGCCAGCCGTTCGCGGTCGATCCGCTCCACCTCGACCGTGTTCTCGATGGAGCGGCGGTAGAGCGCGTCCATCCGCTCCATCTCGAGCGCATCAGTGGCGACGATCAGCTTGCCGCAGGTCTTGAACGGAATGTCATGCGCGCGGCAGAAGGCCTTGGTAGCCTCGGCACCGTCGCGGCACAGTTCGGCCTTCAGAGAACCGGGTGCGTAGTAGATGCCGGAGTGGATGACGCCGCTGTTGTGGCCGGTCTGATGGGTCGCCAGCCAGGTCTCTTTTTCGAGCACGACCAGCCTTGCGCCGGGCCGCCGCTCCAGCAGTGCCCTCGCCGTCGCCAGCCCGACGATGCCGCCGCCGATCACGCAATAATTAAAGGTCATGAGCGCCCTCGTTCAGGGATGCACCCGGTGGCGAGACCGAGAGAATTTCCCGGTGATCGGCCACCGGGCAGTTGCGGCAGAGCTGGGGGAGGGTCGCCCTGCCGTAAGGTTTCAGCCGATCTGGAGGGACAGCTCGAACATCAACCAGACCACCACCGCGGCCAGGATGAAGCCGGCAATCCAGCTCCAGGGGCGATAGTTCGGGTCTGTGGCTTCGCGTTCGTCAGGTGCCATGGTTCGCTCCTATTGCGAGAGGTATTCCGGAAGGAAAAGGGCGATCTGCGGGAACATGATAACCATCGCGAGACCGATGATCTGCAACACGATGAACGGCAGCATCGCCACGAAGATCTCTTGCAGCTTCACGTCGCTGGGGGCCACGCTCTTCAGCCAGAAGGCGGCGGGGCCGAAGGGGGGCGACAGGAAGTAGATCTGCATGTTCATCACGAAGAGCACCCCGAACCACAGCGCCGCTTGCTCTGGTTCAAGCCCGAGCGCCGGGCCGAGATCCATCACCACCGGCGCAAAGATCGGCACGGTGATGAAGACGATCGCAATCCACTCCATGAACGTGCCCAGCACCATCAACACCGCCATCATCAGCAGGATGATCAGCATCGGGTGCATGTCGAGCCCGGTGAACAGCTCGCGCATGAAGGCGGCACCACCGATGACGTTGTAGATGCCCACGAGGCTAACCGCGCCGAGCACCAGCCAGATGATGGTGCCCACGGTGGTGGTGGTGCGCATCAGCGCGTCGAGCAGCATCTTCCAGTTCAGTTCCATGCGGATCGCGGCGACGATGCAGGCACCGATCACGCCGACGCCCGCGGCCTCGGTGACCGAGGCGATGCCGGCATAGATGCTGCCCATCACCATGCCGATGACCAGCAGCGCCATGATCACCGCGATCAGGCGGTGGCGCGCCAGGGTCTGCTCTTCTCCGGCGCGTTCAGCGATCTCCGAGGAGGTCGGCGCCATTTGCGGCCGGAGCCGGCAGATCACCAGGATGTAGAGGATGTAGAGCGAGGCATAGAGCATGCCCGGTAACGCGCCGGCCATGAACAGGTCGCCGATGCCGACCTGGGCCGCAAGGCCATAGACGATCATGATGATCGAGGGCGGGATCAGCGTGGCCAGAGAGCCGGCGGCGCAGATCACCCCCATCGCCAGCTTGCGATCGTAGCCCAGCCGCAGCATCTGCGGCAGCGCGACGAGCCCCAGCATCACGATCTCGCCGCCCATAATGCCGGTCATGGCGGCCAGCACCACGGCGACGACAGTGGTTTGCACCGCCACGCCGCCGCGCAGATTGCCCGCGAAGATGCTCATCGCGTCGAACAGGTCCTTGGCGACGCCGGAGCGTTCGAGAATGCAGCTCATCAGGACAAAGAGCGGCACCGCGACCAGGGTGTAATGCTCCAGCAGCCCGGTGACGTTGGACGACACCAGGAACAGACCGCGCGGACCGAAGTAGAGCAGCGCGCAGAAAATCGACACCGTCAGTGTCGCCACGCCCAGCGGCATGCCCGTCATCATCAACACCAGCAAGGCAGCAACGATGAAGACGGTAACCCAGCTCAGCGGGAGCGATCGGATATCCATCTCGCGGCCCAGATTGCTCAGCGGCTCCAGCGGCGAGAACAGCGACCAGAAGAAATCGGTAAGGGCGCTGCTGCCGAGATAATGATCGAGCAGGAGCGCCAGGATGCGCAGCGCCAGCACGATGCCGGCAATCGTGACGACCTTACGCCACAGGCGGCTCTTGACATCTTCCAACAGGTTGCCGAACAACTGCACCACATAAAGCACGGTGCCAGCGACCAGGCCGATCTTCAGCATCATCGGCATCGGCGAGTTGAAGCCGCTGCCGGTTCGCTGGACCAGGTCGACAGCCTTCAGCATCGGCGTCAGCGAGGCTTCAAGCAGAATGTAAATCGCGACCGCGCTGACGATGGTGGAGACCATGCCAAGCGCCCGGCGGGTCTGTTCGCTGGCCATGTCGGTGATGACGGTGATGGCGATATGGCGACGATAGAGCGTGACGTAGCCGGCCGAAAGCACCCAGGCCAGGGCGCAGAGCGTCATCACGACTTCAAAGGCCCATTGGGTGGGCGAAGCCAGCACATAGCGGGTGAACACCTCGAAGACGGTGATCGCCGCGCAAACCAGATAAAGCGGGGGGATGGCGTGGCCGATGAAACGGCTCAAATGCGCGATCACGGACGGCATCCGGCCCGGATGGCGGGCGGTGTCGAAATCGAGTATTTCGGTATCGGTCGGCATTCGGTTCTCTCAGCCTCGTCTGCAATGCGGAAAAATCGAGGCGGCGTTCGCCGCCGCCCCGCTGTGGCTCCCCCGCGCCCGAACCCGGACGCAAGGGAGTTGCGGAGTTATTCGAGCAGGCCGGCGTCGCGCAGGTACTGCACCTGTACCTCATAGGCCTCCTGCGCCAGCGGCGAGAGCTTGGCGTAGTCTTCCCAGACCGACTTTGCGATCTCGCGGAATTTGGCCCGGTCCTCGGGCGACCAGTCGATGATTTCCTTTACGTTGGTCCCGCCGGCGCGATCCTTGGCGATGATCTTGTAGTCTTCCAGGTTGGAATAGCGGCGCAGGTCGGGCAACGCGGCCATGTACCAGGTGTTGATCATTTCCTGCTGGGCGGGCGTAAAGGCATCCCATACGTCCTTATTGAAGGTGAGGTACAGGATCGCCTGGCTGTGGATGCCGGGCTGGATCGGGTAGGGGGCCACCTTGTGCAGGCCGGTCGCATGGTTGTTGACATAGGCGCTGGCATCCGCGGCGTCGATAATGCCCTTCTCCAGAGAGGTATAGACCTCGGAGAACGGGATCGGCACCGATGTGGCCCCTGCGCGGCTGAAAAGCTCGGCAGGCAGGCCCTCGGGCGCGCGGATCTTCAGGCCCTTCAGGTCATCGACGCCACGGATCGGCACCGCAGCGGGCAGCGATTCACGGGTGTAGGGGGCGCAGCCGACCACATGCACCATGTTGTCGGAATACTTGTCGACCAGCTTTTGCAGGAACGCCTTGCCGCCGGCATTCATGCACATGGTTTGGCCCTGGTCGGGGGTGTCATAGGCCGCCACCATGTCGGCGAACATGCCGAAGGCCGGGTCTTTGCCGGTCGAACGGCTGACGGCGTCGTGGAACCCGTCGAGAATGCCCATCGACACGGCATCAAGCCCTTCGGCGGCGGGCACCACGGAATTGATCGGCAAAAGCTCCAGCTCGATTTCGCCACCGCTCATCGCGGTCAGGCGCGGCACCCAGACATTCTGCAAATATTGCAGGGTGAAATCGCCTGCATTCTGACTGGTTTGCAGCCGGTAAATCTCGGCCCCGGCCCCGGTGGCCAGACCCGCGGCGAGCGCGGCCGCGCATAGTGTTTTCATGAGTTTCATGTCTCTCTCCTCTCTAAATCTACGTTTTCTGTGCCTGTGCCTGTGCCTGTGCCTATGCCTGTGCGACATCGCCTGGCGAAGCGTCTTCAGCCCAGGGGCTGGCGTCGGCGAGCATGGTTCGGTCGACCCGGACCGGCAGCGCCAGCAGGCGGAACGACATCGTCTTGCCGTGGCCGTCGAGGTTGAGCGCGGTGTTCACGCCGCCTTCCAGCACATCGTCGATGACAAAGTTGAAGGCGTTGATCCGGGGCATCTCGTAGCGGCGAACGGCGGTGGCTCCGCGGTGGCGGAAGACCTCGAGCACCCGCGCCTCGGTGAGCTGCTCGGCCAAAAGCGGCCAGGCCTCGGGCTTGTAGGGGATCACGCTAATATTCAGCCGGTTACCCTTGTCTCCGGCGCGGCCATGCGCGACCTCGTGCAGCGGAACTTCGATCATGCCTGCTCCTCCAGAAAACGCGCCTGCGCCGGAACATCGCGGCGAGGCACCAGGCAGGAGCGCGTGGCGACCCGACGGGTCGTGTGCCAGCGCGCCCCTCCGGTACCGGCCGGCCCGCAGCACAGCATCGCCAGCGCCTCCCGCGCGGCCTGGTCAACATCTTCCTGATGCGGCCCGGCAGCAGCGATCCGCACCCGCACCTCGACGGGCTCGGGCCCGGCGTGGGCGCGCGTCAGGTCGCCTGCGTCATTGTCATGCACCGCGCCCATGCCGATCAGGTCGATCCGGCTGCGCACCGCAAGCTGTCGGATGCGCAGCCGTTCGCGCAGCGCATCCGCCATCGCCATTGCTCGCGCGCGGCAGTTGGGGCCGGCCACGCTGACCTCTCCCTCGCCCAGCCAGCCGCCGTCGTGGCTGATCGTCACCTTCAGGTCCTCGGGCCGCGGCTGCCCGGCGATGCCATCCACCCGCACCCGGTCGGGCGCGATCTCCTCCAGGGTGATGGCGGTCATGTCGACGGTGACATCCGGCGTGACGTAGCGCGACGGGTCGTGCACCTCGTAGAGCAGTTGCTCGGTCACGCTGGCCACGCTGACGCGCCCGCCGGTATCGTCGGCCTTGGTCACCACCAGGCCGCCGTCGGCCTCCACCTCGGCGATCGGAAAGCCGATGTTGGCGGGGTCCGGAATGTCCTTGTAGCCGGGATCGAAGAACACGCCGCCGGCAAGCTGCGCGCCGCATTCCAGCAGATGCCCGGCCACCGCGCCCACGGCCAGCTTGTCCCAGTCCTCGGCGGACCAGCCGAAATGCCAGATCAGCGGGGCAAGCGCCAGCGACGGATCGCCGGTGCGGCCGGTCACCACCACGTCGGCACCGCCACGCAGGGCTGCAACGATGGGCTGCGCATCGAGATAGGCGTTGGCGGCGATGATGTCGCCGCCATGGGTGTCGATCCCGGCATCGGCCTCGAACACCGGGTATGTTTCCAGCGGCAGGCCGCGCACATCATCGCCCTCGACAATGCCGACCTTGACCGGACGCAGACCCAGCTCTCTGGCGAGCGCCGCGATCCGGCGCGCCGCACCCTGCGGGTTGGCACCTCCGAAATTGCCAATGATCGGGATGCCATGCTCAAGGCAGAGGCCCAACACCGGTGCCAGCAGCCGGTCGAGCATGGGCTCGAAACCCTTGTCGGCGTCGGCGTTGCGGGCCATCTGCGCCAGCGCCACGGTGCGTTCGCCAAGCACTTCGAAGAACAACGCCGAGGGCAGGCCGCGAGAGATGAGCGTGCGCACTACCGGCAGCGCCGCATCGACCCGGTCGCCGGAAAACCCCGCGGCATTGCCGATCAGGAATCGTTTGCTGTTCATGTCTTCTTCCTCATCCACTTGCGGGAAGTGAGCCAGATTGCCGCCATGATTGTCAACAACTTTATTGACACAAATGTCCACCTACTCATCACGCAGCCGGGCGCACCCCGCGGCACGAGGCGCAAGCACGATTTCAAAGGATATGCTGCTTAATCCGCCGGTGCTGTCAGCAGCGGCGCGGGGCGTTCAGCCCACCTGTTCGCTGCGGCCATGTTTCAGCTCCCAGGCGCGGCGGTATGCGATGCTGGAATCGGGCAGATGCACCCGCACCGCCTCGACATATCGCGCGGTGTCGCATTGCCGCATCGCCTCGACGATCTCGCGGTGCTGGGCCACCACCACGTCGAGATGCCCCGGATCGTTGTATTTTACCGCCCGGATGCTGTGCACGCGGCGCGAGTATTCCTCGATCACCCGTTGCAGCATCTCGTTGGGGCAGAACGAATACTGGTGTCGGTGCAGCTCGACATTAAGCCGGAATACCCGGCGCAGGTCGCGCGCGGCGGCCGCCTCGGCATGGGTTTCCACCAGTTCCTCCATCTGCCCCAGCCCGGCCGGCGGGATCGGAAACGGCGTGCGTTCGGCGGCCCGCAACTCGAGGATCTCGCGCACCTCGTAGAGGTCGTCGATCTCGTCAGGCGTCGGCTCCACCACCAGCGCACCGCGATTGGGAACACGGGTCACCAATCCGCGGTTCTCTAGCTCGCCGAGGATGCTGCGCAGCAGGTAGCGGCTGAGACCAAATCGCTTTTGCAGCGCATCCTCCACGATCCGGGATCCCGGTGGATATAGGCCGAAGACGATGTCTTCCTCGATCTGGTCAATCACTTCCATGAACTGCGCATGCCTCCCGCTCCACTCTGGTTCAATAAAGTGCCTTCACCGTCTTGTCACCCGCGTCTGGCCGCGCATTGCGAAGCATGTCGGCCACGGCGGCCGAGAAGATCTTGGTGTCGGTTGACAGCGACGCAAGGTTGAACCCGTCTTTCAGCTTGGCCGCGGCGACGGCGGAATTTCCGGTGTGGATGCCGGCAAAGCGCCCGGCGGCCTGGGCCTTTTCACGGATCGTCACGATCGCCTCTTCGACCTCGGGCGCGATGTTCTCGAGCGAGGGCGGGTAGCCCATCGAAATCGCCAGGTCGGACGGTCCGATATACACTGCGTCGAGCCCTTCGACGGTGAGAATATCATCGAGGTTGTCCAGCGCCTCGCGGGTTTCGATCATCGCCAGGGTGGCGATGCGGGTCTTGGCCTGTTCCTGGTAGTCGGCGCCGTAGGCGATGGAGGCGCGCGTCGGCCCGAAAGAGCGAGACCCGCGCGGCGCGTAGTGGCAGGCCGACACGAAGGCCTCGGCTTCGGCGCGGGTGTTGATCATCGGGCAGATGATGCCGGTAAACCCTGCGTCGAGCAGCGCCATGATGAAGCCGGGGTCATTCCAGCGCACGCGGGCCAGCTTTGGCACGTCGCTCACGCCCATCGCCTGGAGCATCGTCAGGGCCATCTGGTAATCCACCAGCCCATGCTGAAGGTCGATCGTCAGCGTGTCGAACGGCTGCCGCGCGATGATCTCGGCGGTCACCGTCGAAGGCATGGCGCACCAGCCGTTGATGCATTTGTCGCCGTTCTCCCAGATCTCGCGTACGCTCGGAATCGACATGCTTTTTCCTTTCGTGGTTCAAATCCTGTCACAGAGCACAGTGCCGCGCTCGCAGTTAGGCCATGGCCTCGTGTTCCAACCCTTGGGCGTCAAGGCCCATCTCTTCGGCCAGGTCGAGTATGGCCCGCATCACGCCGGGGGGCACCGTAAGCCCGTTCAACCGGGTGTGGTGCTGCCGCGCGCGTTCCGGGTCGCCGGGGATCTGCACGCGCTCGAGTCCAGCTTCGGGTCGCAGTCCGCGGACGAAATCGATGTAGTCGCGCACCTCGGCCGCGAAGCCGCCGGTGTCGTCGAGCCGTGCCGGATCAATGACGATGGCGACATAGCCATTGCCGAAGATCCCGTCGCCCTGCTTGTTGGTGCCGTTCCCGGTGAGCGCCCCGGCCAGAAGTTCGCAGGCCAGCGCCAGGCCCGAACCCTTGTGGTCCCCCATGGTGCGCAGTGCACCGGTGCCGGCCCGCGGGTCTGGCACCGGCGCATTCAGCGTGTCGCCATAAAGGACCTGCGGGTCCGAGGTCCGCTGACCGTCGCCGCCCACCAGGGCCTCGGGCGGCAGCGGCGGTCCACCGCGCGCGGCGACCAGCGCCTTGCCTTCGGCGACCATGGAGGTGGCGAAATCGAGGATGAAATCATCGCCGCCCGGATTGGGCACGCCAATGGCGATGGGCGCGGTGGAACAGGCCGCTTCGGCCGAACCGAAGGGCGCCACGATCCGCGAGCCGCCGACATTGACGAAATGCAGCGAGACAAAGCCGGCCCGCGCGGCTTGTTCGGCATAGGCACCCAGCCGGCCGATATGGCCGGCGTGGCGCATCGCGATGATTGCGGTTCCGTGGCTGCGGGCGCGCTCGATACCTATGGAAATGGCCTCCCCGGCAAGCCGCTGGCCCATGCCGGACTGCCCGTCGAGCTGCACCAGCGCGCCGATATCGGCGATCACCTTTGCCGCGCGGTTGGCCTTGATCTTGCCCGATCGCAGCCATTGCACATAGCGTGAAATCCGGACGACACCGTGACTGTCATGCCCGCGTGCGCTTGCCTCGACCAGATGATCGGCGACGATCCGCGCCTCTTCTGGCGCGCAGCCTTCGTGTTCCAACATGGCACACAGAAGGTCGGACAGATTGCCGGTATCCACGGGGTATGCAGTCATCCGCTTGTCGCTCCTTCTCGGTGCCGGCAATCCCCGGCTGTCCGCACTGTTGTTAAAGCTACCAAGAATATTGTCAACAGAATTGTCGATAATAAATCACCCAGATAGGCAAGACGGTGAGTGCGCCAGCCAAAGACAGGGCTACGACTGTTTGGCCAAGGCTGTAGCGTCATGAAAAAGCGCGAGGGACCGGACCGCAGGCACCCACCCCTACGGCTGGATGGGCGGGAATAACGGATCTCGCCGGAAGCCGGCCGCTGTCCCGCGCGCCACGATGTGGTGCAGACCTTCAACGGCGGTTGCCCCCATAGCGGCGATAGTCCCGGTCTGGCGTTGGTCGTCGACTGACGCGGATACGCCGCGTTTTCGCGCTTATCTAGCGTGCGTAAAACACATCTACCCAAACCCTAGCGGCTGTCCTATAGTACTGCCCAAGTGGGCCCATAGACCTACAAACAGAGGCGGATCAACATAGGGGGATGGCCCATGCGCTGCCCGTTTTGCGGAAATATCGACACTCAGGTCAAGGATTCACGTCCCGCAGAGGACCATGTCTCGATCCGACGGCGACGTTTCTGTCCGGCATGTGGCGGCCGTTTTACCACCTATGAACGCGTGCAGCTGCGCGATCTGGTGGTGATCAAGACCAATGGCCGACGCGAAGATTTCGACCGCGACAAGCTGGAACGCTCGATCCGCATTTCCATGCAGAAACGCCCGGTAGAGCCGGAACGGATCGACCAGATGATCTCCGGCATCGTGCGGCGGCTGGAAAGCATGGGCGAAACCGACATCCCGTCCAAGCAGATCGGCGAGATCGTGATGGAGGCGCTGGCCCGGATCGACACCGTGGCCTATGTGCGCTTTGCCAGCGTCTACAAGAATTTTCAGGCCGCCGATGACTTCGACAAGTTCGTCAGCGAGCTGCGCCCGGACCCCGCCCCGGAAAAGTGACAAAGGCCGATACCCGTCATATGGCCCACGCGCTGACCCTTGGTCGGCGCGGGCAGGGCAGGTGCTGGCCAAACCCGGCGGTGGGCTGCGTGATCGTGCAAGCGGGTCGCATCGTCGGACGCGGCTGGACCCAACCCGGCGGGCGCCCGCATGCCGAAACCGTGGCGCTGGCGCAGGCCGGACAGGCCGCACGCGGGGCCACGGCCTATGTCACGCTGGAACCCTGTGCCCATCATGGCCAGACACCCCCCTGCGCCGAGGCGCTGATTGAGGCCGGTATCGCCCGCGTTGTCGCCCCGTTCGAGGATAACGATCCGCGCGTTTCGGGGCGTGGTTTTGCGATGCTGCGTGCGGCGGGCATCGCCGTCACAACCGGCATTCTTGCGGGGCAGGCCGCCGAGGATCACGCCGGTTTCTTCCGCCGCGTGGAACAGGGGCGGCCCTGGCTGACCCTGAAACTCGCCACCAGTTTTGATGGCCGCATCGCCACCGCCAGCGGCGAAAGCCAGTGGATCACCGGCCCCGATGCCCGGCGTCTGGTCCATGCGCAACGCAACCAGCACGATGCGGTGATGGTGGGCGGTGGCACTGCGCGGGCCGACGATCCATCGCTCACCGTGCGCGGTCTGGGCGTTGCGCATCAACCCGTGCGGGTCGTGGTGTCGCGCCTGCTCGACCTGCCGCTGATGGGTCAGCTTGCCCGCACCGCGTCACAGGTTCCGGTCTGGATCTGCCATGGTCCGGATGCCGATGCGACGCTTCACAAGGCGTGGGAGGGGTTGGGCGCACGCTTGCTGCCCTGCACGTTGCTGGGCCGACAGTTGAATCCCACGTCGGTGCTGCAAGCGTTGGGGCAAGCCGGGCTGACACGCGTCTTCTGCGAGGGCGGCGGAACGCTGGCCGCCTCCCTGTTCGAGGCACGTTTGGTGGATGAACTGATCGGCTTTACCGCTGGCGTCACTCTGGGTGCCGAGGGGCGGCCTTCGATCGGCGCGCTCGGGCTGGAGCATCTCGCCGATGCGCCGCGGTTTGATCTGGTCGAAACGCGCGCAATCGGTCCGGATGTGATGCACCGCTGGACCCGTCGCACAGCGCCGGAGTAGCCGCGCCACTTGCCTGTCCTTGCCGTCACACGCGGCGCGAACTCTGCGCTTTGAAGACCCACCCAAATCCAGAGCTACCTTCGCCAAAGATGCGCCTGACTGGCGAACAACCCCTGCAATTTGGACAGGCTTCGGTTGAACGGTCCGGGCCTTGGCACCTGTTCTTTGGCCAGCCGGTCCACGATCACCTCGACCGGGCAGGGCAGGCCGGTCACCGGATCGCGGTAGCGCGGATAGGCGATCAATGTGGCATGCACCAGCCCGGCAAGTGTCACCCGTGCCCGGCGCCGAC
This sequence comes from Primorskyibacter flagellatus, assembly GCF_048268605.1. Taxonomy (NCBI): domain Bacteria; kingdom Pseudomonadati; phylum Pseudomonadota; class Alphaproteobacteria; order Rhodobacterales; family Roseobacteraceae; genus Primorskyibacter; species Primorskyibacter flagellatus. The sequence goes on from NZ_JBLWVF010000025.1 coordinate 15,135, forward strand.
CGGGCACCTCGCCCAGATCGGTCGTCAGCCCCCAGCCTGCGTAAAACGGCGCGCCCAGCGTTACCACCCGGCAACCGCGCAGCAAGGCCTCGAACCCGGTCAGCGAGGTCAGGGTCCAGACCTCATCTACCGCCTCAAGCAACCCCGCCATATCGGTCTGTTCCAGCACCCTGTCAGCGATCTGACCTGCCTCGGGAACCGCGCCGCTGCGCAGCCCCGCCTCGACATCCGGATGCGGTTTATAAAGCAGAACCGCGTCGGGATTGGCCTGTCTGGCCGCCTTCAAAAGCGCAAGATTGGTCCGAAGCGCGCCGCATCCGGTCAGGATGGACGCGTCATCCTCGACCTGTCCGGGCGCAAGTATCCGGTGGCCGGGTGGAAGCTCCGGGCAGCGTTGCGACAGGTTGTATTTCGATAGCCCACCGGCCGTGATCGCGCCGATCAGGCGCTCGGCGCGCAGGATCTGGTCAGCGGGCAGGTCCGGACTTTGCGCGATCAACTGTTCCAGATCCGAGGCTTTCGAAGGATCGTAATAGATGCCTGTCGTGTCGCAAACCAGCGACAGCGGCGGGATCAGGTCCGCCCCCAAGCCGCGCGAGCGCAGAAACCCGTCCTCGACCCGCACCGCATCCGATCCGGGCGTGGCCTTGCCCGCCCAGACCATATGGCGCAGGCCATTCGTTCGGGCGGTTTCCGCCGGGGTGTCATTCTCGAACCGGACCTTGCGCTCATTGCCGAAAAACCGTTGCAACGGCGCGCGTTTCCACAGACGCATGCCCTCGGCCACCCATCCCCGACGGTCGTCGCGAAAGGCCCGTACCTGCGCCTCCAGCGTCTCGACGGCCTGTTCAAAGTCGCAAAGCGTATCCCGGTACGGATCATACCAGCGCGGATACAGGATCATCGCGGCCGCAAAAAGCTGTTCCGGCGTCAGGTGACGCTGGCGGCGGGCAACGGGTCTTTCGTCATCGCTTTGCCCCCAACCGGCATAGAAGGGCTGGCCAAAAACCCGCGGGCGATGTCCGGCAAGGATCGCCTCGAACCCCAATTGCGACGACAGCGTGTAGACCGCAACAGCTCCCCGCAACAGCGTCCAGGGCGAGGCCGCGCCGTCGTACAAAACCACGTTGCCACCGGCATCCTCTGACCGAAAGTAGCCCACCCGATGCCCCGCTTGCGTCTCCGGATGGGTTTTCAGCAAGATGCGCCGCGCCGGATGCTCTGCCCGAGCGGCGTCCAGCATCGCGCGAAACTGCGCCGCATCACCGTTGCTGGCCGTCACCGAAGCATCGCCGCGTGTCTGGTCAATAACCAGCACATAGCCCGGCTCCGGCGCGCGCAGACCGGCATCAAAACTGTTGTATTTGCTCAGATCGGCTGTCTGAAGCCGCGCCATGCCCGTCCGGGCCCGCGCCAACAGCGCAGGATCGTCAAGCGGGTGATCCAGCAGCAGCTTTTCCAGATCAGAGGGCTGGCTGGCGTCAAAATGCACGCCCGAGTGGTCGATCAACAGGCCAAGCGGCGGATCACCATCACGCCCGGTGCGGACAGAGCGCAAAAACGCGTCCTCGACCCGGACCAGTGACGTCCCACGGCGTTGCGCAATCGCCTCGCCCCGGTGGGCCGTCGGGCTACGGCCCCAGACCCCGATCAGGTCATCCGGCCCCGGCAGGCCCAGCGAGACGCGATACCCGGCAAGGGCAAGGATGCGGCGGACACGGCTTTGGGTCAGAAAACCGCCATTGTAGACGTAGAAACGCCGGGAAGATGGCTTCCCGGCGGTTTCGTTCCCATGCATGTCGCGCCCGTTAGCCGCCCGTCAACGCCGTGGCGGCGGTATCTGCCGTTGTGATCGACGTCAGAGAACCGGTGAGCGCGGCAACAACCTTGTTCCATTGCGTGAAAGGGGCCTCGGTCACATACAGCGTGTCGCCGTCGCGAATGGTGAAATCACGGGCGATGAAAATGCCGTTGGGCTGGGTCAGATCCAGCACATAGACCATGCGCTGATCGCCTTGCAGGTCATTGCGGCCCAGAACCTGATTGGCGACGCTCGCAGATTCGTCGCGCATCACGAACACCCCGGTCGGGTCCGACGCAGAGGGCGTCAGGCCGCCGACCTGCGCGATCGCCTCGATCGCGGTAAGCGACTGATGTTCAAACTTCATCCGGGCCTGCTGGCCGGTCGCACCCAGCGCGGTAAAGGCGCGGCTGTCCTGTTCGATCACGATGCGGTCGCCACCGCGCAGGGCGATGTCCATCTGGGGATTTTCGTACAGATCCTTGAACCAGATCTTGCCGGTCTGGCCACCACGCAGCACGCGGACCTGGGCAACTTCGGGATCTATTGTCACGCCACCAGCACGGGCCAGCATCGCCGAAAGCGTGCGGGTCGGGCGTTCGATCGGATAGACCCCCTGACCGCCCACGGCACCCATCAGGCTGACAGCCGCCCCGTCCCCGGCCAAGCGGCGCACCTGCACCTGCGGATCGGGGGTCTGGTCGGCCAGCTTGTTGGTGATGATACGGCGAATCGCCTCGGGGGTATTGCCCGCAGCCTTGATGCGTCCTGCATAGGGCACAAAGACAAAGCCGTTGCCATCGACCTGAACCTCTTCCAGCACGGTGGCATTCAGACCTTCGTTTGACAGAAGCCCGTCATCGACGTTTTCCCAGACCGTCAGACCCAGCGTGTCTCCGGCGCGAATCGTGTCGCTGCCCAAGGCTGCCGCATGCCGGAAACTGTCGGAAAACCCGAAGGATGGCACAACAGAAATGGCGCGGGTGACATGATCATCGACGGAAACGACAAAGGCGTTGCCGTCTTTCTGGACCGATCCGGCGTAGATTTCGCGCTTGTTCGGCCCGACACGCGGAAGACCGCAAGACGCTAGAATCGACACGACGGCCAGAAGAGCCACGGATTTTGCCCAGCGGGTGGCGGTTGGTTTCACTGTCTGGCTTCCTTGGACTATTCTTGTTTTGCCTCGGCTGTCCGCCGGAAGCTACCGGAAACCAATCCATATTGCCAGCGCAGGCGATAGCCGTGGTCAGGTCACCAGCCGCAACTGTTGCCGCGGTGCCGCGGTGCCCGACAGCAGCGCATCATAAGGATCCTCGTGGGACAGCATCATGTCGACCACATGCCGCAGCAATTGCCTGCGCCCGCGCGCGGAATAGAACCCCCCGGCCACCTGACTGGTTTCCAGAAGGTAACGCCGATAATCCTTGTAGGCGCGTCGGTCTGGGCGCGAGGCACCCGCGAAGAAATCCCTCAAGGGTTGGTCCGAGACGAATTCCGGCTGGTTGTAAACCGCTTTTCCAAACACTTTCAGCGGCAATCCCCGCCACAGCACCTGCTGTGCGGCGGTCGAATTGACGGTGACCGCGCTGCGCGCCTCGTTCAGCATCTGTGCCAGCTTGCCGCCATGGACATAGTGAATGCGGCCGCTGATCCCGTAACGCTCTGCCAGTTGGGCGATGACCCTGCGGAACGGGACGCGGCCATCGTCCAGCGGATGCGCCTTGACCACCAGATGATGATGCTTCGGGGCGCCCTCGGCGAACCCGCTGATCACCAGTTCCAGAAATTCGCTCATCGAGGTGAAGGGCGAGTGCTGCTGAAAGCTGGAATCATGTTCCAGTTGCAAAAGCGCCAGATGGTAGGGGTAGCCGCCATGCCGGATACGCGCGGTGGCAATTCGTCGTCGTGCCGCGATCGCGGGCATCAGCAGAAGCTGTTTGAGATGCAGGCGGAATTCCTGGGACACGCTTAGTTTGCGATGCGGCTCAAAGTTCTTGTACTTGCCGGTCCGGAACATGACAAACCAGTGATACAGCGCGCCGTAAAGAACATGCGCACGCATGTCGCCCCAATGGGACGGGGGCAGGGGGGCCTCCATATCCGACTGGCGCAACGCCTCGACCATTTGCGGCACAGTCATGTCCATCAGGCGTGAATTGCCGTTGCATCCGTTCCGTTCGTAGGTCACCCACCAGGGCCGCAGATAGCCTTCCTCGAAGATATGGACGGTCAGTCCGCGGCGATGCGCCTCTTTCACCGCGAGGGCGTGTATCGGCCGCGTATCGCCGTAAAGCACGATGTCGGTGACGGATTTTTCATCCACCAGCTCGCCAAACCGATCTGGCCATTGGTCCACGGTGCCGGTGTAGGGGATGTAGCTTTGCGGATCGGTCCAGTAGGCTTGATCGCCTGCGTTGAAACCGACACGCCAGACATCTGCCCCCGCGTGGTGCAGCATCACACCCAGCCGGTTGAAAAATGGTCCATGTGGTCCCTGAAGAAACAGGAACACGCGCCTATCTGGAGACTCGTTGCTCAACTTGTTCAAATACCTCATACAAAGGCTACATATACACAGCTACAGTCTTGCGGATGACTATGGCCGATCCAGAAGCTTCGGTCAAACTAACAGAATGGGGAAAAGATCGTGTTTACGGGCATAATTACGGATGTGGGCGAAATCCTTCAGTTGGAGCAGCGCGGCGATCTGCGCGCCCGGATCGGCACGTCCTATGACACGAGCGGCGTCGACATCGGGGCCTCCATCGCCTGTGACGGTGTTTGCCTCACCGTGATTGACCTGGGTGCCAATTGGTTCGATGTCGAAATCAGTGCCGAAAGCGTGTCCAGGACCAATCTGGATACATGGGCCAAAGGGCGGGACGTCAATCTTGAACGGGCGCTCAAGGTCGGCGACGAACTGGGCGGTCACATCGTGTCGGGCCATGTCGATGGCGTGGCCGAGGTTATCTCCGTCCGGGATGAAGGCGACAGCACGCGCGTTGTCTTGCGCGCCCCCGTCTCGCTGTCGCGGTTCATCGCGCCGAAAGGATCCGTGGCGCTGAACGGCACGTCACTGACCGTGAACGAGGTCGAGGGCGCGGAATTCGGTATCAACTTCATCCCGCATACCAAAGAGGTCACGACATGGGGCCGGGTGGCCGTCGGGGACCGCGTGAACCTCGAAATCGACACGCTGGCGCGCTATGTCGCGCGCCTGGCCGAGACGGGGTGATCGCCGCATACTAACCTTCTGGGGCATTTGTACAATTCCAGCGTACAAATGCCCCCTTTTACCCCATTCCGGTCGCGTATCACTCTGCGGGCTGAAAGCCTTCGATCAATTGCCGCAGACCAAAGGCCGCGCCCGCAAAAATCGCCGCAAAGGTCACGGGCGCTGAAATCGCCAGCACGGAAAACGCCGTGATGCCCTGGCCAACAGTGCAGCCAAGCGCGATCACCGCGCCGGCCCCCATGAGGATCGCCCCCAGAATCTGACGCCGCAATTCACGCGGATCTTCGCAGGCTTCCCAGCGGAAATGCCCCTTGAGAAGCGAGCCGATGAACGCCCCGGCCCAGACGCCTGCAACCGACCCGACGGCAAAGGAAACCGGCCGCGCGCTGCCGGTCATCGCAAACAGAATGCTCTCGCCCATCGGTGCCGAGAAACTATGCGAGACCACGGGCAAGCCTGCAAAGCCGCGCGCCGCAACCCAGGCCGTTCCCGCCCAGCCAGAGATCACCGCGACCCCGACCGCCCCCGCCCAGAATATGGCCGCCGGTTCGCGCCACATGGCGCGGCTGCTCAATGATGCTGCCAACAAGGTTAAACCAATGCCAAGGCCCCAGAAAATAACGGAAATTCCGGTCGCCCCCGCCAGCATATGCGCGATGCCCGGCACCCCCTCATCGGTCACAGGCACCGGCGGGAACAGCGCCGCACGCAAAGGCGCAAGCGGGCCGCTCAACACGACATAGGCCGAGACGCCCATCACCAGCACGATAACAAAGCTGCGCAGATCGCCGCCGCCCAGACGTGCAATCGCGCCGTAGCCGCAATTGCCCGACAGCGCCATGCCATAGCCAAACATCAGCCCACCGATGATCGACGCGGCAGGCATCCAGCGCAATGACAGGTACATTGTCTCTCCCGCAGGCAAGACACCGCTGCCAATCAGGACGAAACTGCCAAGGATCGCCGTGCCAATAGCCACCCCCCACATCCGCAAGCGAATGTCCGAGCCGCCGTAAAGCCAGTCCTCAATGGCGCCCAGCGTACAGAACCGGCCCAACCGCGCCGCCAAGCCCAGCAGAACCCCGCCACCAAGGCCGATCAGCGCGACCAGGTGGGCCTCTGTCATGATGTCGAGCATCTTGCGGAACTTCCTTCTGTCCACGCGACCGGGTAAAGGCCTGTCCTCATATTACCGACAAATTGTTGTCCTGCCGATCAAACGCCACAAGTCTGTCCCAAAGCCTCTGTGTCCCCTGCTTCTTCTTGGTAAAAATACTCTGGGGAGCGCGAGGGGCTGGCCCCTCGCTCCGATCCTCGCTGCGCAGCCGACCCTCTGACGCACTCTCACCCAACTCGGCTGCGCGCCGCATCAATCCTCCGCGCAGAACAGCTCGTAGACGCGCTCCAGCATCAGGCGCGGGCGATCATCCGCCAAACGGTAGTAGATCGCCTTGCCGTCCCGGCGGGGCACGACCAGACCTTCCAGTCGCAAACGCGAAAGCTGTTGCGATACGGCAGCCTGGCGCGCCGACAACAGGTCTTCCAGCTCGGTCACCGATTTCTCACCAGAGACCAGATGGCACAGGATCATAAGTCGACCCTCATGGCTGATCGCCTTCAGAAACGCCGATGCCGCAGTGGCATTTTCAACGATCTTGTCAAGTTCGCCTTCCGACATGTCGGGGCTAAGAACCGGCAGGGGCATCACTAATGTCCTCGTCGATGGGTTGCAGGGGCTACGCGGTCTTGAATCAAATCCTGTGGTCTCAAGAGCCTGCCTCGTAACTTGTAGTGTCGGTCAATAGTTTCTCCAGCAATACCCAGAAAAACTCTTCTCCGGGATAGCCTTCGATCCGGCCGAGTTCGCGCCCGTCATCGACAAGGATGAAGGTTGGCGTAAAACTGACGGGCCGGTCAAAACGCACGCCCTCGGGCGGTTCCTCGTACAGGTCCGCACGCAGAAGCGGCGCAAACGCTCCTGCGTCGGTTTTGGGATAGATCGGCGCGATGACCTCGTTCCAAGCTTCGCACCAATGACAGCCGTCACGTTCTACCATGACAAGCTGCGGCGCAGCACTTGCCGACAGGGCAGCCCCGAAAAATACCGCGCATGCGGCAAGAAGATTTCTGATCTGTGCCATCAGGACCTGATTGACGAAACCATGATCCACAACTTAATTTGAATATGTGAATTATTCAAGGAGCGACACGCGTGTTCGACATATCCTATCTGGGCGCGGCGCTGGCGGGTTTGCTCAGTTTCTTTACCCCCTGCATCCTGCCGATGGTACCATTCTACCTGTGCTATATGGCGGGCATCTCGATGAGCGAGCTGCGCGAGGATGGCGCGGTGGCGCATGGCGCGCAGTCCCGGCTGGTGCTGTCCTCGGTCGCTTTCGCATTGGGTGTGACCTCGATCTTCGTGTTGCTGGGTATGGGTGCCACGGTGGTGGGGCAGGCTTTCGCACAGTGGAAGCAACCGCTCAGCTATGTCGCGGCAGCGGTGCTGTTCGTCTTCGGTCTGCATTTTCTGGGCGTGATCCGCATCGGTCTGCTCTACCGCGAGGCCCGCATCGAAAGCACGGCAGAGCCGACAACGGTGCTTGGTGCCTATGTCATGGGATTGGCCTTCGGGTTTGGCTGGACGCCTTGTGTGGGTCCGGCGTTGGCCTCTATCCTGATGATCGCCAGCGGGATGGGCGACATCTGGCGCGGCGGCCTGTTGCTGCTGGTCTACGGGCTGGCGATGACAGCGCCATTCATCATCGCGGCGCTGTTTGCCCGGCCTTTCCTTGCCTGGGCGGCGCGAAACCGCAAATATCTTGGATATGTGGAAAAAGTGATGGGGGCGATGCTCATCCTCTTTGCTATCCTGATCGCAACGGACACGGTAAGCGTGATCGGCAACTGGATGCTGGCGACGTTTCCGTCCTTCGGCTCACTCGGCTGAATCTATCTGGGAGGATATGACATGAAACGACTTCTAGGCGCAGTGCTGCTGATCTGCGGCCTTGCCACCGCGGGTGTCGCGTTGGAAATGGGTGATGACGGGCTGTATGACGAGCCCTTCTTTCGCGACACGTTCAAGGACATGCGCGAGGATTTGGCCGAGGCCAATGCCGAAGGCAAGCGCATGGTCATTTTCTTTGAGCAGCGCGGCTGTGTCTACTGTCACAAGATGCATGAGGAGATCTATTCACGCGACGACGTGCGCGCCTTTATCGACGAGAATTTCTATGTCGTCCGGCTGAACCTGCACAGCGACACTGAGATGACCGATTTCGACGGCGAGGTGATGTCCGAAAAGGCGGCGGCCCGGAAATGGGGGATTCTGTTCACGCCCACCGTCCTGTTTCTGCCGGAAGATGTGCCCGAAGGTGTGAGTGCACCGCAAGCGGCAGTGGCGATGATGCCGGGCGCATTTGCGCGTGGCACGACGATGGATATGTACACCTGGGTGTTAGAGAAAAGATACCTGCTTGATAGTGATGAGGATTTCCAGCGGTATCACGCCCGGATGATCCGGGAAAGAAATGATGGCAACACCGACTGATCCGCGTGACAACGATGAAGGCATTCACTTTTGTGAATTTGTTGTTGCGTCGGATGCGTACAGTGGCATACGGTGTACATAGCTATCCGCGAGGACAGAACAGATAGCATGGGAGGACACATGAAGATCACGATGATCGCACTGGCGGCGGTGATGGCAGCGGGGGCGGCGCAAGCCGACGACGTTGCACCCGGAGACGTCCAGTTTGATGAATATGGTGCCGTTGCGGCGTCGCTCAGCGGCGCGGACGGTGATCCTGAGAACGGTATCAAGATCATGACATCGCGTGCCAAAGGCAACTGCATTGCCTGCCACGAGGTGACAGCGTTGCAGGATACGCCCTTCCATGGAGAAGTCGGCCCAGTTCTGGACGGCATCGGGGATTACCGCAGTGCAGAAGAGCTGCGCGGCATCGTCGCCAACGCAAAAATGACCTTCGAGGGGTCGGTGATGCCCGCCTTCTACAAGACTAGCGGCTTTATCCGTCCCGGCAATGCCTATACCGGCAAGGCCGCAAAGGAAGAAGAACTGACGCCGATCCTTTCGGCGCAGGAGATCGAGGACGTCGTGGCCTATCTGCTGACCCTGAAGGAAAGCTGACCGCGCCGCGGCAATGAGGAGAAAGAGATGCACTTCACACGACGTGAAACGCTGGCAATGGGGGCCGGAGCGGCCCTGTTGACGGTTCTGCCGTTCCGCGCCAATGCTGCCGTGGATGACCTGATCGCGGAATTCACCGGTGGCGCAGAGCTTGCCGATGCCGGGGTCGAACTGACGGCACCCGAGATCGCGGAAAACGGCAACACCGTCCCGATCGAGGTTTCGGCCCCCGGTGCCACAGCCATCATGGTGCTGGCAGCAGGCAACCCGACGCCCCCGGTGGCAACGTTCAATTTCGGCCCGTTGGCAGCGTCGCAATCCGCCAGCACGCGAATTCGACTGGCCGGGACGCAGGACGTGATCGCGGTTGCCCAGCTGGCCGATGGCAGCTTTGCCCGCCAGTCCAAGACCGTAAAAGTGACCATCGGCGGCTGCGGCGGCTGATCAGAGGAGTACGAGACTATGGCATCCGGAGTTAAACCCCGCGTCAAGGTTCCCGGCAAGGCGTCGGCAGGCGAAGCGGTCACCATCAAGACCCTCATCAGCCATCCGATGGAATCGGGCCAGCGCAAGGACAGCAGCGGCAACACCATTCCGCGGTCGATCATCAACCGGTTCACCTGCGACTTCAACGGTGAGAACGTGGTTGATGTCACGATGGAACCGGCGATTTCCACCAACCCCTATTTCCAGTTCGAGGCGACCGTGCCCGAGACCGGTGATTTCAAGTTCACCTGGTATGACGATGACGGATCTGTCTACGAGGAAACCAAAAGCGTTACCGTCGCCTGATTTCGCGATAGCCCTGTCCGGACATCCGGGCAGGGCGCAATAACGGGAGGGAATAATAAATGAAATTCAAGGCAATGACGGCAATCGCCGGACTGCTGATCGCGACGGGCCCAATGGCATTCGCTGGCGGTGCCGACGATGATACGTTGATCATCAACGGCGAGATCGAGATGATCTCCAAGACCGCCGCGCCCGCGCATCTGGATGGCGTTTTCGACGAGATTGTCTCAGGCTGGCATTTCCGCACCGACGAGACACAGGCGCTGGAAATCGACGACTTTGACAATCCGGCGATGCTGTTCGTGGATCAGGCCATCGACGCCTATGACGTGGTCGAAGGCGAGGCGGGCGAAAGCTGTGCCTCTTGTCACGAGGGCGTCGAAAACTTCGCTGGTCTGGCGACAGCAATGCCCAAAGTCGATGCGGACGGCAAGCTGGTGGTCATGGAAGACTTGATCAACGAGTGCCGGACAGAGCGTATGCAGGCCGATGAATGGAAATGGTCGGGCAATGACATGCAGTCAATGGTGGCACTGATCTCGCTTCAGTCGCGAGGTATGCCGATGGACGTTGCAATCGATGGTGACGCCGCCCCCTATTGGGAGCAAGGCAAGGAAATGTACTACACGCGGTACGGCCAGCTTGAATTGTCCTGTGCCAATTGCCACGAACAGAACTACGGCAATTACATTCGTGCCGATCACCTGAGCCAGGGCCAGACCAACGGGTTTCCGACATACCGTCTGAAACAGGCCAAGCTGATCTCCAAACACAACCGTTTCCGTGGATGCATCCGCGACACCCGCGCCGAGACTTTTGCCGAAGGGTCTGACGAGTTCCGCGCGCTGGAACTGTATGTCGCCTCGCGTGGCAACGGTCTTTCGGTCGAAACCCCGGCGGTTCGTCAGTAATCCAGATAGGCCCGCGCCGGATTTTCCCGTCGCGGGTTTCGTTTCCTAATGATATTCACACATGCGAATGTGATGCCGAATTGAATGCCCCCGTCTGACAACAGGAATCCCCTCTCATGATCTCCCGCCGCGATTTTCTTCAGGTCTCCATGGCTGCGTCCGCCCTTGTCGGGGCAAGTGGTTTCGGCAATTGGGGGCGCCTTGCCGCGCAGCAGGCGCTGACGCAGGACCAGCTCTTGCAGTTTGACACGTTCGGGAATGTCTCGCTGATCCATATCACCGACATCCACGCGCAGATGAAGCCGATCTTTTTCCGCGAGCCGGAAATCAATCTGGGCGTTGGCGAGAATAAGGGCGAGGTGCCGCATGTCACCGGTGCCGACTTCCGCCGCCTTTACGGGATCGAGGATGGATCGCCGTCGCATTACGCGCTGACTTACAACGATTTTTCATCGCTTGCGCGGGGCTATGGCAAGGTTGGCGGGCTGGACCGCGTGGCGACCGTGGTCAATGCGATCCGGGCAGACCGGCCTGACGCGATCCTGCTGGATGGCGGCGATACCTGGCATGGGTCGTACACCTGCCTGAAAACCCAAGGTCAGGACATGGTCAACGTGATGAACGCGCTGAAACCGGACGCGATGACCTTTCACTGGGAATTCACGCTGGGGTCCGAGCGGGTGAACGAGATCGTCGAGGGGTTGCCTTTCGCGGCACTTGGCCAGAACATTTTCGATGCCGAATGGGACGAGCCGGCAGAGATGTTCAAACCCTACAAGTTCTTCGAGCGTGGGGGCGTGAAGGTTGCGGTGATCGGGCAGGCTTTTCCGTATATGCCGATCGCCAACCCAGGATGGATGTTCCCGGAATACAGCTTTGGCATCCGCGACGAACATATGCAGGAAATGGTCGACGAGGTGCGCGGCATGGGCGCAGAGCTTGTCGTCTGCCTGTCCCATAACGGGTTCGACGTCGACAAGAAGATGGCAGGGATCGTCAAAGGGATAGACGTGATCCTGTCCGGCCACACCCATGATGCGCTGCCCGAGCCTGTGCTGGTGGGCGAGACGATCATCGTTGCCTCCGGCTCTAACGGAAAGTTCGTGTCGCGCGTCGATCTGGATGTGCGGGACGGTCGGATGATGGGATTCCGCCACAAGTTGATCCCGATCTTCTCGGATGTGATCACGCCGGACGCGCAGGTTTCTGCTTTGATTGATGAGCAGCGCGCACCCTTCAAGGCCGAGCTGGAAGAGGTGATCGGCCAGACGGATTCGCTGTTGTACCGGCGCGGCAATTTCAACGGCTCCTGGGATGATCTGATCTGCGATGCGCTGCTGTCGGAACGCGAGGCGGATATCGCCATGTCGCCGGGCGTGCGCTGGGGGCCGTCGATCCTGCCCGGACAGGACATCACGCGTGAGGACATCTACAATGTCACGTCGATGACCTATGGCAAAGCCTACAGGTCCGAGATGACGGGCGAGTTCATCAAGGTGATTCTTGAAGACGTCGCCGATAATATCTTCAATCCTGACCCTTACTATCAGCAGGGCGGCGATATGGTGCGGATCGGCGGCATGGCCTACCGCATCGACATTACAAAACCGCAGGGTGAGCGGATTTCGGACATGACATTGATCAAGTCTGGCGAGGTGCTTGATCCTGCAAAGAACTACGTCGTCGCTGGCTGGGCAAGCGTCAACGAAGGCACGGAAGGCCCGCAGATCTGGGATGTCGTGGAAAACCACATCCGCAAAGAAGGTACAATTCGGCTGGAGCCCAACACATCCGTCGAGGTGGTGGGCGCATGATCTTGAACGTGCATGCGTCGCAATATGGGGCGGGTCCGGTGGTTTGATCCAGCGGTGCGCGCCTGTCGGCGCGCTCAGGTTTCATTTTGCGTTGGCACGCAGCAGGGGCGCTGCCCCGGCCATGCTGGCGCATGACCTCCCCCTGAGGCGAGGTGTTGGTTGGCATACATGTGTTGGTTTGGACGCGTTTTGCGGATTCGGGTCATTCGATTTGGCGCAGGTCAGGCCGCGTCCGAAGCGCCTGATTTTTGGATTGCGCCTGCCGCGATCATGTGGCCGACCAGCCATGTGCCGTAAGCATCGTTGCCGTGCCGACCGTCCTCGTGAATATGTTCGGGCGGCAGGGACACCGTGCCGTCCTCCATGAAATCCAGCGGGTCCACCAGAGGCAGTTTCATGTCGCGGACGGACTCGCACAGGATCCGACGCATGGCGCGGCTTGCCGGGGACGGGTTGATTGGCGGCGGAGCCACGATACAGACCTTGGACCGGACCGATATGCGTTTCATCAGACCAAGCTGAAACCGGCGCTGTTCCAGCACATAGTCGCGCAGAAAAGCCGGCGAGACGTGCAGTGCGTCGGCGTCCCTGTCATCCTCTTCGGGGACGTGATGATTGTGCCACGAGAAGCCGCCCGACAGACGCCCCAGATTGAACAGGCTGATAAGCGCAGGCGCGCCAGTGTCGAAGATGTTTTCAACCCCGACGGCTTCCGCGATCTTGTCAAAGCGCCGGTTCATGCTGCGGTTTGTGGTAGAACGCAGGCCACGTTTGCGGTCAAAGCGGAGGGTTTGGTCTATCCAGTTTGTACCACTCGCCGAGAACCCCTGAATCTTCAGCCCATTGGCGTTGCAACCACTGCGCAGCGCGCGGCTGTGGCTGTCGCCGATGACCAGCGCGTCAATGGGCATTCTCGTCCTCCAGAAGCAGCTCTTCGCAGGCAAGATCCTCGGCGTCCATCTCCTTCTCTGCGGAGATGCGACGTTCGACGGAAGGATCGGGGCTGTGATCCTTTGCAGGTTCAGACAGATCCAGGCCGCGAAAGAAATGCTCCATCACCAGCGACACGCCGTAGGGTGACACAGAGCGCATGTTGGGCTCGAAGAATTGCCCGCGTGTGGGCGGTGCCGAGATGATTTCATATGACGGGAAGTAGTCGATGCTCGGGTCGTTTCGCGCCAGTTCTCCGGCGACGGCGCGAAGCACTGACTTGGAGTAGGTCGTGGCCACCAGAACATGGTCTTGGGATGCGGTCGCGGTCAGCGGCACGGGCGAAACTGTCAGCAGCAGTTTTATTTCCGGATTGATGCGGCGCATGCCTGTTATCGCCGCGTTCATCGAGGCAAGAATCTCGGCAAAACCGTAATTACGAAATACATGAAGATCCACGTCGAACTGGCCCGCCACGGTGCCCGGACACAGCGCGTATGGCTGGCCGGTCTCGGCGTGCTCGAACCCCTCTGTCAGACCCATGGTAAACACTAAAACCTCGGCGTCTTCGATAGAGCGGCGACAAGCCTTGGCGGTGGAGCGCAGCATGGTGTGCGCCTCTTCGCGGCTGGCGAAACCGTCAGGTTCTATAAGCGGTCGCAGGCTGTCGCGAAATCGGGTGCCGTCCTGCCAGATTTCGATGGATTTGGTCAGTTTGGGATCTTCGGCCAGTTCGATCCAGGTTTCCAATGCGCGGGCGGTATAGATATTGGCGGTGCGGGCCGAATAGACGCCGTAGTTGTATTTTGCGGCCAGCGCGGCCGAGGTCTTTCCGGGGGCGGGCTCTGCGTTCACCCATTGCAATCCGCGCGTTTGAAGGGCGCGGCTGATATGCTGGGCAAAACAGGATCCATAGGTCGCGAAACGCGCGTTGGCGGGAAGGCTGAACGCGGGTGTCCACAGGTCGGACATGCGGTAAAGCCCGGGTTCCGCAACGGCGCTGCGCCAAAAGGATTTGGGCGGTTGCGAGGAATAGGGATTGGCATCGGTCATCGCGCAGACAACCCTTGTATCGGTCTCTGTAACGTCAAGGCACCATGAGGGTCACAGGATCGCAGAACCTTGTCAAGAAACCGAAGCCCGCGTTTCTGACCATTCGGGAAGCGGAAAAAGACGGTCGTAAGCCCAATTGAAGACAAACGTATATACCAGATAGAATATCGCGAAGGACAGATCCATCACGAAGGCTTCCCACAGGCCGATCTGAAGGTACCAGGCAAAGAAGGGCAGCAAAAGCGCCAGCATGCCTGTCTCGAATATCAATGCGTGCACGATACGGGCGGGCAGCGTTTTCAAAGTGGTGCCGGTCAGCCGGTTGAGGATGATGTCGAAGGCCAGATTGTAGGCGTAATTCCACAATGTCGCGACCGTGGCACCGACAAGGGCCACGACCCCCACATCAGAGATCGGCTTGTCAAAGACCAGGGCACCAAGTGGTGTGACAATGACCAGCGCGATGATTTCAAAGCTGAGTGCGTGACGGACGCGGTCTGCTGTCTTGCGCATTCTATCCTCCGTTTACTGATCCGGGCCGTCCCGGGTTCTGTCCCAACATGGGGGGAGGTCGTCCTCGCTTCTGCCTGAGCTAGGACATTTGACTGTTCCGTTCAAGTCCCGGCGCAAAAAACCAGGCTGAACGGTCGGCGGAGGTAGACTCACATAAAGTAATTCATTAACATGAATGTGATGATATGAGTGGAGGAGAAAGCATGTCAGCCTCGGACAAGAGCGGGACGGCATCGCGCAGGACATTTCTGAAAGGGGCCCTGGCCGCAGGTGGGGCCGTTGCAGGCGCCGGTGCGGCGCGGGCGGCAGGTGACCCGGCGATCACGCAGATCCAGCCATGGATGCAGGAATTGGGCGACGGAGTCGATGTTGCCCCTTATGGCAAGCCTTCGGAATATGAAGATCAGGTGATCCGGCGCACGGTGGAATGGCTGACGGCTGATCCTGTCAGTTCGATCAATTTCACGCCGCTGCATGATCTGGACGGCATTATCACCCCCAACGGTCTGTGCTTTGAGCGTCACCACGGCGGTGCCGCGCATATTGATCCCGCCGAGCACCGGCTGATGATAAACGGGTTGGTGGACACGCCGCTTGTGTTCACGATGGAAGATATCATGCGGTTTCCGCGTGAGAATCACGTCTACTTTCTGGAATGCGCGGCGAACTCGGGGATGGAGTGGCGAGGTGCGCAGCTGAACGGCTGCCAGTTCACTCATGGCATGATCCACAATGTCATGTATACCGGCGTGCCTTTGCGGTTGCTGCTGAACGAGGCAGGTATCAAGACCGAGGGCAAATGGATTTTGCCCGAGGGCGCGGATGCGGCTGCCATGACCCGGTCGATCCCGATGGAAAAGGCACTGGACGATTGCCTTGTCGCGTTCAAGATGAATGGCGAGGCGCTGCGCGTCGAGCAGGGCTATCCTTTGCGACTGGTCGTTCCCGGTTGGGAAGGGAATATGTGGATCAAGTGGTTGCGCCGCATCGAAGTGGGCGACAAGCCTTGGCACCACCGTGAAGAGACGTCGAAATACACCGACCTTTTCCCAGACGGCAAGGCGCGCCGCTTTACATGGGAGATGGACGCGAAATCCGTCATCACCAGCCCCAGCCCGCAAGCGCCCATTGCCCACGGACCCGGACCGCTGGTCATCAAGGGGCTGGCCTGGTCGGGGCGGGGCACCATTCCGCGCGTGGATGTCACCATTGATGGCGGCAAGACCTGGGCGCAGGCCCGGATGTCGGGGCCAAGCCTCGATAAGTCGATGCACGCCTTCTATCTGGACATCAAATGGGACGGGCAGCCGCTCTATCTGCAAAGCCGTGCGCATGATTCCACGGGCTATGTGCAGCCCACCAAACAGGCGCTTCGCGAGATCCGGGGCGTGAACTCAATCTATCACAATAACGGCATCCAGACCTGGTATGTCAACGAACAGGGGGACGCCGAGAATGTCGAAATCTCTTAAGCTGTTTGGCGGCGCTTTTATCGGGACCGCAGCGGTTCTGGTCGCCGCTGCCAATTTCGCTGATCGCATGATTGCGCCTTTGCCCGAACAGGCCCGCCGTATGACCGTGGATGCACCGGCTGATATGGATGGCATGTTCATTGCCGCTGCCCAGGCAGATGAGGTGCCCGCCGACGCCAAGCTGGGGCTTGGCCGCGAAGCACTGGCCGAGGAAATTGCTGTCTGGGATATTGACGTGCGCCCTGATGGCACCGGTTTGCCCGAAGGCTCCGGCGATGTCATGACCGGCGAGGAGATCTTCGTCGAGAGCTGCGCGGTTTGCCATGGCGATTTCGGCGAGGGCGTGGGCCGTTGGCCGGTGCTGACCGGAGGCTTCAATTCGCTGACCAAGGATCGCCCGGTCAAGACGACAGGTTCGTATTGGCCCTATCTGTCAACCGTTTACGATTACATCAACCGGGCGATGCCGTTCGGGAATGCGCAGTCCCTCCAGCCCGACGACGTGTATGCGATCACCGCCTATCTGCTTTATATGAACGATCTTGTGGAAGAGGATTTTACGCTGAGCCGTGAAAACTTTGCCGGGGTCGAGATGCCCAATGCGGAGGGTTTCTACATGGATGACCGGGCCGAGACGGAAATCCCGGTCTTCACCGGCGAGCCGTGCATGGAGGCCTGCAAGGACACGGTGGAAATCACCATGCGTGCGGCGGTTCTGGACGTGACGCCAGACGAAACCGCCGCCGCCGAGGCTGCGGCCGATACGGCTGAAGATGAAGCAGCCGCGCCCGAGTCTGAAGCCGCGCCCGACGCCGCTCCGGCGTCGGAAAGTGACGGGCATGCCGCAATTGATCCCGCACTCGTTAAGGCCGGCGAGAAGGTGTTCAAGAAGTGCAAAGCCTGTCATCAGATCGGAGATGGAGCCAAAAACCGCACCGGACCGCAGTTGAATAACGTGGTCGGGCGTGAGGTCGCTGCGGTCGATGGGTTCAAATACTCCAAAACGCTGGATGCGATGGAAGGTGTCTGGGACGAAGAGGCGCTGTCTGCTTTCCTTGCCAACCCGAAGGTCTATGCAAAGGGCACCAGGATGTCTTTTGCAGGGCTGCGCAAACCCGAGGATCTGGCCGCGATCATCGCCTATATGAAAGCCGCGGGACAATAGTCATGCGCTTGCTGTACGCGACTGGTGCTGACGCCGCCTGTTGGTCGTGTCGCGACGAAGAAAAGGCCCGAACAACAACCTCAATGGGTGACTGTCTTGGCAGCCAGACAGGCAAAAACGCCGCATTGCGACGGGCACCCCATGAGGAACGGCTGGTTTGGTATGCGGGCAACCCTGTCATATGTTTGGCCGAAATCCGGGTAAGTTAAAATATGCGGGGCGTTTTGTAATGGGTGCCCCGTATGCATGAAAACACAACCGCGCGGATATTTCGTCCACGCCAGACGCTTGAGCAATTTCACCCGGCCCCTTGCAGCCCCTCTTGGCCGACACTAAGACTCTGTTAGCTAATCGAGCTTACGGATAACCAAACTCTAGAAGTCAGGGGCGACATGACAGACCCGTACGAACACTACATGAACACGCTCGTCCCCATGGTGGTCGAGCAGACCAGCCGGGGTGAACGCGCCTACGACATTTTCTCGCGCCTCCTGAAGGAACGGATCATCTTCCTGTCCGGTCCGGTGCATGATGGCATGTCTTCGCTGATCGTGGCGCAATTGCTGCATCTTGAGGCGGAAAACCCGTCCAAGGAAATCAGCATGTATATCAACAGCCCCGGTGGTGTCGTCACCTCCGGTCTGTCGATCTATGACACGATGCAGTACATCAAGCCGAAGGTCTCGACGCTGGTGATCGGTCAGGCGGCCTCTATGGGGTCACTGTTGCTGACAGCGGGCGAAAAGGGCATGCGGTTCTCCCTGCCCAACAGCCGCATCATGGTGCACCAGCCGTCCGGTGGCTATCAGGGGCAGGCGACG
The DNA here is from genome assembly GCF_048268605.1 of Primorskyibacter flagellatus. NCBI lineage: Bacteria > Pseudomonadati > Pseudomonadota > Alphaproteobacteria > Rhodobacterales > Roseobacteraceae > Primorskyibacter > Primorskyibacter flagellatus. The sequence continues at coordinate 33,798 of NZ_JBLWVF010000025.1, forward strand.
GACATCATGATTCACGCCGAAGAGACGCTGAAACTGAAGCAGCGACTCAATGAAATCTACGTCAAACACACTGGCCAGACCCTGAAAAAGGTCGAGGCCGCATTGGAGCGTGACAACTTCATGTCGCCCGAGGATGCGAAGGATTGGGGGCTGATCGACGAGATCGTCGAGAACCGGATCAAGCCGGGCGAAGAAGACGAGTCCAAGTAATCGCGACCCGCGGTCTTTGCCGGGCCGCGGGAAATTTGCGATTGTAGACCGGAAATGGCTGGCTTAAGCTGTTTCGGACACGCGACGAAAAGATGGTCTGGACACTGGTCGGGTTGACCGGTAGGCGCGCGAAACAGACCTGAGAGGTGGAAAATGGCGACGAATTCTGGCGGCGACAGCAAGAACACACTCTACTGCTCCTTCTGCGGCAAAAGTCAGCACGAGGTGCGCAAGCTGATCGCCGGCCCCACGGTGTTCATTTGCGATGAATGCGTAGAACTGTGCATGGATATCATCCGCGAAGAAACCAAGGGTGCCGGGCTGAAATCATCCGAAGGCGTCCCAACACCGCGCGAGATTTGCGATGTGCTGGACGACTATGTGATCGGTCAGGCGGTGGCGAAGCGTGTATTGTCGGTGGCCGTGCACAATCACTACAAGCGACTTAACCATTCTGCAAAGTCGTCGGATATCGAACTGGCAAAGTCCAACATCCTGCTGATCGGGCCAACCGGCTGCGGCAAGACGTTGCTGGCGCAAACGCTGGCGCGCATCCTGGACGTGCCTTTCACAATGGCCGACGCCACGACTCTGACAGAGGCGGGCTATGTCGGCGAGGATGTGGAAAACATCATTCTCAAATTGTTGCAGTCGTCTGAATACAATGTCGAGCGTGCACAGCGCGGCATTGTCTACATCGACGAGGTCGACAAGATTACGCGCAAGTCGGAAAATCCTTCGATCACCCGTGACGTCTCGGGCGAGGGGGTGCAGCAAGCCCTGTTGAAGCTGATGGAAGGCACGGTTGCCTCCGTGCCGCCGCAAGGGGGGCGCAAGCATCCGCAACAGGAATTCCTGCAGGTCGACACGACCAACATCCTGTTCATTTGCGGCGGGGCGTTTGCGGGTCTTGACCGGATCATCGCACAGCGTGGCAAGGGGTCCGCGATGGGCTTCGGTGCCGATGTGCGCGACAATGACGACCGTGGCGTGGGTGAGGTGTTCAAGGAACTCGAACCCGAAGATCTGTTAAAATTTGGCCTGATTCCTGAATTTGTCGGCCGTCTGCCTGTGATCGCCACGCTGGAAGATCTTGACGAAGATGCGCTGGTCACCATCCTGACTTTGCCCAAGAACGCGTTGGTCAAGCAGTATCAGCGCCTGTTCGAGATCGAAGGCGCGAAGCTGAACTTCACCGACGAAGCGCTTTCCGCAATCGCCAAGCGCGCCATTGCACGCAAGACAGGCGCGCGCGGTTTGCGGTCGATCCTGGAGGACATCCTGCTCGACACCATGTTCGACCTGCCGGGTCTGGAAGGTATCGAAGAGGTGGTCGTGAACGAAGAAGCCGTGAATTCTGATGCCACGCCGCTGATGATCTATGCCGATAAGAAGAAAGAAGGTACCAGCGCGGGCTGATTGCTCGCGATGGGATATTGATACGGGGCGGTGCGGGACGGCACCGCCCTTTTCTGTTCAGCGGAGAAGAAAGCATGATCCGGCGTATTCATTCAGGAGGCCCTTTCGAGGAGAAGATCGGCTATTGTCGCGCGGTCGTGGTCGACGGTTGGGTCTATGTCTCGGGCACCGTCGGGCAGGGCGATACGGTCATTGCTCAATGCCGCAGCGCGCTGGACGTGATCGGCAAGGCCCTGAAGGAGGCCGGGGCGGGGTTCGATGATGTGGTCAGAGTTCACTATTACCTGCCTGACGCCTCGGAGTTCGAAGCCTGCTGGCCGGTCCTGTCGGAAACCTTTGGCGCGCATCCCCCGGCAGCCACGATGGTCCAGGCAGCGTTGATCGATCCAAAGTTCCGGATCGAGATTGAAGTCACTGCCAAACTGCCCTGACCTGCCGGAGTTTGCGCAGATGCAGGCTTGGCGCTGGACCTCTGGCGTCGTTTGGTTCATATGGGAAAGGAATTGTGCGGAGACATCCATGGGCATTCTGAACTCCCTTCTGCGTAGCGTGACCTGGTGGAACGGCCAGACCCTGAACACTCAGTTCTACACTTGGCGATATGGCCAAAAGGTAGGCGAAGATGAGCAGGGCAACATCTTCTATCAGACAAAGGACGGCAAGCGCCGCTGGGTCATTTTCAACGGCGAGGCTGAGGCAAGCCGCGTCAATGCCGATTGGCACGGCTGGCTGCACCATACTTTCAAAGATGCGCCCACTGAAAGCCCGCTGCCCCAGCAATCATGGCAAAAACCGCATCGCGAAAACCTGACGGGGACTGCGTTGGCCTATGCACCGTCCGGGTCGATCCGCCGCACGAACCCTGCGGATCGCAGCGATTACGAGGCCTGGACGCCGGAATAATCACATGGCCGAGAATACCACCGAAGTTCTGGTTGGCGGCGCGGTTCTCGCGGTTGCTGTGGGGTTTGCGTTTTACGCGGCTCAGGCGACGGGGCTTTCTGCGTCAAATTCCGGTTATCCGCTGACAGCCAGCTTTCGTTCGCTGGAAGGTGTCAGCGTTGGCACCGATGTGCGGTTGGCGGGCGTGAAGGTTGGCACGGTCACCGATGTCGCCCTTAACGCCGACACCTATCGAGCAGAGACCACCGTCGCTATCCGCGACGGCATCCGAATCCCCGATGACAGTGCTATCGTGATCTCTTCCGAAGGGTTGCTTGGCGGCAATTTTGTGGAAATTTCTCCCGGTGGCTCGCCATTCTACTATGCTGAGGGCGACGAGATACTTGACACACAAGGGGCGGTCAGCCTGATCTCGCTTCTGATGAAATACGTCGGATCTGGCGGGGGCGCGGAATGATTCGTGCCGCCATGCTCTGCTTGCTGATTGCCAGCCCGGCTGCGGCGCAGGAGGCCGTTGTGCGCGCGCCAGGTGCGGTTTTGCGTGGCTTGGACAAGGTGTCTGGCGCAGTCAGTGATCTGGACATGCGCAATGGCGAACGTGGCGGCTTGGGCCGATTGACCATCACATTACGAGAATGTCGCTATCCGGCGGGAGACCCGGCAGGAAACGCCTATGCTTTTCTCGACATCGTAGAAGAGGGCCGTCAGGATCCGGTATTTTCTGGCTGGATGATCGCGTCGGCACCTGCACTGAATCCCCTGGACCACGCGCGCTATGACGTCTGGGTGCTGCGCTGCAAGACTTCCTGACCTGATCGAGGAAGCGCCGGAGCCGTGAAAACGGCTTTTCCTTCCAGCGCATTTTTCAGTTGAGCACGGTAATTCTGTCTCGAAATTTCTTTTGCACCCAAGGATGCCAGATGTGATGTCAGGAATTGCACGTCAAAAAGGGTGAAACCGGCGCGGTTAAGCCGATCGACCAACCAAGCGAGCGCCACCTTCGATGCATCCGTGCGGCGCGAGAACATGCTTTCTCCGCAAAAGGCGCGGCCCAAGCTCAGCCCGTAAACGCCGCCCGATAACACGCCATCTTGCCAGACCTCCAGCGAATGGGCGTCGCCACGCGCGTGCAAATCCAGGCAAGTCTGGCGAATTTGCGCGTTTATCCATGTTTCGGCCCTGTCCGCGCAAGCGTCAAGAACGTCAGGAAAAGCGGTGTTCACGGTGACAGTGTAGTCGTCACGTCTTAGCCGTCGCGCCAGTGATCGTGAAATCCGGAAGCCATCCAGTGGCATGACGCCGCGCCGCCGCGGATCGACCCAGAAAACGTCCGGGTCGTCGCGATGTTCGGCCATTGGGAAGATTCCGCTACGGTATCCTTGCATGACCAGATCCGCGCTCAGGGGCATAGGCTCAGCCATTCTGGATTATCCGCTGGTCAGGGTGCGACCAGAGCCTTCTCCAACCACTTTTCCAGCCAATGGATATTGTAGTTGCCTGTGTGAATGTCGGGTTCCTGCAATAATTCGCTGAAAAGAGGAACCGTTGTGTCGACGCCATCCACGATCAACTCTCCCAGCGCGCGGTTCAGGCGCGCCAAGGCTTCTGGCCGGTCTCGTCCGTGTACGATCAGCTTGCCGATCAAGCTGTCGTAGTAAGGTGGAATCCGGTAGCCGTCATAAAGTGCGGAATCCATGCGCACGCCGTATCCACCTGGCGCGTGGTATTGCGTGATCCTTCCGGGAGATGGCGAGAAGTTCGGCAGCTTCTCGGCGTTGATTCGGACCTCGATGGCGTGACCGTTGATCTTTAGGTCCTCCTGCGCGAAGGATAGCGGCAGGCCCGCAGCTACGCGGATCTGTTCTCTCACCAGATCTACGCCGAAAATGGCTTCTGTCACCGGATGTTCGACCTGAAGCCGGGTGTTCATCTCGATGAAGTAAAATTCGCCGTTTTCGTACAGAAATTCCACCGTACCGGCACCGGCATAATTGATCTTGGCCACTGCATCCGCGCAGGTACGACCGATCGCCGCGCGTTCTTCCGGGGATATTGTGGGGCCGGGGGCTTCTTCAAAAACCTTCTGGTGGCGGCGTTGCAGGGAGCAATCACGCTCGCCAAGGTGAACCGCTTTGCCCTTGCCATCACCAAAGACCTGGATTTCGATATGGCGGGGGGTGGTCAAGTATTTTTCGATATAAACTTCGTCATTGCCAAAAGCTGCCTTGCCTTCAGCGCGGGCCGAGTGAAAGGCGCGCTCCATTTCGGATGCATTGCGCGCAACTTTCATGCCGCGTCCACCACCGCCTGCCGTTGCCTTGATGATAACCGGATAGCCGATTTCTTCACCGATGCGTTGCGCCGATTCCAGGTCCGGAACGCCGCCTTCAGAGCCGGGCACACATGGCACGCCAAGCGCTCGCATCGTATCCTTGGCAGCAATTTTGTCGCCCATCACGTTGATGTGTTCTGACGTCGGACCGATAAATGTCAGCCCGTGTTCCTCGACGACCTGCACGAAGCGGGCATTTTCCGACAAGAAACCGTAACCGGGATGAATCGCCTGCGCGCCCGTTACTTCGCAGGCCGAGATAATCGCAGGGATGGACAGGTAGCTTTCAGTGCCCGGTGGTGGTCCGATGCAGATGGTCTCATCCGCCATGCGCACATGCATCGCGTCACTGTCGGCGGTGGAATGGACTGCGACTGAAGCGATGCCCATTTCACGGCAGGCACGGATGACACGCAGGGCTATTTCGCCTCGATTGGCGATCAGGATCTTGTCGAACATGGTTCGCCCTTATTCCAAAATCACAAGCGGAGCGCCGTATTCAACTGGCGCGCCATCCTCAACAAGGATGCGTTTGATTGTGCCAGCGCGTGGGGCCGGGATGTGGTTCATTGTTTTCATCGCTTCAACGATCAAAAGCGTATCGCCTTCAGTGACTTGCTGACCAACTGCGATAAATGGTGGCGAGCCGGGTTCGGCCTGCATGTATACCGTGCCGACCATCGGCGAGGACACCGCGCCGGGATGCGCGGCCGGATCGTCAGTTACCGCAGCCGGAGCCGAGGCGGACACCGCAGCACTTGCGGCGGGGGCGGGGGCCGCAGCAGGTGCGGCGGCGACTGGCGCTGCCTGCACCATTCGACTGACACGAACATTCAGACAGTCCGAGTCTCCGTATTCCCGCTTAACCTGCAACTCTGTCAGATCGTTTTCGCGCAATAGGGCTGCGAGCGCCTCGATAAACGCTACATCTGCATCGTGGTTGTTGTTTGTCATCTGTTCCTCGACCGGTTCATGATCTCGCGCGGGTCTGCGCGGGGCCTGCGCCTATGGCTGTACGCCTTATAGGCGAAGCATAGAGCCATGAAAAGCGACGCTCTGCAACTCGGTCGCAGGCGTTGCAGCCGAACAAGGTTCATAACATACCCGAAGTCGGTTCTAGCGGCCCAACTCTAGGCGCAGGTCGTGCTTGGCGAGAGGCGCAGTTTCTTTAAGATGCCATCGTTGTTGATCGGCTCCCACGGTGTTTTGAGTGAGAGCATCCGGTGACATGGTCGGGATCATGAAACCGACCGACATAGTCATTGCCGGATCGGTTGCAGTGTTGGAGAACGACATCGGTGACTCATCGAGCGGGTTGGAAGCCGTGCTGTCGGCGCTTCCTTCTCCTTCATCGACGCGCTGGTTCACCTTGTTTTCGGCTGTTTCTTCGGCGCTGTCACGCAGTAGCTTGGCTTCCTCTTGCTCTTTCAGCAGCGCTAGTATCTTGATCTGCAAAACAGAGGGTGGCGCGGCGTGCGGCTGTTCTGTGCAGTTTGTTAAACCCTTGGCACTGATGACGGGTGCTGCATCACCTTTTGTGGAGGTATGTCGTCCGCTTGAATTGTCGTGGTCCGGTACTGTTTTCGGTACCTTCAGTGGCTGGGCGGAAATCGCCGGGACAATATATTGAGTTACGCCGATGATCGACATGATTCGGCTCCTGTTTTGAGCGGCGGACATCGCGTCTTTATCAAAACTACATTGTTAATAACGAAACCGAAAATTGAAACGTTGATGATGCTTAACGAAACGTTAGGTATGCGGTGCAGCAAGAGCAATGCCGCCCCGGAAGGGCGGCATTGCTTGTTTGCGAAGGCATAGCAATCTTACCGGTTCATTCTGTTATCGATGAGGTCGTTGACGACTGTTGGGTCTGCGAGTGTTGATGTGTCGCCGAGGGCTGCGT
>NZ_JBLWVF010000026.1:0-28525 GCF_048268605.1 Primorskyibacter flagellatus
GCTGCCCGCGCTGGCAGAGGTGCCCGCATGACCCGCAAGCGCAATGGTTTTGCCGCCTTCACAGGCATATGGATCGCAATGTTCGGCAGCCTTGAGCGACATCGAAACCATCCCCCCGCCATCGTGAAACCCGCGCGCACACCCTGCATTGGACGCTCGTCGGCCACGGCATTTATATCGCGGGTAGAAATCGGCACGGGCATCCTGCCTTAAATGCAAGTTCCTGGGTTTCGCACAAAATTCCTCCGATATCGAAAAGATCGACATCGGAGGGGATTGTTGACAGCTATGAATTTTTTGAAATGTGCCGGGCCTTGATGGCTTCTGTTTAGGGCCCGGTTGAAATTTCTTGAATCAGCATTTGCCGAACGACTTGGACAAGATCACCTTGCCCGCAACGCTGATGGTCACGCGGACACCGGTCGGAATACCCCAAGTGGTGCAAATATTCAGGCACGCTTCGGCAGCGGTTCCGTTCGGAATGATGCTGGGAATGGGAAAGCAGAATTTGCCAATGCCCAAAGGCAGGTTCAGGCAGATCTTGCCGTTTTCAACCTTGACCGAGATACAGCCCGCCGCAAGGGCAAGGTGTCCGTCGTCGTAGGCAGCAAGTGTGCCAGTGGCCAGTGCACCGGCGCTGACTTGCTCGTCGTAGTGGCCTTTGGCCGCTTCGAGGGCGGCTTCGATGGCTTTGTCGTCGAAGCTATGTACAGTATTGGCCATTTATTTTCTCCATCATCAATAAATTTTTCAGGTCGAGAGCGTGCCATTTTGCGGGGTTTGGGATGCATCAAGCTGCACGCCGTATCACCAGTTTCCTTCAAAACGGCGCGAAGGTCCTGAAACCCGTACGAAACAATTCCGAAATCAAAACAGCCCGGTTCACAGAGCAACCTGACAAAGATTGGAAATTCATCAGAAGGATTTCAGTTTTTCGGCTTCGGCCCGAGGTATGAATGTCCAGCGCGCTTTCCCCGATGGCCAAGCGCAGTCCCGAATGGCAACCCCGTTTGGCATGTCCGTGTCACACGCGTGCTGCCAAGCCGCACGAGTAGCGAAAGGCCGGGTATGGAATTTGCAGTGGAACGTCTGACAGAGATAGCCGTCTATCCCTGTTTCGGCTCTGTCTCGTTGGAAGTATCGCCATGTCTTGCAGCTGTCGAAGGCCGATACGCACGCGGGAATGTCGAACATATGGCTTATGAAGGCCTTGATCTGGAGCTTGCTTCTGCCAGTTCCGCTCTGACCATCGGTGCCACATATGTGGCCGTCGGTCTGGGGGCGAACGGTGCCCAAGTCCAGACACATTGGATGTATTGCACCCAAATCGCACCACATCCGACGTTCGGAATCTCGCGCAATCATCGCATTCCGGGCGTCTTCGGAGCTGCGCCTTTCGTGGCCTCGTCTTGTTTCGTGGTACTGGAACCGTTGCGGCACATCGTCGGGCTGACGTCACACACGCCTACGGATCTGGGAATTTCGGAATACAAGCTGAGCGGCACCGGAGATCTGATCGCAACGGCGTTCGGCGTTCCGCATGCCATGGGTATCCGCGTGGAGGACCCGTTCATGCCGCCACATTTCCTGACCGGGGCACGCAATCTTACCCTGCTGGCAAAATCGGCACGCACGGGACAGACCATCGGTCTAAGCGGATTGAAATGCATCCGCGCAATCAGCCCCGCGATTTTCATTCAGGAAGACGGACAATGCTGAACGCGGCAACACATTCCATGTCGCAAAACACTATCCTGCCAAAAACCTATCCTTTTCGACGATTTATTGTCCTGGACAGAGAAAACAATCGTCAGAGTTGTCGATCTGAAACGAGATTTCACTTTTTTGTTGAATACTACGCCTCACTGCTCAACTCTAAGAGTCCGGATACCGGGACTTATCGGGGGGCTGAGTTCCATGTGATGGCCGAAACGAACACCAATGAAAAGATCGCGCTTGGTTCCACGCGCTACCTGCCCGCAGGTGACCAATTGCTTGGTGCCGACGGCGTACCGATCTTTCTGCGTGCGCAATCGGCGCGTGTGCTGCACTACATGGCCCAGCGGTTGGGTGTTCTGGTGACGCGCGACGAATTGATCGATGACGTGTGGCACGGTCTTTCAGTCACCGACGACAGCCTCACACAATGTATCGCGGATGTGCGACGCGCGCTTGGCGACACGAACCGCACGATCCTCAAGACAATTCCAAAACGCGGGTTTGTCTTGAACGGTGCGCCCGTTTCCGCGCCACGGCCATCGACTTTCGAACATATGAAAACGGCGCGCGTTTCGGCGTCCGGATATTCCTCTGGCGATCCGGTGATTGCGTCGGCGCGTGACACCGCCAAGACGGTGGAGTTGGAGGGCGATGGTTGCCCCCGTCCGACACCCGAACACGTCTACCGGCTGCCGCCCAAAGCACGCGGCGGCACAATGATCACGCAGCTATCAGAGCAATCCCTGCTGCCCACGATTTCCGTGATACCACTGAAAAATGCCCTTCAGGAAGGCCAGGACGTTCTGGGATCGGTTTTTGCCGATGTATTGACCGCTGTATTGGGAAGTTCGGAAGAAATTAATGTCATCTCGCGGTTATCGTCGGCCACGTTTGCAAATACCAATGCGGATCTGGCCGAAATCGGGCGTCAGCTGAATGCGGAATTCGTGCTGTCAGGTTTTTTTATCCCTCGGGCAGACCGGCTTCAGATCAATCTGGAATTTGCCGAGGTTGCCACGCAGCGCATGCTGTGGGCGTTCCGCCTTGAACTGCCGGTCGCGGATCTTCTTGGAGATTTTGAGGCCGCACATGAAATCGTTGCCAAGGTTCGGCGCGCAATTCTGATCAACGAGATACGCCGTGTGAACACCACACCGCTCGCCGATATGAAGAATTACTCGCTGATGTTTGCCGCCGTCGGCCTGATGCATCGCTTGTCGCCCAACGATTTCCGCAAGGCCCGCGTCATGTTGGACGCGCTGTCCGAACGGGCTTCCAATCATCCGGTGCCTTTGGCATGGACCGCCCGATGGCATTTGCTGCGCGTGGTTCAGGGCTGGTCGGAAAACCCCGATGCCGATGCACATGCAGCCTTGCGTTGCACCGGGCGCGCGTTGGATCTTGATCCTGAAAACGTGCTGGCGCTGGCCTGCGAGGGGCATGTTCTGACGAATCTTCTGCACCGGCTTGACGATGCGGAGGACCGGTACAACCTGGCGGTGAAGGCAAACCCGAACGATGCCAATGCCCGATCGCTGCGCGGCATGATGCTGGCATTCCAGGGTCGCGGGGCCGAGGGCGTTCACGACACGGAACGCGCGCTGCATCTTTCGCCGCTTGACCCGCACCGGTTCTTTTACCTCGCCATGGCGGCCGGGGCGTACCTGACGCCCGGCGACTTCGAGAAGGCCGAGAAATATGCCAAAGCCTCTTTGCTTTTGAACCGCACCCATATCTCGACGTTACGCATGCTGGCCGTGGCCCAGCAAAAATCGGGAAAGACCGGGGCCGCACAGGAAACGGTTTCGGAACTGATGCGTCTTCAACCGGGGCTGCGCGTGCAGAGCTGGCTGAAATCTTCCCCCAGCGCAGAATACGACACCGGACGTCAGTTTGCGCAAGCGCTGCGGGATGCCGGTGTGCCCGATTGATTTTTCGAAACCACTTGGACCAAGGAATTTGAAAATGACTGCTGAATCTTTTGGAAGCCCACAAGGTGGCCAGGGCGCTTACGGCGCGTATGGTGCCTACGGCGCATACGGGGCATATGGAGCGTACGGCGCTTATGGCGCTTACGGATTGCCGGAAAGTCCGGTATCCGCCGAGGCGTTCATTACCACCCGCGACGGGATCGTGGGCGCACCGCTCGGCAACATTCCCCCGGCGCGTCCGGGCGTTCCCGACGATGTTCGGAACCTCAAACGACTGTCACGCGAGGTGCGGGCCGCGATCTTTTCCTTTGAACTGGATGCCCAGATCGAGTTGACCGTTGATGTCGAGGAAACAGCGACCGCGACGCTGTGGCGTCGGCATCACAAGGAAGACAAACACCGCCCCCGTTGCGATTACCACAAGCTCGCCGTTTTGACCGCCCCGCGGATGGACGTGTTCCAGGCGCAACTGGCCTATGTCACGGGCTATGCCGACATCCGTCAGGACCGCGCCGCTGAGATCCTGTCACAACTTGCAGCCCCGGTTCCCTTCTACCAGACGATCAGCTTCATCGACCCGCAGCGCACGCCCTACACGATCGAACTTCTCGCGACGGCCCTGCGCTTTACCAATTTCTGCGAGCAACGGGTCAAATATGCGCTGGCGGCAAAACGCCCCATCGAGCTTTCTCCGCAGGTGCAGCCGATGATCCCGACACCGACCCATGGCTCTTTGCCCAGTGGCCATGCCACCGAGGCATTCGTCATGGCGCGTCTTATCTGGAAACTGATGCGGCAAGGGGGCGCGCCTCAGTACCAGGGGGCGGGACATTGGGGCGAGATGCTGATGCGGCTTGCTTCGCGGATCGCGGTGAACCGGACAGTGGCCGGAGTGCATTTCCCCGTCGACAGCTCTGCCGGTGCGGTGCTTGGCCTGACATTGGCTGATTTCATCACCGAACGCTGCACGGGTCAGGATTGGACCTCGGCCAAGTTCGACGGCCACCACTACAGCCCCGCTGCCGATTTCGACTGGCATCAGCTCTACCAAGCTGATGATGATACCCAATATCCCAAGACCGAAGGATCGGAAGGCATTTGGGCGAAGGCCAGATCACACGAGTCTCAATGCGGGAAATCGCCTGTTCTGGCGTGGCTCTGGGAAAAGGCGCTTGCAGAATGGACCGATTTTGATCCCTGCGCTCAGGACTAGGAGACACGCACATGGTTCTCAAATGGACAGCGTCGGACACGGGCGACCACATCCCGATAGACGCACTCACCTACAAGCGCCTTGCTTCCGATTATGCTTTGGTTTTCGATATGGCGTGGTGGTCTGCAATGATTGAACTGGAGCACACCAGCATCGCCGACTTGGAAACCCAGATCGAGCGGCACTTTCCAAACGATCTGATCACTCCCGCAGCCTATGACGAAGCCGACCGTAGCGACCCGAAAAACCGGCAATTCGTCGCAATTTTTGCGCGCCGATCCGTGCTGGCAGAGATGAACCACACCGGGAACGAATTTGGCGTCAAGAATGTCCATCTTGGCATGGTGACGTCGCATGATTGGCTGAACCGCGAGGCCCGAAACGGTGACATGCCAGATGTCGAAGTCCCGCCCGGCACCGTCGTGATGGCGATGATCGACGACGGGCTTGCCATTGCGCATGAGTTGTTTCGCGCCAGTCGCGACACGACCCGTGTCGAGTTTTGCGCGGTCTTGCCCACACCCCCGGACACGGCGCGCGGAGACGCCACACAGGGCCGCATTCTGCACAAGGAGGAGATTGACACCTATCTGAAGAACCTTACCTTTTCCGACCTTCTGGATGAAGAGCAATTCTACAGCCAAACGGGCCAGACCGATCTGGCCGCAGGCACATTTTCACCGGTGTCGCTGAGACGTTCACACGGGACGCATATCATGGGGATCGCCGCTGGCTTTGCCCCTGTTATTACCGAGACCGCCCGCCCCATCATCTGTGCGGTTCTGCCGCCCCGCGTGGTCGAAGACACTTCGGGGATCAGTTTGCTTCCGGCCTTGTCGCTGTCGCTGCAATTGCTGAGCAAACAGGCGTCACGATACAAATGCGCCGGACAGCCCGTGCCGTTGGTCCTGAACTTCTCGTTCGGCAACTTTTCGGGGCCACATGACGGCACCAGCGAAGTCGCGCGCCTGCTGGAACAGTTTATCGCTGACAATCCCGCCCAGAAGCGCTGGATGACCCTGCCTGCGGGCAACGGCAATCTGGCGCGGTCGCATGGCGTTCTGCAATTCCCGGAATCCTGTCCGGAAGAGATCACGCTGGATCTTCGCGTCCTGCCTGATGACAATACCGCCAGCCATGTCGAGCTGTGGATGCCCTATTCCGACCAGTCTCCGCCGCCTGACTTCGTCTCGGTGACGGTGACGCCGCCATTCGCACCGGAAAGTGCCCCGGTCGATGCCCGCGAAGGTCAGATACAGACGCTGCATGACGATGAGGGCCGAGTGATTGCGACACTGCTTTATACGTTTGAGCCGCCGCCCACGGCGCGCGGACTGATCACTTTGGCGATTGAACCTACGGCCAGCCTGAAAGCAGATGCCGCGCTTGCCCCTTCGGGGCGTTGGAAGATCACGACACGGCCGAAAGCGATTGCGGCAGAGGAGCAGATTGAGGTCTGGATAAGGCGGGACGAGACCTTGCCCGGCTATCGTCCGGGCGGACGGCAGTCATTCTTCGACAATGGATGCTATCAGCGGTTTGGACCGCTGGGCCGGCCACTGACGGTCGATCCGCCCGATGATCCCTGTCCCGTGCGGCGGGCGGGAACGTATAGCGGTTTTGCTGGTGGCGCATCTCCGATGGTCATTGCGGCATATACGGACAAGACCCATCAACTCTCGGAATATTCCGCAGCGGGGCCGTTGACGCATACACCCATGACGCCAACGCCCTATCGCAACGGGCCGGACGCTGCGGCCAAAGCGGACGAGTCGCGGGTTTTGTGGGGCGTTCTCAGCGCCGGATCCCGCAGCGGGTCTTATGTCCGACTTGACGGGACCAGCGTCGCTTGCCCGCGCGTCGCGCGACAGGCATCTGACGAGATTACGCTCTGGCCGTCGACGGCGCGAGAATGGCTTTCTCACGCGGTTTCGGAACATCCGTTCAAGCTTCCGCCAGATACCGCCGAAAGCCGAACGGGTGCCGGAGGGATTGTCATTCCACTGGACTGGCAGAAAAACGCGGCAAAGTAGAGCGGAAGCGAAATAGTACCGGTGCCCAAAACTGCGTGTGAAAGCGAAGAAGGATTGGCAGATCGATGACGCCGGCAATTCAATTACTTTGCCACTTCAAACTGACCGATGGCGTATACGGATTGCATGGCAGTCAAGCTCATTTCGCCAAACGTGGTGGAATGCTGTTCAAGATGCGGTTTGGCTATGGGATCATGGATAGATCGAAATCGTTATAATCGTGTTGGTGAGCTAAACATCTTCATTGTCCTTGCCGCGCCCCGCTTAATTCTGAAAGAATGCTGCAATGTTAAGTGACTTCCTCACGGATCTGGCGGCACGCATGGCCGCGGTGCCCGAGCGTGGCGCGGTGGCCGATTACATTCCCGAACTGGCGCGTATCGACCCGAACCAGTTCGCCGTGTCCGTCTGCCTCGCGGACGGCACACAGATCAGCCACGGCGATGCCGATGTGCCTTTCTCAATCCAAAGCGTCAGCAAAGTTTTTGCCCTGGCGCTTGGTCTGGGGCGCTTTGCCGATAATCTTTGGATCCGCGTCGGGCGGGAACCGTCGTCCAACGCCTTCAATTCCGTGGTCGATCTGGAACTTGAAATGGGCAAGCCCCGCAATCCCTTTGTCAACGCCGGGGCCATCGTCGTCACGGATGCCCTGCTGACCGCACGCTCCCCGCGCGAGGCGTTGGCGGAGATGCTTCGCTTCGTGCGCGCCGCCGCTGGCGACGATCACATCTACATTGACGAAGAATTGGCGAAATCCGAGAACCTCACCGGCCATCGCAACTGGTCATTGGCGTATTTCCTGAAATCGAGCGATAATCTGACCCATGAATGCGACCTGGCATTGGGCACTTATTTTCACCAATGCGCTATCGAGATGACCTGCACGCAACTTGCCCGCGCGGGGCGTTTTCTGGCCGGTCTGGACACCAAGCACGAGCTGATTTCACGCAACAATGTAAGGTCGATCAATGCCTTGATGATGACCTGCGGTCACTACGATGGATCTGGCGAATTTGCCTACCGTGTCGGTTTTCCGGGCAAAAGCGGGGTTGGCGGCGGCATCATGGCGGTCGTGCCGGGCATCGCGTCTATCGCTGTCTGGTCGCCGGGGCTGAACCGCTATGGAAATTCGCAGCTTGGTACAATCGCACTGGAAGAAATCTCGGACGCTCTCAACTGGTCAGTGTTTGATGTGAAGTAGCCATCCGATCCGCAACCATAATTGTCACACAAACATTGGTTTGCTGTTTCTCGATATATGTTCCACGAACAGCCGTATTTTGGGGTCCTGAAGCTTCTTGTGGGGATAAAGACATCCGAACATGGTCTGCACGGGCGGTGTGTGCTCCAGCACTTCGACAAGCCTGCCCGATGCCAGATGGTCGCGGACATCGAAGCGCGGTTTGTTGACGATGCCGCGCCCGGCAAGCGCCCAATCAGTCAGGACATCGCCATCGTCGGCGTCGTATTTGCCACGCACTTCAAGCTTTTGCGGCCCCAAATCTGTCTCCACGGTCCAGTAATATTCCGGTGACCTTGGATAGCGCAGCAAAAGGCAATTATGCGCCCCATGCAGAAGGTCTTCGGGGCTCTGTGGCGTTCCGAACTGCGACAGGTAGGCAGGGGACGCGCAGAGGACGCGCTTGCAATCGGCGATCTTGCGCAATTTCATGTTTGAATCGCTGGGTTCGCCGACGAAAAACGCAATGTCGAGACCATCAGCAAGGAGGTCCACCTTACGGTCTGACAGGCGCATGCGAATCTCTGTTTCGGGATACATGTCGGAAAATTCGGGAACTAGCGGGGCCACGACCCGGCGGCCTACGCCCAATGGCGCCGTGACCCGGATGGCACCGCGCGGTGTCGCTGAAAAATTGGCAACGCGGGCTTCAGCGCTTTCCAGGGCGCGCAAAACAGCTTTGGCTTCGTCATAGAACACAGTGCCGACTTCGGTGGGTGTGATCGAACGAGTGGTGCGATTGAACAGCCGCACACCAAGCCGTTTTTCTAATTCCTTCAAGCGCTTGCTGGCCACTGCCGGTGTCAGACGCAGGTCGCGGCCACCCGAGGTGATGCTGCCAAGCTCCAGCACGCGGACAAAGACTCGCAGACTTTCAACATAAGACATATTATCACCTCCTTGTCGCCATCCCAACAACAAGGAAAGTGCCGCACCCGTCACGTATTTTCAACGTTCTGTTGAAAGTATTTGCCGTTTGCGTGGATTTATCGACTCAAACATTCCCCCTAAGGTCGAGCTGTTCCCGATTATTTGCTTCGGGACGACAGGAGGACACCATGACACATCGCACCGATATCCGCTTCATCCTCAATGGGACCGAAATGTCCGTGCCTGATGTTGCGGCCAGCCAGACGCTTCTTGATTATCTGCGGCTGAACCGCCGACTGACCGGAACCAAGGAAGGCTGCGCCGAGGGCGATTGCGGTGCTTGTACCGTATTGGTCGGGCGATTGACCGACACCGGCCTTGTCTATGCCCCGGTCAATGCCTGCATCCGCTTTCTGGCCTCGGTCGATGGCTGCCATGTCGTGACCGTCGAGCATCTGTCCGGTGCGGACGGGCGGCTTCACCCGGTGCAGCAGGCAATGATCGACCATCACGGCAGCCAATGCGGGTTCTGCACGCCGGGATTTGTGATGTCGCTCTACGCGCTGTGGATGCAGACACCGGAACCAACCGAGGCGCAGGTGGAAACCGCCGTGCAGGGCAATCTGTGTCGCTGCACCGGATACGAGCCGATCATCCGCGCCGCTGTCGCCGTCAGCCGGTATGGGACGCCCGCCTCGGACCATCTGACCACGGAACGCGAGACGATGACCGCGCGGCTGCAAGGCTTGCAGAGCGAAGAACGTCTTGTCTCGGGACCAGAGGACGATCTGTCGGTAATCCCTTCCAGCGTCGATGATCTGGCGGACTGTCTGTTGGCCTATCCGGACGCGACGATTGTCGCCGGGGCCACGGATGTCGGTCTTTGGGTCACGAAATTCATGCGCAATATCGGGCCTGCTATCTTCACCGCGCATCTCAACGCATTGAAAACCATCGACCATCAGGATGCGACCCTGCTTATCGGAGCGGGAGCAAGCTATACCGACTGTCAGGACGCCCTGTCCACGCACCTGCCCCATCTGTCGCGCTACTGGGATCGTATCGCGGGCTGGCAAGTGCGCAATATGGGAACCGTGGGTGGCAACATCGCCAACGGATCGCCGATTGGCGACACCCCGCCGGTCCTGATCGCGCTTGGGGCAGAGATCGTGCTGCGGCGCGGCAACGCCCGCCGGACGCTTGCCTTGGAAAAGTTCTTCGTCGATTACGGCAAGCAGGATCGCGCACCCGGCGAATTTGTCGAAACAATCCGCATCCCGATCCCCGGCCCAAACACCCTGAACGCCGCCTACAAGATCTCCAAGCGTCGCGACGAGGATATCTCGTCGGTTGCGGCCGGTATTCAGGTCACGGTCGAGGATGGGCGTATCACGCAAAGCCGCATCGCCTTTGGCGGTATGGCGGCCACACCCAAACGCTCAGCAGCCGCCGAAACCGCGTTGCAGGGACAGGTCTGGTCGGCTGACGTTTTTGACGCCGCAGCCAAGGCGCTGGCGCAGGATTTTGCGCCGCTCAGCGATTGGCGGGCATCGGCAGAATACCGGATGCTAAGTGCGCAGAATCTGCTGCGCCGCTTCTTTCTCGAACAGGATGTGGCGACCACCGCCGCCGTTCAATTGGAAACCGCGTAAACGCCGGGAAGGTCTAGACCATGAAAGATACTCATTCCATCACAGGCGCGGCGCATACCGACCGCAATCACGACAGTGCCGTCAAGCATGTGACGGGGCGCGCCGATTATACCGACGATATTGCCCAGCCCGAAGGCACGCTGCACGCCTATCTTGGCGTATCGGATGTGGCGCATGCCACGCTGAACGGCATGGATCTGTCCGCTGTGCTGGCCTATCCGGGCGTCGTGGGCGTTTTGACGGCCGAGGATATACCCGGCGTCAACGACATCAGCCCGACCGGGTTGAACGACGAACCGGTTTTCCCGACAGACAAGATCCAGTTTCACGGCCAGCCGTTGTTTGCCGTGGTCGCCGAAACGCGCGACGCCGCACGTCGCGCGGCAGAGCTGGCCCGGATCGACTGTACCCCGCTGCAACATGCGCTTGATCCGATTGCCGCGCAGGAGGCCGGGTATCCGTATGTGACCGCCCCCCTCAAGCTGGAACGCGGAGATGTGGACACGGCCTTTGCCGGAACCGCGAACCGGATCACCGGGCGCATGGCCATTGGCGGGCAGGATCATATGTATCTCGAAGGACATATCGCCTTCGCCATTCCGGGCGAGGATGACGACGTTATCGTGCATTGTTCCACCCAGCACCCGTCCGAGGCACAGCATATGGTGGCCCATGTCCTGGGTGTGCCGTCGAACGCGGTGGTGGTGAACGTGCGGCGCATGGGCGGCGGGTTCGGCGGCAAGGAAAGCCAGATGAACCTGTTCTGTGCCGTCGCTGCGATTGCCGCGAAGAAATACGGCCGCGCCGTCAAGATCCGGCCGGACCGCGATCAGGACATGACCGCAACCGGCAAGCGGCACGATTTTGTTGTGGATTACGATGTGGCCTTTGACGACGCCGGCCGGATCGAGGCCGTGGGAGGCACCTTTGCCGCGCGTTGCGGGTTCTCCGCCGATCTGTCGGGGCCGGTGACGGACAGGGCGCTGTTTCACGCCGACAACGCCTATTTCTATCCGCATGTCCGCCTGACCAGTCGTCCGATGAAGACCAACACCGTGTCGAACACCGCGTTTAGGGGCTTCGGTGGCCCGCAGGGGGTCATCGTTGCCGAACGGATGATCGAGGAAATCGCCTATGCAACCGGGCAGGATCCGCTTGATGTTCGCAAGGCCAATTTCTACGGCGGTGAAGGCCGCAACCTGACGCCGTACCATCAGGAGGTTGACGACAATATCCTCGATCGGCTGGTGTCGGAACTGGAAGACAGCGCCGCATATCGTCAGCGGCGCAAGGATATCGTTGCTTTCAACGAAACATCGCCGGTGCTGAAAAAGGGCATCGCGCTGACGCCGGTCAAGTTCGGCATCTCGTTTACCGCGACGTGGTACAATCAGGCCGGCGCTTTGGTGCATGTCTACAATGACGGCTCGATCCACCTCAATCACGGCGGGACCGAGATGGGTCAAGGTCTGAACACCAAGGTGGCGCAGGTCGTGGCCGAGGCGTTTCAGGTGGATTTCGAGCGGATCAAGATCACCAAGACCACCACCGAAAAGGTGCCCAACACCTCTGCCACCGCCGCGTCGAGCGGCACCGATCTGAACGGCATGGCGGCGCTGAACGCGGTGGAGCAGATCAAGGAGCGGCTTGTCGCCTTTGCCGCGGATAACTGGGGCGTCGCGGCCGAACTGGTGCGCTTTGCCGCCAATCAGGTCCATATCGGCGATCTGACGCTGACCTTCGATGCGTTCATCAAGCAGGCCTATCTGGCCCGCGTGCAGCTTTCGGCTGCCGGGTTCTACAAGACGCCAAAGATTCACTGGGATCGGGAAAAGGGACAGGGCCGCCCGTTCTACTACTACGCCTATGGTGCGGCCTGTTCCGAAGTCACCATCGACACGCTGACCGGCGAATACCGGGTTGAACGGACGGACATCCTGCACGATGTGGGCCGGTCACTGAACCCGGCGCTCGACAAGGGTCAGGTAGAGGGTGCCTTCATTCAGGGCATGGGCTGGCTGACCACCGAGGAACTGTGGTGGGACGATGCTGGCCGTTTGCGCACCCATGCGCCCTCGACCTACAAGATCCCGCTCGCCTCGGACCGGCCACGCGTTTTCAACGTGAAACTGGCCGACTGGTCCGAGAACCGCGAATTGACGATCAAACGCTCCAAGGCCGTCGGAGAACCGCCCTTCATGCTGGGGATTTCGGTGTTCGAGGCGCTGTCGATGGCGGTGGCCTCGGTCGCCGGTTACAAGCGATGCCCGCGCCTTGATGCGCCGGCCACACCAGAACGCGTGTTGATGGCCGTCGCCCGTATGCGGGACGGAGGGTGACCCGATGTCCGATGGTAAAACCAGTTTGAATCGGTTTTTCGATACGCACGAAGCCGTGATCCGGGTCACGCTGACCCGCGTGCGCGGATCGTCGCCCCGCAACGAGGGCACAGAGATGTTCGTCGCTGCGAACGCTCTGCACGGCACGATCGGGGGCGGGCAGCTTGAGTTTCTGGCGATCCAGACCGCCCGCGACATGGTCCGCGACGGGGTGCTGTACAAGCACATGGACGTGCCGCTTGGCCCCGAAATCGGCCAATGCTGCGGTGGCCGGGTGGAGCTGTCGCTGTCGCGGATGCGCGGCTCTGATAAGAACGCCGCGCGAAGGCGGGCTGCCAAGCAAGACGATGACCAGCCGCATGTCTATGTCATGGGCGCGGGCCATATCGGCCGCGCATTGGCCCGGATCTTTCAGCATCTGCCGGTCCGCTGTATCCTTGTCGATACCCGCGCCAGCGAAATCGCATTGTGCGACGCTGCGGTTGAAACGCGCGTCAGCGCCATCCAGGAAATCGACATCAGCAACGCGCCGCCGCGCAGCGCCTTCGTGGTTCTGACCCATGATCACGCGCTTGATTTTCTGTTGACCTCGGCGGCGTTGGAACGTGGCGATGCCGCCTATGTCGGGATGATCGGGTCCGCGACCAAACGCGCCAAGTTCCGCAATTGGGCCCATGCCCAATGTGACGGGCTGACGCTGGACAATCTGACCTGCCCGATCGGGGCAAGCGGCAGCCAGGACAAGCGCCCCAGCGTCATCGCCTCTTTCGTCGCGGCGGAGGTGATTGCTGAAGTGACGTCAAATACCGTCGCAGCCGCGCCGGACAGACCACACGAACGGCCCATCAAGGGCCAAACATCCGACCGGGAGGGACTGTCGGCCCGACATCCTGTCAGCCGATAGAGCGGTCACATCACAGGAGGAGTCCGTCATGGACGGGAGAACCTACAACTACAAATTATTCGTACGCAGTGATTTCAGCGCATTCTGGGCGCTTTTCACCGACAACCTTGTCAACCTGCTGATCCTGTCAGGGGTTTGCCAGTTTGTCTTTCAGATGCCCGCCGAGATCGTGTTCGGCCGCATCGTTCCCGGTGCCGCCATTGCCATTCTGGCGGGTGTCGTCGTCTATACCTATCTGGCGAAATGGGCCGCCGAAAAACAGGGGCGCGATGTCACCGCCCTGCCCTACGGTATCTCGACCCCGGTGATGTTCGTCTACCTGTTCGGCGTCATCGGCCCGATCTACTGGGCCACCAATGACCCGCTTCTGGCCTGGCAGGTCGGCATCGGCGCGGGCTTCATGGGCGGCATCGTCGCCGCACTTGGCGCGCTTGTGGGTCCGTTTCTCAAGCGTATCACCCCGCGCGCGGGCATGCTTGGTACGCTGTGCGGCATCGCGCTGGTCTTTATCGGGTCGGTGCCGCTGGCCGAGATTTTCGAGCATCCGATCATCGGCTTTACTTCGCTGCTGTTCATCCTTTGGGGCCTGATCGGACGGTTTCGCCTTCCCGGCAACGTCCCTGCTGGCCTGGTCGCCATCGGCGCTGGCACCCTGATCGCTATTCTGCTGGGAGAGTCGAGTTTCGACACCAGCGGTATCGGCTTTTACCCGCCCGTGCCGTATTTCGGAGACTTGATCGCTGGCGTGCAATATCTGTTCGCCAACCCGGAGCTGTTTCTCGTCCTGATTCCGGTGCAGATCTACAATTTCATCGAAACCATGAACAACGTCGAGTCCGCCGAGGCTGCGGGCGATTCCTATCCGGTCGGGTTGTGTCAGCTCACCGATGGGGCCGGCACGATGATCGGGGCGCTGTTCGGCTCTCCGTTTCCGACAACAGTCTATATCGGGCACCCGGCCTACAAGCGTCTTGATGCGCATGCTGGCTATATCGTCGGCGTGGCCCTAGTGATCGGGGCGGCGGCTTTCCTGGGGTTCCTGTCATTCCTGGCGGGACTTATCCCGATTGCTGCGGCAGCACCGGTGCTGGTCTTCGTGTCGGTCAGCCTGATCACCAACACCGCCTGGGCCGTCAAGCCGATGCACATGGCTGCCGTATCGTTTGCGATCCTTCCGCACATCTCGGCCTTCCTGATGACCAAGTGGGGATCTTTGATGAATGCCCTGCGCAGTTCAGGTGTCGAAGGCTTGCCATCTCTGGGCGATGACAGCCTGACCGCCGCGCTGCTGGTGGAAGGCGCGCATTACGAGGGGCATCTGGCCCTGTCCCAAGGGGCGATCCTTACCGGATTGATCTGGGGGGCCATCGTTGCGGATGTGATCGACGGGCGGTTCCGGATGGCCGGTGGCTTTTCGATTGCGGCGGCAGTGATGTCGTCGGTGGGGATCATCCATTCGTTCACCTTGCAAATGCCGCAACTGGACGGGATCACCATCGGCTATCTGATCATTGGCGGTTTCCTTTATCTTTATCCGCAGATTGCCCCGAAAGAGAATCTGGAAAACCGGATCATCGTCCCGGACGAGCCGGATTTCCTTGATGATCACAAGCCTGCACCCCAGACCTGATCCAAGCCGCCGGGGCGGTGCGACCACTGCCCCGGCAATGCCCTTTCATCCTTAATCCAGAGGTCAAAATGACCGAGACATTGCTGCGCGGCCGTTTGCTGACGTTCCACCGCGAACCGGCGGACGGTAACGACACCGACGCCTTTACCTATATCGAAGACGGTGCCTTGCTGCTTCGTGACGGGCTGATCGCCAAATCCGGCACGTTTGCCGATATTGCCGCGCAGGCCCCATTGGCGCCGATCACCGACCATCGACCACATCTGATGATGGCCGGGTTCATTGATACCCATATCCACTTTCCACAGGTGCAGGTCATTGCATCCTGGGGCGCGCAACTTCTGGATTGGCTTAACAATTATACGTTCCCCGAAGAGACGCGGTTTGCCGACGAAGATCACTGCGCGCTGATGGCGTCAGCCTTTTTCGACCAGCTTGTCGCGCATGGCACGACCACGGCCGTTGCCTATTGCTCGGTCCACAAGGCAAGCGTCGAGGCATTCTTTGCCGAGGCAACGCGGCGGAAGATGCGCATGTTGGGCGGCAAGGTGCTGATGGACCGCAACGCCCCCAACGGGCTGCGCGACACGCCGCAAACCGGCTATGACGACAGCAAGGCGCTGATCGAACGCTGGCACGGGAAGGGCCGGAACGGATATACCGTCACACCCCGGTTTGCGATCACCTCTACCCCCGAACAGATGGAGATGGCACAGGCGCTTGTTGCCGAACATCCCGACTGCCATGTGCAAACTCACCTGTCGGAAAACCATGACGAGATTGCGTATACAGCCACGCTTTACCCGCAGGCGCGCGACTATCTGGACATCTATGAGAGCTACGGGCTGCTCGGCCCCAAGACGTTGCTGGGTCACGCAATTCACCTGACACCCCGCGAAATTGATGCGCTGGCAGCGACAGGTTCGCATCCGGTGTTCTGCCCGACCTCGAACCTGTTTCTGGGCAGCGGGCTGTTCGACAACGCGGGACTGCGCGCGCGCGGCATCCAAAGCGGCATCGCAACCGATGTCGGGGCGGGCACCAGCTATTCCATGCTTCAGACGCTGAACGAGGGCTACAAGGTGCTACAACTTCAAGGCCAGTCGCTGCATCCGCTACAGGCGTTTCATTGGGCGACACGCGGCAATGCCGCAGTTCTGGGGATGGAGGACCACATCGGCACGCTTGATCCCGGCACCGAGGCGGACGTCATCATCCTGAACGCTCGTGCGACCGGCGCAATGGCCCTACGGACCGACCGCGCGACCACGCTGGCCGAGGAACTCTTCGTACTGCAAATGATGGGCGATGACCGCGCGATCGAAGAAGTTTATGTCAGCGGCAAACCAAGCAAGGCGCAGCGGCCCCGTCAAAAATTGGCGGACTCTGACGCCCGCACCTGCAAGGCAGAACCTGTGATTTGATCATCCTCGCGTCTCTGTTTCATCGTCGCTTTTATGAGGAGACGATGAAACAGACGCGTGAAACATCAAGAGTGCAGCCGACACGACGGTCACGAACACGCATGTCATGCCGTCAGTCCGCTGCTCGATCCCTGCCCGCGCAATCCCACCGGTTTGATCCTGGCCAGACCTCACGGCGTTTAAATCCCTATGGTGCGCGCAAGAACATCCACGCCCTGCTGTTTTCAGAAATGAAGCAGGTCGATGAACACCCAACTTTCCGCCAGCTTGCCCTCATGTCTGCGGTAGTTCTCCATGACGCGGACATCGCCGGTACGGCCCGCCACAGGCATGATCGAGCCGCAATTCGCGCCCCCCGCGCGGCAGAGCAAACTCGGTCCCTTCGCGAAGAAGCTGGCAGGCTGGTTGAAGACGGAGGCCGGAAAGTCGCGCAAGCAGCGGCTCGACGCGCCTGGCAACGCACATGAAATCCGGAACTTCACGACGCTGCACCGCGCGCCTTTGACCGAGGCGCCGGCTGTGCGGATGTCCATCCCGAATGCACAAAATCACAGCGAGTGTGCGTATTCGCTATGGCATTGCGCCGAAAATTGGGGCAGGTGCTGCGGGAAAGACCCTAAATCACGGTTCTCCCGAGCCGTTTCGCGTCATAATAACCGACCGCGGACATATAGTGTCGAAGACCATTTGAATAGCAAGGTAACCTATAATGCCGAAGCGCATCATTTCTACTGCTCTCGTGATTGCCGCGCTGGCAATGATGGGCACACCCCATCAGGTTGAGGCGCAGCAAGGCGCACAGGGCCGCCCACCCGCCGCAGTCACCGTCGTGACCGTGGAGCCGCAGACCACGACGCTGACCACGACTTTGCCGGGTCGTGTGGCGGCTTCGGCCATGGCCGAAGTTCGGCCACAGGTGGCAGGGATCATCACGCATAAGTTCTTCAAAGAGGGTAGATCAGTGGCAGAGGGCGACGCGCTCTACCAAATCGACCCGGCCAGCTATGACGCAGCACTGGCTCAGGCCGATGCCTCCGTAGCGCAGGCGCAGGCGCAGCTGAACGCGGCCTTGAAAGCCGCCGCGCGGGTGGACGAGTTGCAAGCGCGCAATGTTGCCAGTGCTCAGGCCAAGGACGATGCGGATGCTGCTCGTGCCAGCGCCGAAGCCAATCTTCAGGCGGCCCAGGCGCAGCGCGCCGCCGCGCAGATCGAGAAGGACAGGACGACCATTCACGCCCGTCTTTCGGGCGAAATCGGCTTGTCGCAGACCAGCCCGGGCGCGCTGGTCACGGCAAGCCAGGCCGTTCCGCTGGCCGTGATCCGCAACATCGATCCGGTCTATGTGAATGTCACTCAATCCGCAGCGGACCTTCTGGACTGGCGGCGCGGACAAGCGACGGCGCAACTGGAAAGCTTCGATCCGACCGTGATGCTGACCTTGGCCGATGGCAGCACCTTTGACCAGACAGGGAGTCTGACTGCCGCAGAGCCGAATGTTGACGAACAGACCGGAGTTGTCGTGCTGCGGATGGAATTTGCAAATCCCGACAAGCTGTTGCTGCCGGGCATGTATGTTCAGGTCGAACTGCCAACCCGCACCCTCGATAATGTCTTCCTGGTTCCGCAAGAGGCCGTCACCCGAGATCAGCGCGGCGAGGCGATCGCCCTTGTTGTCGACAAGGACAACGTGGTGCACGCCAAGGTTTTGAACGTCCTGACCGATCAGGGCTCCGATTGGATCGTCGATGCGGGTTTGACAGCGGGCGACCGCGTGATCGTTGCCGGGCTGCAAAAAACGGCACCCGGGGCGACCGTCGCCCCCGAA
Organism: Primorskyibacter flagellatus; assembly: GCF_048268605.1. Lineage (NCBI taxonomy): Bacteria > Pseudomonadati > Pseudomonadota > Alphaproteobacteria > Rhodobacterales > Roseobacteraceae > Primorskyibacter > Primorskyibacter flagellatus. The sequence goes on from NZ_JBLWVF010000026.1 coordinate 18,781, forward strand.
GAACGCGTGCAAGACGATGCGCCGGACGACAATGTCAAGAACGCGTCCGCCGCCGACTGACCTGAGAACACAGGCCAAATACCCGCCACGCGCCGCGTCAGATTGCCGTCCGCATTATTCCGAATTCCTGTTTCGAAAGAGCTAACATGGCCCGTTACTTCATCGACCGCCCGATCTTTGCTTGGGTCATTGCGCTTTTCATCTCTGGTCTCGGGATCCTTTCGATCCTTTCCCTTCCGATCGCTCAATATCCTCAGATTGCCTCGCCCTCGGTGGCGATCCGCGCCTCGTATCCCGGAGCCTCGGCGGATACCGTCGCCAACACCGTGACCCAGGTGATCGAACAGCAGATGACAGGGCTGGACGGGTTGCGCTATTTTTCGTCCAGTTCGACCTCTGCAGGTGGTGCCAGCATCACCTTGACATTCGAAACGGGAACCGACCCGGACATCGCTCAGGTTCAGGTTCAGAACAAGCTGTCGCAAGCGACGGCCCTGCTGCCGGAATCGGTGCAGCGCCAGGGGGTGACGGTTCAGAAATCCTCGTCGGGATTTCTGATGGTTGTGGCGCTGATTTCCGACGATGGCAGTTACAATGCGACCGACCTGTCTGACTATTTGTCATCCAACATCGTCAATGACATCAGCCGGGTGGACGGCGTCGGCAGTGTGCAGGTTTTTGGCGCGCAATATGCCATGCGGATCTGGCTGGACCCGGCAAAATTGGCGGCGTTCAACCTGTCGCCGTCCGATATCGTTCGGGCCGTATCCGAGGAAAACGCGCAGATTTCGGCCGGGTCATTCGGCGCGCGCCCCACTTTGCAGGGCCAGCAGTTGAACGCCACGATCACAGCCCAGTCGCTGCTGCGCACACCAGAGGATTTCCGCCAAATCGTGATCCGCGCCGAAACGGACGGCGGGTTGGTGCTGCTTCATGATGTGGCCCGCGTCGAGATCGGGGCAGAGAACTATTCGACCATTTCGCGGTTCAACCGCTCGAATTCAACCGGCATGGCGATTTCGCTGGCACCGGGGGCGAACGCATTGGACACCGCCGACGCGGTGGAAACCCGGCTTGAAGAACTCGCACAGTTTTTTCCCGACGGTGTGAGATATGTGATTCCCTATGACACAACACCTTTCGTACTGATTTCGATTGAGGAAGTGGTCAAGACGCTCGTCGAAGCGGTGGTGCTGGTCTTCCTGGTGATGCTGTTATTCCTGCAAAACCTGCGTGCAACACTGATCCCGACGCTGATCGTGCCAGTGGTCTTGCTGGGCACATTCGGGGTTCTGGCCGCCTTCGGCTTTTCGATCAACTCGCTGACCATGCTGGCCATGGTGCTGGCCATTGGCCTGCTGGTGGATGATGCCATCGTCGTCGTCGAAAACGTCGAACGGGTGATGGAACAGGAAGGGGCGACACCGCTGGAGGCCACGCGCAAATCGATGGACGAGATCACCGGCGCGCTGATCGGTATTGCGGTGGTGCTGACAGCCGTGTTCGTTCCGATGGCGTTCTTCCCCGGATCGACCGGGGTTATCTACAAGCAGTTCTCGATTACCATCATATCCGCGATGGTGCTGTCGGTGGTGCTTGCGCTAACGCTGACGCCGGCCCTTTGCGCAACCTTGCTGAAGTCCAAGAAAGAGGGCAAGCGTTCCGGTCCGTTCGCGTGGTTCAATACCGGTTTCGGTGTCACTTTGTCGGGATACGCGTCCAGTATCGGCTGGATCGTACGCCGCCCGTTTCGCGTGGGTCTAATCTATTTTGCGATCATCATCGCGACGGTGTTCCTGTTCATGCGCACGCCTGGCGGTTTCCTGCCGGATGAGGATCAGGGCATCCTGTTCACATTGATCCAGACACCCACCGGTGCCACCGCAGAGCGGACGCTGGAGGTGGTCAAGCAGGTCGAAGATTACTTCCTCGAGCAGGAAAGCGATGTCGTCGAGTCGGCCTTCGGCGTGGTTGGCTTCAGCTTTGGCGGCCAAGGTCAGAACCAGGCGCTGGCTTTCGTGCGGCTCAAGGACTGGTCCGAACGAACCGAACCGGAACAAAGCGTGCAGGCACTTGCGGGTCGTGCCTATGGGGCCCTTAGCCAGATCCAGGATGCGATGGTGTTTCCCATCGTCCCACCATCGGTCATCGAACTCGGCAACGCATCGGGTTTCGATTTCTACCTTCAAGCCCGCGCCGGCCAAAGCCATGAAGACCTGCTGAACGCCCGTAATCAGCTTCTTGGCTTGGCGGCGCAAAGCCCGCTGATCGCATCGGCCCGGCCCAGCGGGTTGGAGGACGCGGCGCAGTTCAATCTGGATATCGACTGGCGCAAGGCCGGGGCGATGGGCGTGTCGGCGACCGACGTTGGCACCTTGCTCACGACCGCCTGGGCCGGGCGGTATGTCAACGATTTCATCGACCGGGGCAGGATCAAGCGGGTCTATGTGCAGGGCGAGGCGTCTTCGCGTTCCACACCGTCCGATCTGGATAAGTGGCGCGTGCGCAATGCCAGCGGTGGGCTGGTTCCGTTTTCCAACTTCGCCGAAGCCTCGTGGATCTTCGGACCTCAGGGGATCAACCGCTACAACGGCGTGGCGGCGATGCAGATACAAGGCTCGCCCGCTCCGGGCGTCAGCACGGGCGAGGCGATTGCCGAGATTGAGCGCCTTGTGAGTCAATTGCCACCGGGCTTCGGCGCGGCTTGGACCGGCTTGTCGCTTGAAGAGCAGGAGAGCGGCAATCAGGCACCTTTGCTTTATGCGTTGTCACTGGCGGCAGTATTTCTGGCACTCGCGGCACTTTACGAAAGCTGGTCGATCCCGTTCGCGGTCATGCTGGCGATGCCCATCGGGTTGCTGGGCACTTTGCTTGCTGCGTGGCTGGGTGGGTTCGAAAACGGCGTTTTCTTCCAAGTGGGGTTGCTCACCGTGATTGGTCTGACCGGCAAGAACGCCATTCTTATCGTGGAGTTCGCGCGCGAACAGATGGAGTCCGGAAAACCGTTCCTTGAAGCCGCTGTAGAGGCCGCGCGTCAGCGTTTTCGGCCAATCATCATGACCTCCATGGCGTTTTCGTTTGGGGTGGTGCCGCTGGTTCTAAGCTCTGGCGCCGGGTCAGGTGGTCGTCAGGCGATCGGTGCGGCCGTGCTGGGCGGGACGTTGTCGGCGACGATCATCGGCGTGCTGTTCGTGCCCCTGTTCTTTGTCATTATCGCGCGGCTGACCGGCGAAGGAAGAGGATCGAAATAGCAGCCGCAGGGAGTGGACGAAAGGGCGTGGTATTGCCAAATATCAAGGGATATGCCGTCTAGGGACGAGGCCGACATGAAAATACCGGCCTCTCGCCCACGCCTTGATGGTTTCCACGAGCGTTCAAAATTACTCATGTCGTGCCAGCCTCTTTGTAATCTCCTGACAACTGGCCGGAGGTGATGGCAGAAACCGCAACCATCACGGCGGCCGTGGCAAGCATAAGCGTCAATCCCCCGACCTGATAAGTCAGACCTGACAATACGGTCCCCACTAGCCGCCCTCCGGCATTCGCCATGTAGTAGAAGCCCACATCCATCGTGACCCGCTCCGCCTTGGTAAAGGCAAGGATCAGATAGGAATGCAGCGCCGAATTGATGGCAAACAACGCGCCGAACGCCAAGAGCCCGACAACCAAAACCGCCGTCAACCATGTCTCTGGGCCCATTGCGATCCAGGCCGCCGCGGTCAGCGCTGCGGGGACCACCGCCAAGGCCCAGGCCCATCCCCGCGCTGCGTTGATCAATTGCGCTTCATTGCGGGTTTTGGCGCGCAACAGGCGTGGGGCTGCGGCTTGAATAGCTCCGTAGAGAATGATCCAGAGCGCCATGAATATACCGATCACGAAAAAGGCGGCGCGGTTGCCTGCTTCGGTCCCGTCGGACAACGCGGCGTAGAAATAGATCGGAATCCCGACGACAAACCAAACATCACGCGCCCCGAACAGGAAAACGCGGGCCAGTGACAGCCAATTCACGTTGGCCGATTTCGAGAGGACTTCAGAGAACTTGGCCCCTTTGCGCCCCTTCGGAAGCCCGGCTGGCATGGCGATCAGTACCGCGATGAGAATACCGAAGAGGACGGCGGCCATCCCGAGAACGGCGGTTGTGAAGCCAAATGTGGCCAGCAGGGCGGTGCCCAGCAGAAAGCCGAGCCCTTTCACGGCGTTCTTGGAGCCAGTCAGCAAGGCGACCCAGCGAAACAAGCCATCCCCTTGCGCAGGCGCCAGGATCTTTACGGCGGATTTCGATGACATTTTGGCCAGGTCTTTCGCAACGCCACTCGCCCCTTGGACGACCATCACAAAGGCAACCGACGCCCCTATCGCCCAGTTCGGGTCCAGTTGAGTCAGCGCCAAGAGCGCGAGCACCTGAAGGCCGAGCCCCGCGTAGAGCGTCGAGGTCAGGCCAAACCGAGCCGCAATCCACCCGGCGGTCAAGTTGGTGACCATGCCGGCGATCTCGTAGAGTACGAACAGGTAGGCCAGTTGTACCGGCGTGAAGCCGAGAGTGTGGAAATGCAGCAAAACAAGCATGCGCAAGGCGCCGTCTGTCAGCATGAACGCCCAATACGCGGCCGTAACGGCGATATAGGCCGACAGCCCCTCGGGCCGGGTTGACGTATCGGTCACACCGAGGCTCCGACCATCATTGCCACATCGACCAAGCGGTGCGCGTAGCCCATCTCATTATCGTACCAGGCGTAGATTTTCACTTGAGTGCCGTTGATGACCATGGTCGATGGCGCATCCACAATGCTGGACCGTTCGTCATTGGTGTAGTCGGTCGAGACCAACGGGCGCTCCTCATAGCCCAGAATGCCGTTCAAGGGGCCTTCTGACGCAGCCTTAAACAGGGCGTTGACCTCTTCGGGCGTCGTCTCGCGCTCCACTTCGAAAACGCAGTCCGTCAGAGACGCATTGAGCAAGGGCACGCGCACGGCATGGCCATTCAGGCGTCCGGTCAGCTCGGGATAGATCAGGGTAATTGCCGTGGCGCTGCCCGTGGTCGTCGGGATCAGGGAATTCAGCGCCGATCGTGCGCGGCGTAGGTCCTTGGCCGGACGATCCACGATGGTCTGCGTGTTCGTGACGTCGTGGATCGTCGTGATGGAGCCGTGTTTGATCTTCAGATTCTCGTGAATGACTTTCACGACCGGGGCAAGGCAGTTGGTCGTACAACTGGCAGCGGTCACGATGCGGTGGCGGTCCGGCTCGTAAATATCGTGATTGACACCATAGACGATATTGGCCGCAACCCCGTCCTTCACAGGCGCCGACACCGCCACCTTCTTCACGCCGGCAGCGAAATAGGGGGCGAGCTTTGCCTCCGTCTTGAAAGCGCCCGTGCAGTCGATCACCACATCAACACCGTCAAGCGGCAGCTCCGCGATGTTTCGCGTGCCGATAAACGGCAGACGTATACCGTCGATCGTGACGCTATCGGCATCATGCGCGAAGTCTGCCTTCCAGCGGCCGTGGACGGTGTCAAACTCAAACAGATGCGCATGCATTTCCGGGTCGCCGACAGCATCATTGATCCACGCGATCTTGGCACCCCGCTCCAGCAAAGGTTTCAAGGCCAGCTTACCGATGCGGCCAAGGCCGTTGAGGGCATAAACGGTCATGCGAAGTTTCCAATCGTAGTTTGACCCAGATCGTCTACCGCCTTTTGCAATGAGACCCGGTTCAACGATGCGAACGGGAGCGCGGTAAATGCGATGATGCGGTTGCGAAGCGCGTCGTAGGCCTGTTGAAAAGCGAGACTTTTTTCTGCATCCGACCCATCAATTTTGACCGGATCTGGCAAACCCCAGTGGGCACTCACTGGTTGCCCGTGCCACGCCGGGCATTCCTCATTGGCCGCCTGATTGCAGACCGTGAACACGAAATCGAAAGCGGGGGCCTCTGCACTCTGGAATTCAGCCAGGTTCTTGGATCGAAGCAGGCCGACGTCATGGCCATTTTTCTTCAGAACCTCGAGCGCGAAAGGGTTCAACTCTGAACGGGGCTTTGTGCCCGCCGAGTAGGCGACAAACCTGTCTCCCGCCACATCCCGCAGGATGGCTTCGGCGAAGATTGAGCGGGCAGAATTGCCCGTACAGATAAAGAGCACGTCATACTTCTGGTCAGGCATGGCATTGGATCCTGAAAGGGCGGCATACGCGTTGAGTGAGCAGATTTCCGGACGTCCGCGGCAACAATCGAGCAGCAGGTAATCGAAAGTTTCCCGCGTGGCGTCCATGTCGACGGCATAGCGCAGCGACGTGCCAACGCGTTCTTGCGTCACAAGTCCAGCTTGCATGAGCGCGTTCACATAGGTCGACAGCGTGTTAGGTTTGAGATCAAGCGCTCTGGCGAGTTCGGTCGCAGGAATGCGATCCGGATACCGACGCATTAGCAGGCGAAATACGGCCAATCTTTGAGGATGGCCGAGGACGGAGAGGCGGTTGGGGACTACTATTTCCATGATTCATGCATATATGAATTATAGAGGCATTAAAAGTGATGCTTTTGTGACAAGGCTTCGGGGATTAGGCTTGCGAGCTAGATAACAGACGTTGGATGAATGGCAGGTTTGTGCGCGGTGCTGCCGCTAAATTTGCTCGGCGCGAATGACGGTGCCGCTTTCGAAGCGGCGGTTCGATAAATCGCCGCCCTTTCAGACAGATCTCAATTGCCAGATCCGATTATCACGCTTGACCCCGTGTGACTTGCAGCGCGACCCACCCCAATTTTGGGCGACGTCATCGGCGACGCAGATCGTCAAACCACCACGCCGCCGCAGACTTTCATTGTAGGGCAACCAGTTCGTAACACGCGACTGTGCTTTGCGACATTTATCGCGACGTGCCTCATTGAACTTGTAGGGTATCAACCTTCACTCGCGTCAGAGAAAACGCTGAAAATACCGCGAGCCGCTGATGGCTCTAGAAAGCCTGACGATCACTCAGGCTGCTTGATCTCAAGTTGCACCTTCGCGTACCAGTTCGCAACCTCCCGGATTTCAGTATCGCTCAACTCGGCAGCAACTTCCGACATGATCTCGTGCTTTCGTTTCCCGATCCGAAATGCCTTGAGTTGGGTATCCAGGTAGATGTTCACCTCGCCCGCCAGATTGGGCACGTCCGGCAGAACCGAGATGCCGTCGATCCCATGACAGGACACGCAGGCCGCAGGCGCATCATCCGGATCAACGCCAGCCGGCAAAGTGGCGGTCGCATTGTGAGATGCGTACCATTCCGCGACATCCGAGATTTGCTGCGCTGACAGACCCGCCGCAACAACGGTCATCATCTCGTGCTGGCGCGCACCGGTTTTGAACGCCATCAACTGGGCTTCAAGATATTCTTTCGGCTCACCACCGATATGCGGCGCGATGGGTGTCTGCGCATAGCCGTCGATGCCATGACATGTTCGGCACATATTGGCGACTTTGTGACCTGCGGCCGGATCGCCAGCGACCGCCGGAGCACCCCCGGCGAACATCAGCACGCCGAGGATGGATATCATCGCAACTCTCATTCTGTCGCAGAAGGTTCATATGCGATACGCCAGATCGCGCCCGCGAAATCATCGGAGACCAGCATGGAGCCGTCTTTGAGGAATGCAACGTCCATCGGACGCCCCCGGTATTCGCCCGTCTCGTCGTTCAACCATCCATCCGCGAACACCTCGGTCGAGGCTGCGTTGCCTTCCTCATCGAGTGCGGTGAACATCACCCGCGCGCCAACCGGCGTGGTTCGGTTCCACGATCCATGCTGCGCCGAGAAGATGCCGCCATGATACTTATCCGGGAATGATGAATGCCCGTAAAAGCTCATCCCCAGGTCGGCCGCATGGGCCTGCATCTCAACCTGAGGTTCCACGAATTCGACACCTTCCGGACGCGCGACGTCTTTGAAATCAGGAATTTCAACGCCGGCATTGGTCCAGGGAAAACCGAAATGTTGCCCGGCAGAGGTCTGACGGTTCAGCTCTCCCGGCGGAATATCGTCGCCCATACCGTCGACCTGGTTATCGGTGAACCACAGGTCGCCATTGGCCGGATTGAAATCATGTCCGACCGAGTTGCGGATGCCTCTGGTATAGACCTCGCGTCCAGAACCGTCAGTGTTGACCCGGATAATGCCGCCGATGCCAATTTCGTCATACATCTCGACCTTCGCCGCAGGCTGGACGTTGTGCGGTTGTCCCAGGGAAATATAAAGCTTTCCATCAGGCCCCACGCGACAAACCCGTGCGGTGTGGTTGAAACTTTCTTCTTCGGCGGGGATCAACTCGCCTTGTGCGATAACCTCTCCGACAGCCGGATCCGGCCCTTCAAAAAAGAATTCAGCCGCAGGAAAACTCAGCACCCGGTTTCGTTCGGCAATATAAAGGAATCCATCGGGTGAAAAGCACGGACCATTCGGAATGTCGAAGGTGACAGAGGGTGCGAAATCCATGACCTCGTCTGCGACACGGTTGCGATCACGGTCAACGACAGACCAGACCTTGTCCTTCCGGGTACCAACGAACGTCACAGTCCCTTGCGGCGCAACGGCCATCGACCGGGCATCGGGCACGACGGCATAGAGGCTGACGGCAAAACCATCGGGGACGTTGATATGCGGCAGGATCTGCTTGAGCGCCGCTGTACGCTCACCATCCTGATCAACGTGGGTGAATGCCGCGTCGGTCTTTTGCATATTGGTCAGCTTGTTCATGTTATCTTGCGCCAGAGCGGGCGCAGTCAGCATGGTTCCGAGCAGAAGTCCGGAAATTGCGTATTTGTGAGTCATTGAGTCCCCCCGTTTTTTGTTAGAGCAGCTTTTCATCAAGGCAGTGGCATCGCTCCACGAAAACTACCATCGCCTTCCTCTAGGTAAGTTGTCAACTTTTTTGACCAATTTATCACTTTAAGGCGATTGTCATACATCGCTTTCGTAGGGGCATCATCAAGTTATCAGAGTGTCTTTCAGCGAAATCAGTAGGTTAGGTCTTATGTCGTCTTCAGCTCATGCGTAATGTCGTCCCAAATCCAGTGGGCATTGGCTCTGGTCTGGCGACAGGCAGCGACTGAAAACGTATGGCGGGGCGGACGAAATATGGTTTGGACGTGAACATGAACGGTAAGAAATCGCTGGGCTTGTCTCGGCGATTTGAGCCACCCCATACTCTTTTCTCACCTTCCGGTGGTCCGATGTGCCTCTTCAGATCGATTGTTGAAACCGTTGTGGCTGCGGGTAGTGTTTTGTCTGACGTCAGCACCTATGGGACAGATATGGCGATTTGAACAACGGAGGGTTTCTGGTTCATCGTAGCCTTTAAGGAGCGAAGATGAACAAGAAGCCCGGAACATCGAAAGATGCAGCTGACAAGCTGGTCAAGAACATCCGCCGCAAGGCCCGTCAGACCTACTCGGCGGAGGAGAAGATCCGCATTGTTTTGGCCGGATTGCGCGGCGAGGAAAGCATCTCGGCGTTGTGTCGCCGCGAGGGTATCTCTGACAGCCTGTATTATACTTGGTCGAAGGAATTCCTTGAGGCTGGAAAGCGTCGTCTTTCCGGCGACACAGCGCGTCAGGCGACATCGCCTGAGGTGAAGGAGTTGCGATCTGAGGCCATGGCCCTGAAGGAATGCGTGGCCGACCTTACCCTTGAAAACCGTCTGCTCAAAAAAAGCATGACAGGGGCTGGGGAGTTCGAGGAATGAGGTATCCAGCAACCGAGAA
>NZ_JBLWVF010000027.1:0-27448 GCF_048268605.1 Primorskyibacter flagellatus
TCTTTCCGGACGACCAGAAAACCCGACACATGCCTCGGCCGCTCGCAGCGCCAGCCGATCCCGCAACAAGGCTTTGGGGACCTCTTCGCGTCCCAACACAAGATGCAGGTGGTTCAGCGCCGCGCCCGACAAAAACGCCACATCTTCAAAGGCTTCAGGACGTGCCGAGGTGACCCATGCGGGCATCCGGGGTAGAGTGTCTGTGTAGGTGGAGTGTTCCGGTCGGGCAAATGTCATGACTGAAGCCTAAACCATCGCGGCGCTTTGCTCCAGAAAATAGCACAGAAAACGCCTCACTCTATCTTTTGCCATAACGTCCGATAAGTTTGCCTTATCGGACATTAAAATGTTACGCTCGAAAACATGGGTAATCTCACAAATAAGAGCACCAAAAGCGAGCGTTCCGACGCCCATGAGGCCGAGGTTTCGAGCTCAGCGTCCAATGACGCGCCGAACAGTGACGAGCACAGCGGGAGAGAACGTGCATCAATCGCCCTGCCCAGCCATGTCGCCGGGTCCGGCACTCTGGACCGGCTGGTCGACACGGCGCGCGGATATGCCGAAGCCTCGACAGCCGAGAACACAAACAAGGCCTACGCGGCCGATTGGAAGCATTTCGCCCGCTGGTGCCGGCTGAAAGGAACGGATCCCCTGCCCCCCTCGCCCGAGATGATTGGGCTTTATGTCGCTGATCTGGCCGCACCAGCTGGGAAGGCCCCTGCCCTTTCAGTCTCCACGATCGAGCGCCGCCTCTCGGGTCTTGCATGGAACTATACGCAACGCGGGTTCACGCTCGATCGCAAGAACCGGCACATCGCTACAGTCCTGGCCGGGATCAAGCGCAAACATGCACGCCCGCCAGTTCAGAAGGAAGCGATCCTGCTGGAGGACATCCTAGCCATGGTAGCCACCCTGCCCTACGATCTGCGCGGGCTCCGAGACCGGGCGATCCTTCTCGTAGGTTTTGCAGGGGGCCTGCGCAGGTCGGAGATCGTCAGTCTCGATGTGCACAAGGACGACACACCGGACTCAGGCGGCTGGGTCGAGATTTTCGAAGGCGGTGCCATGTTGACGCTCAATGCCAAAACCGGCTGGCGTGAGGTCGAGATCGGACGCGGTTCGTCCGACCAGACCTGCCCGGTCCACGCGCTTGAGCAATGGCTGCACTTCGCGAAGATCGACTTCGGTCCGGTTTTCGTGCGGTGTGCGCATGACGGAAAACGCGCACTCGAAACCCGTCTCTCCGACAAGCACGTCGCGCGGCTGATCAAGGCAACTGTGCTAACAAGCGGTATCCGGTCGGAACTGCCGGAAGCAAAACGGCTTGCAATGTATTCAGGCCATTCCCTACGCGCCGGGCTCGCCTCCTCAGCAGAGGTCGATGAGCGCTATGTCCAGAAGCAGCTCGGCCATGCCTCGGCAGAGATGACGCGCCGCTATCAGCGCAGGCGCGATAGGTTCCGGGTCAACCTGACCAAGGCCGCAGGGCTCTGAGCCTTGCAAATCCCTCCGTTCTGGTGAAGCGCTAAGGTGAAATTCAGACGCTGCGGTCTCAGCTTAGCGACTCAATTGAAATCGGGAACTAAACGCGACACTCATGATAGGTTATGCGCGCGTTTCCACAGGGGATCAGCCCCCCCTGCCCCAGTCAAAGGCCCTGCAATCCGTAGGCTGTGTCGAGATATTCGAAGAACACGCTTCAGGCGGCAATCGCGCGCGGCCAGTGCTGGCCGGTGCCGGACGCCGCAACACCGACGACCGCTTGCCGGCGATCATTGCGGCCATTAAGGGGGCAGATCCCAACATCACGCTGCACGCAATCTGTGACCGGCTGGAATCCATGCGCGAACGTACCCCGCGTCGACGAACACGTTGGCAGCCGTCGTCCGCAAAGATGCTGCTCGAACGGGCCAAGCGCCTCGGGCTGTTGTAGTCCGCCGTGGCAGGAGATCTACTGTTCTTGCTTGACCGGCAACTCCCAGAATCATCGGCACCACGAACAGAGAGACACCGAAACATCCAATCAGGGCTTAAGAGTAGTTCAGACGCGCAAGAAAACTCGCGAGGCACGCACGTCTCGCTAGGTTCATATTTTTTGACGTATAATCAACATATTAGAAAGCGGAAACGGGATGTCCGCCCATTGGGGCTGTGGATAACTCTTTTACTACATTTAGATTCTACTTGCCGGACTCAGTCGTTCGTGGCATTTCAGTTCTGACGGCAAAACGCGTCAGACGTGGCTTCATCCGTCAGAACGATAAAGAGCCTTAGCAAAGGCCATGAGAGGCGGCAGTACATGGATGATCAAAATACGGGCTACACGCAAGGGATAGGCTCTTCGGACATCGGAGCATACGCAGACAGTCTTGCTGAGTCGCTTGACCGGCAGATGAAAGTTGCATTTGAGCCAGAAGAACGCAAATCTTTGCGGCGCTTCAGCTCCACTGAAGTTGCCGAATTGCTACGCGTCAGCCCGTCGAACCTGCGCAATCGCCATAAAGATGGCAGTTTTCCTGAAGTTCACACGGACGGTCGCGGCCACAGGTTTTACTCGGCCGAAGATATTGACGAACTCCGCAGCATTTTAGCCCGGACAGGAAAGAACGCTGACGCATACCGGCCCGGACGCCGAGAGGGCGACCGCCTTCAGGTCATATCGGTCGTGAATTTCAAGGGCGGAAGCTCGAAGACAACGGCGACGATTCATCTTGCTCACCGCTATGCCTTGCGTGGCTACCGTGTGCTTGTGCTGGATCTTGACCCGCAAGCCAGTTTGACAACCTTTTTCGGTTTCCGGCCCGAGCTTGAATTCATCGAAGGTGGCACGATCTATGACGCCTTGAGGTACGAAGACCAGGTCCCACTCTCGGAGGTGATCCAGAAAACGTATTTTCATAAGCTCGATATGGTCCCGGCCGGCTTGATGTTGTCCGAGTACGAGACCGAGACAGCAAACGCGCTCGCGCGTCGTGTTCAGCCGATTTTTGCGGAGCGTCTCGCCCTGGCTTTGGAGGAAGTCGATTCCGACTACGACATCGTGCTGATCGATTGCCCTCCGCAGCTGGGCTTCCTGACATTGACAGCATTGGCAGCGTCGACGGGCCTGCTCGTGACGGTCGTTCCCGGCATGCTCGACATCGCGTCGATGAGCCAATTTCTCAAGCTTGCTTCGGAAACGGTCAAAGCCGTCGAGGAAGCGATCGGACGGCAAGTCACCTGGGATTTGGTGAAATTTCTGATCACGCGCTACGAGCCCTCGGATGGGCCACAAACGCAAATGGCCGGATACCTGCGTTCGATCCTCGCAGGCCAAGTCATGACCGAGCCGATGCTGAAGTCGACAGCCATATCTGACGCCGGAATGACGCAGCAAACCATCTACGAGGTAGACCCAAGCCAGTTCATTCGGAAGACGATTGATCGCGCTTCGACCAGCGTGAATAGCGTTGCCGATGAACTGGAACAGGCAATCCAAATGGCATGGGGGCGTCGCTGATGGCCAGAAATATCTTCAACCAACCTCCGAAAGACGAGAAAGAGCCGGCAGCCCCCTCCCCTGCCCCGGTCAAGTCCGCGAAGCTACCTGGCTCCGTTGGCGGATTGCGGGATTCGCTCCGCGAAATCACTGCCAACTCAATCCGAGACATCGAGCCCGACCGGATCATTATGGATGGCCTCCGGGATCGGCTGATCCTAGAAGATAGCAGCATTGATGACCTCGCCGAGAGCATTCGCAAGCATGGTCAGCAAGTACCGATCATGGTTCGCCCCTCAGACCAACCGGATCGATACCGCATCATCTACGGTCGGCGCAGACTTGCGGCCATTCGAAAAGTTGGCGGAACGATCAAAGCAATCGTTCGAACACTCGATGACGATGCCTCACTGATCGCGCAAGGTCAGGAAAACAACCTGCGGCTGGATCCTTCATTCATTGAAAAATCTATATTTATCAAAGAGATGCAAGAGTCTGGATACAAGCCAGGCGTAATTCAGGACGCTTTGGGCCTAACTCGGCAAGGTGTGTCGAACCATCGTGTGGTCATCGAGCAACTGCCCATCGAACTTGTCCGACTGATCGGTCCGGCGCATGGCGTGGGTCGACGGCAATGGAGTGATTTAGCTGCGCTTTCAAAGAAGGCACCGCTTGTCGACATTGCGCGTGAGACACTGACCGCCCTCCCTGACGCCACTCCGAGCGCAGACAGATTTCAAGCCGTCTACGTCGCTTGTTCCAGAAAAGCGCGTCGCACGGCCAAAGTCACCCACGGCCAAACGACCGTGGTGAAAGACAAGAGCGGTCGCCCTGTCGGCACAGTTTCAGTTGATGGCAAGTCAATTGCCATCAAGATCACCCGCAAGGAGAACCCGGAATTCGGCCAATGGCTCGAAGAGCGCGCGGAAACCACACTGCGACGGCTTTTTGAACAATGGCAGAATGAGAGTGACTCGGGGGCCTGATCCCCGGTCATAACTATAAACACGAGCAGAGGAGAAAGGCGACGACCAGAAAGAAAAGAGCCCCCCAAAGTTTCCCCTGGAGAGCCCTCATCATCAGTTTGCACCTATGATGTAGCAATCTCCGACATGCCGGTCAAGCGTCACCGATTCGGTGGACGTCTTTTTGTTGCCTTTTCTTGCTTTAAACTGCGGGAAGAGCCGGGGAAGTTGTGGGCCGCAACGGTCGTCGTCCAGAAAACATGGCATTCACAAAACTTTCCGTTCAACCCTCGGACGTCGGCAAGGTCATGGCCCACGCGTCCACACCTGAAACCGACATCTGGGCTATTTTTCGCGCACTCAGAGACACTCGTAGCCTGTTCGGGCTCCGCCCTGGGCATGTCCAAACGCTTCAAGCGATGCTAAGCTTTCTCAAGCCTGGCCACGGCGATACTGTATTCGCTTCCAATACAGCGATCTGCCGTCGAATTGGCGGGATCGATGAACGGACCCTTCGTAGGCACATTGATCGCTTTGTAGAACTCGGCTTCATGAAGCGCCAAGACAGCCCTAATCGCAAACGATACCGAGTGAGGTCATCCAGCGGCCAATCCATCAGCTATGGCCTATCACTCACACCGTTGTTGGACCGTGCCAACGAGCTACTTGCCGCGGCTCAAGAGATGGAAAACGCACGCCGTGATCGCATATTCTTGCGAAAGAGAATCCTGTCGAGACTTGCACATCTAGAGGAGGCAGACCCCGAAAGCATACACTCTCATGGCATACGTCGAGTTCTTCGGAGGAAACTCTCGATCGCAGAATATCGCGCACTGCTTGACGAGTTGGATGCTCACTGCGAGCAGATGTCCACCGCGGTGGACACGCCAAATACAATGGAACTGCCCGCCAATGACGGACAAAATGTCCGGCACCATTCTAAGTCTAAAAAAGAAGAAAAAGACTTAGAAAGCGCCCATAACGGCGAAACGCCCGTCCTGCAAACCCTGACCGCGGTCTGCGATCAAGCCACATCTCTCGCAACGGCCTCACTAAAAAACTGGGATGACGTCGAAAGCCATGCCAGGGCCCTCGCTCCGATGATGGGGATTCACACAAGTACGTTCGAAAAAGCTACAAGCAAGGTGGGTTCTCGAAAAACATCCTGCGCCATCTTCATAATCCTACAGCTAGGCAACCGTATCCGAGACTTTGGAGCTTATTTTCATAGTATCACTCTCGGTCGCAGAGAAATCGATTTCAATCCATCGCGCTTGTTGGAAAGGCTTTCTCATTCACCGGCAACCCCTGCATGATGTCCACCGCGGTGGACAAGCTGAAAGGACGAAGGTACCTGCGAAAAGAACAACTGAAAGTCAATTCGTGAACGTGGCCTCTAGCACTCTCTGTTGAACATATGATGTGAACGTAGTAGGGAAAGTGACCCTGCCTTTCTCCCGAGATGTCGTCTTCGATAAGGTCGCGTTAAGCTGATCGAACATAGCCCGCGGCAAGGTTAGCATATCGGTCAAGGTGCCTGCCGAGAACATCACCCGCTGAGAATTGCCCCTAATCTGAGCATCCAACTTAAACCGCGGCTGATGGTCAATGATCTCAGACCCAGTCGCTCGTGACGAAGCTGGAACGCTTGCCGAAAACAAACCACACACCCTTGGCCAACAGGCCTTCAATTCACATGTGATGCCGTCCCAAATACAGTGAGCGGCCCTGCAAGTGAACGGTGCCTACCAACATTACCATATGCTAGCGGGCCATCAATTCGACGCGTTGCGCTCCCAAGCGCAGCGAGCCGGGGTTTCGCACGCGTATGACCGTGATCGCTTCAGCACGACTGGATGGCGCGAAAGCTTGTCCGGCACAGGAAATCGAGGGTAATCGAACAGAAGGTGTCAGATCTTCGCCAACAAGGATTTCGCCTCCAAGGCGAATCTTGGACGCATAAGAAAGAACATAGGAGCCGCCGACGAAAATCAGACTGGTCACAGCCGCCAGTAAGGCACAACCTGCAATAGCGGGGCAGGGGGGTCATGTGCATCGCGTGGTCGGATTGGCGGTCCGTCGTTGACCGATCCATTTCTGATGATGGTTGATTTTCGTAAAGATGATCCGCAGTTTGGCTGAGAAATCGTGGCCGTCTCGGGTCGGGCGTCGCGCATCCGGAAACGCCTTCGGGCAGCGCCAAGGGCCAGATGGACAGTTTCTAGCTCTGGGCCAACCTATCCTGTGTCGTCAAGTTGTAGCGCATTTTTCTTCGCGGAATTCATTCGTAGGACCAGGCCCAAGCAGTCTGGTGCCTTTTCAGGCCATCGTATTCCTTTTGAAATCACTAGATACGCGGTCAGGGTGTATCACCGGTTTCCCTTGGCTCATATAAGGCCGTCCTCGGCAGCCGTCACAGAAAGATCGCCCAACGCGTCTGATCTTGTGGCGTCACGCTTTTCTTTATAAGCGAACAGATCATTCGCTCGAACGCGGCGGTGCCGCCCCGTTTTCGTGAACGGAATTTCTTTCGTCTCAAGAAGTTTCACCAGGAACGGGCGTGAAACGTTGAGCAAATCTGCTGCCTGCTGTGTTGTCAGTTCCTCCTCGACCGAGATCATCCGAAACCCACGACCGCTCGACACGAGGCGCAATATCTCGAGGAGAGCTGCCGTCAAGGCTGGTGCAAGGGCCACGGTTTGAAATTCGCCGCTGCAATGGGCAAACGATAGGGTTGTGGGCTCGCCTTCCTTGATTTGGGAAGCGACAATTGCTTTGAGTTGTTCGGCGTTCTTGATCTCCACCTCGTCGGGCAGGAGAATAAAAAACGCCGCTTTGTCGAGAGCGTTCATCCTGTCTCTCCAGTTCTTACAGTTTGGGTTAGATATAGGCTATCAATCATCCGAAATATTCGAAATATTCGAAATATTCGAAATATTCGAAATATTCGAAATATTATCAAGCCATGTGAACAGACCACAAGACAGTTAGGCGACCTGCCGGCACCGGCCTCGAGCAGACAGTCGTCGATATGCGAGCCGGTGATTTGACCATGAATAGTAGCACCAGACAATCCGGCGGTAACAGAAACGCGGCGTTCTTCAATCGGCTGTGACGCCAGTGACGCGCGGGCCCAGAAGGAGCATGAAAATCACCAGGGCGAGAAACGTCATGGCGTTATCCAGAGCCCTATTTTTAACTCGATTTCTGCCTCGTTGAATTCCAAACGACCAAAAACACCGCGACACATCCGCGACGCAACCTGTGCGCCATTCAAATACCTATCTGCAACGACAGCTAATTTCGTCCATTCCACAAAGCGAATTGAACATTTTTGTCCCCATTGTGCTGGCGATCTTGGGAACTGCCACAGAATTCGCCGGTTTCACTTCCGCATTTCGCAGGGCAAATCTTGAAAGATCTCGCCGTTTGGTGAGCAAATGCTGGACGAGACCGCCAGCGTGACCGAGGACCAGCTCTCCGTCACGCGCTGGTTGGTTGATGCCACTTTCCAGTATCACGTCTGATGATCCGAATAATATTCTCGTTACCTGGCAGAAACTGCCGTGTATGCGCACCGGTTACGATCCGCCGCCGCGATGCGCTGCTTTGAGGGGGGCCGTATGTTATCGACGGTCATGATCGGCCGTCTTTTGCGCGCCGTGCCGGCAAAATGGTCCCGGTGCATGGTCCGAACCCAATACGGTAGCCGTCGCCTTGCGCGTGGCCGTTCAGTGTCAGGGTATCGCCATCCTCGATAAAGGTGCGAGTTTGACCGTCATCCAGGGTGATGACGTCTCTGCCACCCCATGTCATTTCCAGAAGCGAGCCGAACATGCCTTTTTCGGGACCGGAGATCGTCCCGGAGCCGAGCAGATCGCCAGTGCGCATTGCACAGCCCGACGAGGCGTGATGCGCAAGCTGCTGGGCGGCCGAATAATACAAGGTATTGTAATTGGTCCGGCAGATCTCCGTTGCCTCCCCATCTGGCGCAGCCATGGTTACGGAGAGGTCGATGTCATAGAGCATCGGCCCGGTGTCCTTGATATGCCGCAACAGATCATGTTCACGCGGTGGCGTATCGCAGCGGAACGGATCAAGCGCCGCCTTGGTGACCACCCAAGCGCCGATCGTGGTGGCGAAGGCCTTGGCCTGAAACGGTCCCAACGGCTGGTATTCCCAGGCCTGAATATCGCGCGCCGACCAGTCGTTGAGCAGAACATAGCCGAAGATCATGTCGTCGGCCTGATCCACGCTGATGCGCTGGCCCATCTCCGAAGGCGTGCCCACGACCGCGCCCATCTCCAACTCGATGTCGAGCCGTTTGCTGGGGCCGAAGCGGGGCGTGTCGTCCTGCGGCCCCTTGAGCTGGCCCATGGGACGGTGGAAGTCGGTGCCGGAGACGACGACGGTTGAGGCACGCCCATTGTAGCCGATGGGCATGTGCAGCCAGTTTGGTGGCAGAGCATTTTCCGGGTCGCGAAACAAAGAGCCGACATTGAACGCGTGTTGCCGGCCAGCGTAGAAGTCGGTGTATTCCGTCACTGTGAAAGGAAGATGCGTCGTGACGCTGCTCATGTCGTGCAAGGCATCGGCGACCGCTTGGGTCTTGTTGCCCTCACGCAGCAGCTCGGTCAGCTTTTGACGGACGTCGGTCCAGACCTTCTTGCCCTTGCCCATAAAGGTGTTGAGGGCAGGGGAGGCGAACCCGTGCTCTGGCAGCACCCCGGCAGATTGCAGTGCTCCAAGGTCCAGCACACTGTTGCCGATGGCGACGGCGCAACGCGGTGAGTCACCCGCTGAAAAGACGCCGTAGGGCAGGTTGTTCAGAGGGAAAGGACTTTGGGGAGCGTTTGCAGTCTCAACCCAGGAGCGGATCAGATCGGGCATTGGAATATCCTTTGTCAGGTAGCTTCTGGTTGGTTTTCGGGGCCGGGCCGCAACAAAAAGGCGGCGAGGTCAAGTCACCGTGCCTCGTTTGCGGTCAGGTGGGCAAAGGGCGTCAGGCCAGCCCCCCGCGATGCGCATTGCAGAGCTGCGGCACAAGATACAGCGCCCCCAGTTCCGTTACCTGGCCAAAGCAGAACGGCGCGTAAGAACCGATCAGCTTGTTGAGCGCGGTATAACTCGTCGTGTTCTGCTTTCCGGCAACCTGGCCCACCGGGATCGCCGTGACGGTGGTCCCTTTGAGGTTCAACCCGATCCTGACACGGTAGGAGGTGGTGGAGCGCCGATAGGTGTCGCGCTTCATTTCTTGCCCGGCGAGCCATCGAACTTTTTCTCAATGTCCTTCCAGCAATCAATGTAGTCGTCCTGAAGCGGGGCGTCCTTGCCGGCGAACTGGGTCAGTTGCTGCGGAAATCGGGTCTCGAACATGAAGGACATGGTGTTGTCGAGCTTGTCCGGGCCGAGATTGGCGTTCGAGGCTTTCTCGAAAGCTTCGCGGTCCGGACCATGCGGCAGCATCATGTTGTGAAGGCTCACGCCACCGGGCACAAATCCCTGCGGCTTGGCATCATATTGGCCATAGATGTTGCCCATCATCTCGGACATGATGTTCTTGTGGTACCAGGGGGGCCGAAAGGTATCTTCCATCACCATCCAGCGCTCGCGGAACAGCACGAAGTCGATATTGGCCGTGCCGGGCTGACCAGAGGGTGCTGTCAGGACCGTGAATATCGACGGGTCGGGGTGATCGAAGAGGATCGCGCCGACCGGGCAGTAGGTCCGCAGGTCGTATTTGTAAGGCGCGTAATTGCCGTGCCAGGCAACCACGTCCAGCGGAGACTGTCCGATCACCGTCGTGTGAAACTGGCCGCACCATTTCACCGTCACGGTCGAGCGTACCTCGCGGTCTTCAAAGGCCGCAACCGGTGCCTTGAAATCGCGCGGGTTGGCCATGCAATTCGCGCCAATCGGGCCACGGCCGGGCAGCTCGAATTTCTGGCCGTAGTTTTCGCAGACAAATCCACGCGCAGGGCCGTCGAGAAGCTCAACCCGGTAAACCAGACCACGCGGGATGATCGCGATTTCCTTGGGTTCCAGGTCAATGACCCCTAGTTCGGTTGCGAAACGCAGGCGGCCTTCTTGCGGTACCACCAGCATTTCACTGTCAGCAGAGAAGAAATACGCGTCCTCCATAGATTGCGTCACCAGATAGATATGCGTGGCCAGGCCTACTTGAGTGTGAACATCGCCCGCCGTCGTCATCGTGCGCATACCCGTAAGCCAGTCCAGCGGCTCCTCCGTAAGCGGGATGGGGTCCCAGCGGTACTGGCCCAATGACGTCACGTCGGGATGAATGTCGGGTGCTGAGCGGAAATGCGGCAGATCGATTTTCTCGTAGCGGTGGGAATGCTTGACCGAGGGGCGAATACGATAGCACCAAGTCCGTTCGGGCCGCACATCGGTAAATGCCGTTCCCGAGAGTTGCTCGCCGTAAAGTCCATAATTCACCTTTTGAGGCGAATTCATGCCTAGCGGCAGGGCACCGGGCAGCGCCTCGGTCTCAAAATCATTGCCGAAACCCGGCATATAGCCTGGGGTAATTGTCATGCCATCGGCTTTTACAAGCGGTGTTGGGTTCTGAGTTTTCATATCATGCCTCCTGCGTCATAATGACGGTTTGCTCCATCAACCACAATTTTACAGGACGGTGGTTCGCACCGATGAGACGGTCAAAGCGCCGTTTCATCAAGTGAAACCTTAGAGTGCGGCAGAAAGCGTCCTCTTGGGCTAATGTGACAACGCTTTCGGACAGATTTGATGCGTCCGGTCTTTGATGGTGTCTTGAACAAGACCCCCGACATTGTCGGCTTCGTTCCGCACAGATTGGCATCTGTGCGTTCCACCACAACCTCGTCCAGACGGCCCGTGTTTCTGTGAATCACGGTTGCGTCGAGCAGATTCAACGCTGCCATCCGATGGTACTGGCCTTCCAACGTCCGGTCCCTGATCTCTTGCTGACGCCTGACCCACAGCACGTTCTTTGGCGCGTGGTGGGCCTTCATCGCCAGCGGCATGATATGGCGTCGCAGCCACGATTGACAGCAATCGTATTTTTTTGCCTTCTGGAAAGTGCGTTCGGGCAAGACGATCTCCACGGTGAAATCGTGCGGCCTGACTAACTATTGATGCATCAGGCTGCTCGTTGGCCGGAGGGTGAACTTGCAAGCTTATGTCAGTATCTGATATGATTGAGCATATAAGGAGTGCCTGATGCCAAACATCCACTTGACCGAACCGATGCAAAAATATGTGCAGTCGCAGATAGAGTCCGGTGCCTATGCCAATCTGAGCGAAGTCGTGCGCGCTGGCGTGAGGTTGCTGATGGAGAAAGACGGTGCCAGACAGTTCTATGCCCTCAAGGCCGATCTCGAGAAGGCGGCCACTCTGGCGGAGAATGGGGATTTCTCGGAGTTCGATGCCCAAGCCTTCGAACCGGGTGCATTTGACCGCTGAATGGCATGACCATTAGGCTATCCGGTCTGGCCAGGTTCGACCTCGAAGACATCCGAAACTACACTGTTGAAACTTGGGGCAGGGACCAGTGGTTGATCTACTACCGCCAACTGGTCAACGCCTTCGAGCGGATCACCGAGGATCCCGACACTGGCCGAGACCGGAGCCTGTTCGTGCCGGGCATGCGGTCCGTCAACTGCCAGCGCCATGTGATATTCTTCAAGCGGCTCGACGCGGCGGGGGGCGCAGCGGTCATCCTGCGCATCGTGCACCAGCGCCGCAACATGCCCGCCTTGGTCTACTACGAGGATCTGGACGGCGGTTAGGCCTTTGCTTCACCTCACGCCGATATCTCGACCAGTCCTCCATAGTCGCGACTGACCTCCTGCGCCTCGCGAAATACGAGATTGCTTTTACGCTTGGCTAAGACGGCATATATCACCGGCTGAAAAACGCTGCGAACTGTGCTTCGATCGGGTCCAGGAATCGTGTCGTGCCACGCGAAGGTTCGCGCAGTGCGGGCATGAGCAAGTCGTAGCGGAAAGGTTGTTCGGGGTGTAGAGGACTCGGCCGCTCGCCGCGAAATTGGCGGCCGTCACAGGCTCGACGATTGAAAGGCCCGCCCCGTTTGCCAGCAGTTCGCGGATTGAGGCCGACAATTGCGCTTCCGCGACGATACACGGCCGCGCGTTTCCGGTAGCAAGGAATATGTCTGTCTCAGACCGCGTAGCGATTTCGGCTCCGAGCGCCACGAAGGGCTGTTCGTGGAAATCGCCGGGCTCTAAGCGGATTTTCCGCCCGAGCGGATGGCCGACCGGGAGTACGGCCTGCATCGGAGCGGTGTAGGCCGGCCTGCGTTTGACCGCCGGATGATCGGTGTCGAGTGCGGTGAAACCGAGGTCGAATTGCTGTGAACTGAGGTGCCGCAGCACCGCTTGCGAGCTTCGGGCACGGAATCGAAACAACAGTCTGGCATTGAACAGATCCGAATGGGTGACAAGGCGCGCGCTGAATGAGAGGGTGCCTTCTAACAGCGACGCAAGCTCAAGGGAAATCGGTGATACACGCCAGACGGCGTATCCGATGATTTCAGAAGGAAAACGATGGCCTGAAAGGCACCGGATGCCTTGAGTTTGGTCATACGATTGCATTCCGCGAATGGACATGTCCCACAACTTGACGATCCGGCTGGATCGTGTTCCGGTTTGTTGCAATGAACTTGGATACAGGTTTGCCTTTGTCAGGTGCCGACAACAACGGTTGCGGTCATTTGTTGGAGGCAAGCGATGACGCTCTGCGCGGTGATCCGCCCGGTTGCCGGGTTTTCGTCACTGGGTCGGTTCTGGATGGTCGCGGTAAAGTCTGAACTGTCCGATACCACGCTTACCGAATGCAGGTTGTGTTGCAGGGCTGGATCAGCCCAGACTTCCATCTGCGTTTGGTCCGGCCCAAGGCCCGCAAGGCTGAGTGCGGCGGCCACATTCACGTTTGCGGGAAATTCCTTCGCAATCTCGGTGACGCTACCGGCCATTAGCCGGTATGGTTCTTTGATCGCCGTCAAATCGACATCGATCTTGGTCAGGTAGGGCGCATTCAAAAGCCCCGCAACGGGTTTGGACGTTTTGATCGTGACGGATTTGAGTTCACCGACAGCGACTGCCTTCAATGCATCAATCGCAAGCATCGCACCTGACGGGACGACGATCCGTGCGCCGGTTGCCTTCGCGCGCGAGATCAAATCCTCCCGACCAAGAAGCTGGCTGGCCGACAGCACGACAAGCGTTTTCCCGGCGTCGATAACCGGTCGCGCAATATCCGCAAACATTTGCGGAGGGAGGCATTCCAGAACGATGTCACAGTGATCCGCGATGGCGTCCATGTCATAGATCGGGACGGGCGTTGCGAGTGCTTCGTTCAGTTCTGCGCCGCGTGTTTGTGAACGTGCGCAGAAGCCAGCCAATTTCATGCCGGGCAACGCACCACGATCCAGTGCCTTGGCCACGGTCATTCCCACTGCACCCATTCCGGAAATTCCGATTTTCATGCGCGGTACCTCTCAACCAGCTCGACAATTCTATGCGCTGCGGCCACGGCGGCATCATGGTTCTGCGAGAAATTGAGCCTGATACTATTGGCAGAGTTCGGCCCGAACTCTGCGCCCGGAGTCACGGTGACATTGGCCTGACTGCGCAGCAGACGTACAAATATGTCGGGTTCATGCACCAACTCGGGCAGCTTTGGAAAAATATAGCTTCCCCCTTGCGGCGTCGAGGTCTCCAGCCCGGCAGCGCGAAACACCTTCAACAGGTCATCGCGGATCGCCTGATGTTGCGTGATCCGGTCTGCCAGCCATCCGTCAGGCTCTGCAAACCAGGTCGAGAGCGCCGCCTGATTGTACCCGGCTGCCCGCAAAGACACGATGGCCTGAAGCTTTTCCATCCGTTCGATCAGTTTTGGCGTCCCGAACGCGACGCCAAGCCGGAACCCGCTGAGCGATTCCGTTTTGGACGGCCCCATGATCGTGATCAGGTTCTCGGGGCGAGACGGGCAGGCCCGCAAATGGCAAAAGCTCTCGCCCTCGTAAAGCAAACGGGAATAAAGCTGGTCGACAATCACCGTCGCGTCGTATTGCGCGGCCAGTTCCGCAATCCGTTCAATCGTGGACTGGGAATAGATCAGTCCCGTCGGATTGTTCGGCGTCGAAAACACCATGACCCGCGTGCCGGTTTTGAACGCCTGCTCAAGGATCGCAAGATCCGGTCCCCTGGTGTTTGAGTCCATCCCGTAGTCAAGGGGGATGGGCACGACCACACCGTTGAAAAACCGCACCAGTTTCCGGTTGGCGAAATAGTCGGGCTCGACAACGGCCACCTTCGTGCCGTTCTCGACGACCGATCCAAGCGCGAGGAATAGCGCGCCCTGGGTGCCCGGCGTCACAATCAACTCCTGATCCGCATCAAGCGGCGCGCCGGTGAACGCGGCAAGCCGTTCTGCCACATCGCTACGAATTGAACGATCGCCGCGATATTCCGTATAGGCCTGCTGACCCCCACGTTCATAGCCCTCCTGCCACGCGGCCTGAGCGCCGGGGGTTGGCGCGAAGGCATCAACGTCGCCATGTGAAAAATCCACGGCAATGCCGTCCAGTGGTTCGCCGCGCGACATGGAGGACAGGGCGCTGTTGTCTTGCCTGACTTCCTGACCCGGTGCATTCTCTGCGCCGAGTTCCATGAATTTTCTGTCCAGCGTCTCCATAGCGTCACTTTCGGTCTTGAAGGGGTGTCGGTCGCCCTTGGTGTCGTTTTCAGACCTTTGCAGTGTTTGCGATGAGCATCGGTCAAACAGCGTTGTTATTTGCCATGCGCTGACTCTAGATCCAATCCAGAGAGCGGTAAATATTCTGCATGGCGTTGCCAAGTCGCTGGTGCGTCACCAAAGGTAACAGGCGGACATAAAAAGACCAGCCCATGTCCCGCGCCTCGAAGGCTTTGATTGTCCACGCAAAGTGACCGCATAAGCAATGGCAACGTCGCAAACTCTTGAATCACCCATCTTGGTGCTGCCGATGTCATCGCCAGACCAGAACCAATGCCCACTGGATTTGGGATGACATCACGCGTGCGTTGAAGGCGACCTGAGATCTAACGCCCCGGCTTTCGCTGACAGGAACTCTGATACCTTGACGGTGCCTGCGGGATTGTTGTCGCCTTTGCTCCTTCGCAGCGTTGCTGACTGTCGTATTGTCATGGGGAGCCGCGCAATAAGTCCTGAACCATAGAAAGATCCGACCAGCCTGATGCCTTCGCGTGCTTCCAGCGAAATCTGAACCTCCGCCAACGTGCTCCTCGAAAGTACGTGGGATAACACACTTTACGAATCCCAAGTTTCGCCCACGCCGTCAAACGCGGAAGCGCTACCCCCACGTCAACTTGATCAACCCACCTAGTAGACGCACTATTATTGTTTACTTTTCGGGCTGAACAGGTAGCACTTACTTCTAAAACAACTCGAAAAATGTGCATTTCTTGCATGATTGATACATGGGGAAGCAATGGAAATCGCGCTTCAGGCGACAGGGTTGACGAAAGAGTTCAAGGGCTTTGTTGCCGTGAACAATGTCGATCTTTCGATAGAAAAGGGAACGATACACGCCTTGATCGGCCCGAACGGCGCTGGCAAGACGACCTGTTTCAACCTGCTGACAAAGTTCCTGCAACCCACCCGTGGAACAATCAAGTACGAAGGCCGCGACATCACCCGCATGAAGCCCGCCGAAATCGCCAGA
The DNA here is from genome assembly GCF_048268605.1 of Primorskyibacter flagellatus. Classification (NCBI taxonomy): domain Bacteria; kingdom Pseudomonadati; phylum Pseudomonadota; class Alphaproteobacteria; order Rhodobacterales; family Roseobacteraceae; genus Primorskyibacter; species Primorskyibacter flagellatus. The sequence continues at coordinate 16,190 of NZ_JBLWVF010000027.1, forward strand.
TTGGGCATGGTGCGGTCGTTCCAGATATCGGCGATCTTTCCGGACCTGACCGTGTTGCAAAATGTCAGGGTGGCTTTGCAAAGAGGGCGCGGGGAAAGCTATGATTTCTGGCGCTCCGACAAGATATTGTCGAGGTTCGACGACCGCGCGCGCGCCTTTATCGACGAGGTGGGCTTGACCGAGTTCACCGATGAGCGTGCCGCTGCCTTGCCCTACGGGCGCAAACGCGCGCTTGAGATTGCCACGACGCTCGCCCTGAGCCCCGACATGCTGCTACTGGATGAACCAATGGCCGGCATGGGGCGCGAAGACGTTGAGCGGATCTCGAAGCTGATCCAGAAAATTGCCGAAAACCGCACCGTTTTGATGGTGGAGCATAACCTGTCGGTCGTGGCCGACCTGTCGGATCGCATCACGGTACTGGCACGCGGCGAAATCCTGGCGGAAGGCACTTATGACGAGATTTCGAAAGCGCCCGAAGTGATCGAGGCATATATCGGAGCAAGCCATGACTGACGCGTCCGAAGTGCTTTTGAAAGTGTCCGACCTGCAAGGCTGGTACGGCGAAAGCCATGTTCTGCACGGTGTGGATTTCGAAGTGTGCCAGGGCGAAGTGGTGACCCTGCTGGGACGCAACGGCGCGGGCAAGACCTCGACGCTTCTGGCGATCATGGGAATACTGGGAAAGCGCACCGGCTCTGTCACGTTCAAGGACACCGAGACGATCGGGATGCAGCCGCGCGCCATCGCCCGGCTGGGTATCGCGCTTTGCCCCGAAGAACGCGGCATCTTTTCTTCGCTGAGCGTCGAGGAAAACCTGATGCTCCCCCCGCGCATCGCTGATGGCGGCCTGACCGTGGAACGGATCTATGATCTTTTTCCCAACCTGAAAGAACGGCGCACCAGCAGTCAGGGCACGAAACTGTCGGGCGGCGAACAGCAGATGTTGGCGATTGCCCGCATTCTGCGCACCGGGTCCAAGATGCTTTTGCTAGATGAACCGACCGAAGGACTGGCACCGGTCATCGTGCAACAGATCGGGCATACCATCGCCGCGCTCAAGAACGAGGGTTTCACGATTGTTCTGGTCGAACAGAACTTTCGTTTCGCGGCATCGGTCGCCGACCGGCATTACGTCGTGGACCAAGGCCGCGTCGTGGACATGATCCCCAACGATCAGCTTGAAGAAAACACCCAGAAACTTCACGATTATCTGGGCGTCTGAACCAATAATAAAGGCGCGTCTGCGCCGTAACCAGGAGGAACCCCATGTTCAAGAAACTCGCAGTCAGTTCCGCGGCCCTTGCCGCGATGATCGGCTCACCCGCGCTGGCGCAGGATATCGCGGTGAAGCTCGGCGTTCTCAATGACCGATCCGGCGTCTATGCGGACCTGTCCGGCGAAGGATCGGTTGTGGCCGCGCGCATGGCGGTAGAGGATTTCAAAGCAGCCGACAAAGGCATCGCCGTCGAAATCATTTCGGCAGATCACCAGAACAAGCCCGATATCGGCTCGAACATCGCGCGGCAGTGGTATGACGTGGATGGTGTGAACGCCATTCTCGACGTGCCGACATCCTCTGTGGCGCTTGCGGTTGGCGACATCACGGCCGAGAAAAACGGCGTGATGATCAACTCTGGTGCCGGGTCTACATCGCTGACCCGCGAACAATGCCGTCCCACCACGGTTCACTGGACCTATGACACCGCAGCCCTGGCCACCGGCACAGGTGCGGCAATGACCAATGCGGGCGGCAAGAAATGGTTCTTCCTGACCGCTGACTATGCCTTTGGTCACTCGCTTGAGGAAAATACGTCGCGCGTCGTCGAGGAAAACGGCGGTGAGGTCGTCGGACAGGTCAATGTGCCGTTCCCGGCGCAGGATTTCTCGTCCTTCCTGTTGCAGGCTCAAGGATCGGGCGCTGACGTGATCGGTCTGGCAAATGCCGGCGGCGACACCGTCAACGCGATCAAGCAGGCGTCGGAATTCGGCATCACTCAGGCGGGACAGAAACTGGCCGCCTTGCTGTTCTTTGTCACCGATGTGCATGCTCTGGGCGCGCAGACCGCACAGGGTCTGTCGCTGACCGAAGCGTTCTACTGGGATCAGAACGACGAGACCCGCGCCTGGTCCAAGCGGTTCATGGACACGCATGGCGCGCAGCCAACGATGGTCCAGGCCGGCGTCTATTCGGGGACGATGGCCTATCTAGCAGCGGTTGAGGCCGTGGGCAGCGCCGATGACGGCAAAGCCGTATCCGCCAAGATGAAAGAGATGGAGTTCGACGATCCGCTCTTCGGCACAGTCACCGTGCGCGGCGACGGGCGGGCGATCCACGATATGTACCTGTTCGAAGTGAAGACACCCGACCAGTCCGAAAACGAGTGGGACCTGTACAACCAGATCTCCTCGATCAGCGGCGAAGAAGCGTTCTTGCCGATGCTGGAAGAGTGCGACTTTACCAAGCAGTGAACATTGTCCTGCCTCTGTCCGACTGTAACGGTCGGGCAGAGGCTATCTGATCAATCGACCAACAGGACCGCAAAATGTTTGAACTTCTGGGAATACCGCCGCAGGTTCTGATGGGTCAGCTTTTGCTGGGCCTGATCAACGGGTCTTTCTATGCGGTCCTGTCGCTGGGGCTGGCCGTGATCTTCGGGTTGCTCAACATCATCAACTTCGCCCATGGCGCGCTGTATATGGCCGGCGCGTTTGTTGCCTGGATGCTGCTCAACTACCTCGGCATCGGTTACTGGCCCGCACTTATTCTGGCACCGCTTATCGTGGGTGCCTTCGGCATTGTTCTGGAACGCACTATGCTTTCAAGGCTGTATCATCTGGATCACCTTTACGGGCTGTTGCTGACCTTCGGATTGGCGCTGATCATTCAGGGGTTGTTCCGCAACTATTACGGCATTTCAGGGCTTCCCTATCAGATTCCAAACCTCCTCTCCGGGGGACAGAACCTGGGCTTCATGTTCCTGCCCAACTATCGCGCCTGGGTCGTCGTAGCATCGGTTCTGGTGTGTTTCGGCACATGGTTCATGATCGAAAAGACCCGGCTCGGTGCTTATCTGCGCGCCGCCACGGAAAACCCGGTGCTGGTTGGTGCCTTCGGTGTGAACGTCCCGCTGATGATCATGCTGACCTACGGGTTCGGCGTCGCTTTGGCGGGGTTCGCGGGCGTGCTGGCCGCGCCGATCTATTCGGTGAACCCCACGATGGGTGAACAACTGATCATCGTCGTCTTCGCGGTCGTGGTGATCGGCGGCATGGGGTCAATTATGGGGGCTATCTTGACAGGTTACATGCTTGGCATCGTCGAAGGGCTGACACGCGTCTTCTACCCGGAAGGATCCGCCGTGGTCATCTTCGTCATCATGGCAATCGTTCTGATGATCAAGCCCGAAGGTCTGTTCGGGAGGCCCGCATAATGGCTATGGCTGAAAAAACAAGTGACGCCGCACCACAGGCGCAGGCGGTCGGAATGCCGGCCCTTCACAAGGTCATCTTTGGCGTCCTGCTTGCCGGGCTGATTGTCCTGCCGTTCTTTGTTTATCCGGTCTTTGCGATGAAGGTGATGTGCTTTGCCCTGTTCGCCGCCGCCTTCAACTTGTTGCTGGGCTTCGGTGGGCTGCTCTCATTCGGACACGCGGCCTATTTCGGCGGCGCCAGCTATATCTCGGCCCATGCCGCCAAGGTCTGGGGTCTGACGCCCGAACTGTCGGTCTTGTGTGGAGCGGCCGCAGCCGGTGTGCTGGGTCTGGTCATCGGCTCGCTCGCGATCCGCCGACAGGGGATCTATTTTGCCATGGTCACCCTGGCATTTGCCCAGATGGTGTATTTTGTTGCCTTGCAGGCAGAATTCACCGGCGGCGAGGACGGTATCCAAAGCGTACCGAGGGGCGATCTGTTCGGGTTGATCCCGCTGGCCGACAACATGGCATTGTATTTCTTCGTGCTGGCCGTGACATTCGGTGGCATCCTGCTGCTGTACCGGATCGTCCATTCGCCCTTCGGCCAGGTGCTGAAAGCCATCCGCGAGAACGAGCCGCGTGCCATCTCGTTGGGCTATGACGTGAACCGGTACAAGCTGATCGTGTTCACATTGTCTGCCGTGATGTCAGGTGTGGCCGGAGCCACCAAAGCGCAAGTGTTCCAACTTGCTTCCCTGACCGATGTGCATTGGTCAATGTCGGGCGAAGTTGTGCTGATGACGCTTCTGGGCGGCATGGGCACAGTCTTTGGGCCATTGGTGGGGGCGGGCATCATCGTCACGATGCAGAACTATCTGGCCACTTTTGGAGCATGGGTCACCGTCATCCAGGGTGTCATCTTCGTAGTCGGGGTGCTGATGTTCAGAGAAGGGATCATCGGCGTCCTGGCGCGCTGGTTCAAACGATCACTTTGAACCGGCGCTCAGTGTTTTGACGCAAGTACCCGAAATTGCCGACCCGCGCTAAGCGATAATAGATTCAAGGCGGGCAGTTCAAGCGACGCATCAGCCAGCCCTGCAAGATGGCGTGATACTCCAACGGGCGAGCCGGACCACACCCTTTGGGTAAGTCCGGTCGCTTTTTGATAGTATTCAGGCGGGGAGCATTAGAACCTGATAGCCGCCGAAATGCGCAGTGCTCTGCCCGGTTCATACAGGGGCACAACCTCGCCTGCAAAATCCTGACCGTAGGTTGCGCGCGCAGCATACTGCTCATCAAAGATGTTGTTTACCTCTGCCCGGAACGTGAGGTTGTCCATCTGTCGCGGTGTATACTCCACAAAGGCATTGGCAACGGTGTAGGATGGCAACGCCGGACCCGAGCCGCCGGACGCAAAGCTGTAGGTGCGGGTGTTTTTCAACACATGTTCCACATCGCCACCAATACGCAATCCGAGCGTCTCAAAGTCATGCACGGCTGACAGGGTGATGACCTCACCCAAGGGCATGGTCAGGTAATTTCCTGAATAAGAATCCGCAATGCGCCCATCCACATCGCTTTCGATATTGGCATAGCCAAGCTGGACAGAGCCATTGGCCCATGCATAGGCCACGCCAACCTCATATCCACGGGTTTCCACATCCGCAGTCAACGCTGGGCCACCGCCGTAAGAGGCGTTGCGCGCATTGTCGATGTCGGTCTGGAAGAGCTTTGCATCGAAAACCCAAGCCCCGGTCCGCAATTCCGCAGCGATAAAGGCGTTGCGGGCGGTGATCGAGTCAAACCCGTCAGACGGGTAAGTCCAGGCAGCGTTCATGATGAAGTTCTCTGCCAGATCGATCCCGCCCCAGACATGCGAGTAACCACCGCTGAGGGTCACGCTGTCGGTCAGGTCATATTCGGCCGCGAAATTGCCCGAGATACCGGAATCGTCATGCTTTGACCCATCAACACCTTCAAGCTCTCGGAAATCAGCACGCGCGCCGAAGGTCAGCCGTAATCCGCCGAGGGGTTCAAGCCGGGCCTGGCCGAAGACCCCGACGTTGCGCAGCTTTTCAATCGGGTGTTCATTCCACGCGGGGTTTGTGGAGCTTTTATAATCCATTTCGCCTTCGTCGCGGAAGAAGTCGAGTCCGGTGGTGACTGTTCCGCTGGCAACTGCAAACGTGTTCTGGAACACACCAGAGAAACTTTGCGTGCGGCCATAGGTGCTTTGATCCTCTTCCGGCAGATCCAGTTCGGTCTTGGCGAAGGACAGTTGGAATTTCGGATCCCACCAACCTTCCGGGGTCTCATCCGTGTAGGTCAGCACCACATTCCTGCGATCCAGAACATAGTTCCGCGTCAGCGGCACAGGCCGCCCGCCGATCAACCGTTGGATATTGCCGCGGTAAGGGCGCGCTTCGTCGTCATGGACCTGCTCGTAGGACAGTTCGAACCGGTGGCCCTCGTCTGTCTCATAGGCCAGCTTCAGCAAGCCGCTTGCAAGGTTGGTGCCAGAGCCAGTGATGTCATCGCCGGCACCATCCTGCCGGGTGTCGCCCTCGGCGCGTTTCAGAAACAGAAGCGACTCAAACCCACCTTGGCGGCTGTAGACCGCACTGCTGGCGGTGCCGACATCACCATTACTGTCATATTCAAGCTTCACGCGGCCGCCAGCGGTTGCACCGGGGTCCAGCAGATCCTCAACATCCTTGGTTTCGAAAGCGATCGTGCCCGCCAGCGCGCCGGGGCCAGCGTCCGCAGGGGCAACACCCGGATCGACACGCGCCGATTTCAGCAGCGCCGGGTCGATCAGGTTGGTGGCGGCATGGTGGAACACCTTGTTGTTCTGGCGCGCGCCGTCGATTGTGATGCCGAGCCGAGTCTCCTCAATCCCATTCACATAGACTTTCTGCGACATCGGAATGGAACTTCCGACGGAAATGGTTGGCTCGGACCGGAACAACTCCTGAAGGTCGGCGGGGTTCTTGCGGTCTAGATCGTCGCTGGTGACGTCCTTGTCGTTTATTGCGTCTCCACCGGTGCTGTTGATGGCCAGCGTACCTAGAAAAATTGCGTTGGACTCGAACGGTGCGTCCTGTGCATAGGCTGGTGCAGTGAAGACACTGGATAGAAATACGGTTTTAAGAATTCTAGCGCGCATAGGTAGCCCCCTGTTTGTCGCAAAACTGCGAAGACCAGGTGGCTGAATCAAAGGATCGTAGCTGCCGTTACCGGCTGTCTTGGACGTGCCATGCCGCGACCACAAGTGGTACGGAAGCATTCCGAGTGTTTTCGTAGGGTAATTGCATCCACGGGTTGCCTTTGCGCCACAGTACCAAGAGCTGCGTTGGCCGAGTATCAGCTTGACCAACTCATGTGTTTAAACCCCTCACGAAAGGCGAAGGTCTCAAGATGGCTGTCGATAACGCCGCGCGCGGCGTCAGTGTGATCTGGCGAGGACAATTCAAAACGCACCGTCAATGCGACCTCATCGGCGCTGAGATACGCAGGTCCCATGACGAAATGGCAGATGCCTTCCTGCGCGGTGTGATCGACTTTGATCTTATGGGCAAAATGTTTGCAGAGTTGTTGCAGATATTTACTGGCATTTGGTGTCTCAAATCGGCCGATTAGCTTGTGCATGTCTTATCCTGAATGTTTTTGTCAGAATAAGTGCTGGACCCTGCGGAAGCAAGCGAATACACCCTGTTCCCAGAAGCGGGATGCAAGCCAGACGCCAGTGTTGCGCTCTTCCACATCACTGGAGGTTTAAGATGAAACATGTCCTGTGCCGGGCTGTGCTGCCGCTTGCCGCAGCTCTGGTTGCCACCGCCACCTGGGCCACCGAGGTCACCGTTGAAACCCATCAGGGCGAGACGAGTGTCCCGGCAAATCCCGCAAAAATTGCTGTGCTTGATATTGCTGCACTGGATACGCTTACGGCGCTCGGAGTTAAGGTCGCGGGCGTTCCGCAACCCCATTACGTCAGCTATCTGGACGAGGTTGCCGATCAAGCAACCAGCATCGGATCATTGTTCGAGCCGGATTTCGAAAGCCTCGCGATCATGGCACCTGACCTGATCGTCGCGGGTGGGCGGTCGTCCAGCCAGACCAAGCCCCTGTCACGCATTGCACCGACAATCGACATGACCATCTGGGCGGATGAGAACAGCACGCAAGTGAAGCAGGCTCTGACCCGACTTGAGACCTATGGCGAGATCTTCGAACGACAGGAAAAGGCCGCAGACCTTCGAAAGGCGTTTGAGGAAAAGCTGGAGGAAACCAAGGCGGCGGTGGCAGGCAAGGGCAATGCCCTGATTATCCTCACCAACGGTCCCAAGGTTTCTGCCTACGGAAAAGGCTCTCGCTTTGGCTGGATACACGAGGCTCTTGAGTTGCCGGAAGCCAAAGAAAACGTTGATGCCCAAACCCATGGCGAGGCCGTGTCGTTCGAGTTCATCGCCGAAGTGAACCCCGACTATCTAATCGTCGTGGACCGTGGAGCTGCTGTCGGTGCAGAAGGCGCATCGGCAGTCGAGACTCTGGACAACGCGCTGGTTGCAGGCACCAGCGCTTGGAAAGCTGGAAACGTAATCTACGTCGATCCGGCCATGATCTATATCGCTGGCGGCGGCATTCAGGCCATGACCGGCGTTCTGGACCAGATACGGGCCGGTTTCGAAGGCTAAATTTAGACCTGTTCCGGGTCGCATAAGGTCCGGAACACCGCTCGCAAGGTGCCATGCGGTTTTCTTATCTCCTCACGTTCGTGGCCTTGCTGGTCCTATCGCTGATCTCGGCTGCGATCGGGGCGGCAACGCTTGATCTGGGCACATTGGGCAGCGACCCAGAGGCGCTTCGTCTGATGCTGGCCAGCCGTCTGCCCCGCACCTTTGCCGCCCTCCTGACCGGTGCGTCAATGGCCGTGGCTGGTGTTATCATGCAGCTGCTGGTGCGTAACCGCTTTGTCGAGCCGGGCACCACAGGGACGACAGAGGCCGCGATGTTGGGCCTTTTGGCGGTCACGCTGGCCGCACCTGCCATGCCATTGATACTGAAGATGTCGGTCTCTGCGCTTGCAGCGCTTGTGGGCATGGGCGGTTTCCTGATCTTGATCCGCAAATTGCCCCCGTCGCAGCCGCTACTCGTGCCGCTGATCGGGCTGATCTATTCGGGCATCATCGGGGCGGGAACCACCTTTATAGCGTATCAATGGGACATGATGCAGTATCTCGGCGTGTGGATGAGCGGAGAATTTTCCGGTGTCCTTGCCGGGCGCTACGAATTGCTCTGGCTTGCCGGGTTGATGACGGTCATTGCCTATATCGCGGCGGACCAATTCACGATCGCAGGATTGGGCAGGAACGCATCAATATCTCTTGGTTTGAAATATCGGCAAGTGATGGCACTGGGGCTGGTGACTGTGTCGATGGTTACTGCGCTGGTGGTTGTCACGGTCGGGATGGTGCCCTTCGTCGGTCTGGTGGTGCCGAATATCGTAGCGCGCATGATGGGCGACAATCTGCGTGCGTCCTTGCCTGTCGTCGCGGGTATGGGCGCAGGGATGGTCCTGGCCTGTGACGTGCTTGGTCGACTTGTCCGTTTTCCTTATGAAATTCCGGCTGGAACGATATTCGGCGTGTTTGGCGCGGTGGTTTTCCTCTGGCTTCTGCTTGCGAGGCCCGCCCGTGCCTGACCGTCGGCTCTTACTGCTCGCAGGGTTGCTGCTTGCTGCGTGTAGCTTTTTCCTGTTCTGGGGTCTCAAAGGTCCAGTGGGGTTCATTCTGGAATTGCGCGTTGTAAAGCTGGCGGCACTTTTGCTGGTTGGTGCTGCAATAGGCGTCAGCACGATGATTTTTCAGACCGTCACCGGCAATCGTATACTGACTCCGGCGATCATGGGGTTCGACGCGCTGTTTCTTCTGATCCAAACGCTTCTGGTGATTGTCTTGGGCGGGTCGGCTTATATCGGATTGCTTGGTCCCGCAAAGTTTCTGATAGAAACGGCCATCATGATGGTTGCTGCAATGGCGCTGTTTTCCGTCCTGATGGGCCGAGGCCGGACCGATCTTCACCGGATGATCCTTGCCGGGGTGATCTTCGGCGTTCTCTTCCGTTCGCTCACTGCGTTCTTCCAGCGCATCCTTGATCCATCGGAATTCTCGGTCGTGCAAGGTGCCATGTTTGCTTCGTTCAATTCCGTCGATACGGCGCAACTGGCATTGGCCGGCGTCGTTTGTCTTGCGGCGTTCACGGCAATACGGCCCTTGATCCGCGCACTCGATGTCGTGGGGCTGGGGCGCAAATCCGCGATCGGGCTTGGCTTGCCTTACGACCGGATGGTGCTTGGATTGCTGGCACTCGTGGCGGCTTTGGTGTCAGTCTCTACCGCGCTCGTCGGACCGATCACTTTTCTCGGATTGCTGGTTGCGGCGCTTGCTCATTCTATGATGCGAACCCATCGCCACGCGCTGTTGCTTCCCGCCGCCGCAATGATTTCTGCGCTTATCCTCGTTAGCGGGCAGGCAATTTTTGAAAGGGTTTTGCGGATGCAGTCTACGCTTTCGGTGATTGTCGAATTCGCCGGCGGTATGCTTTTCCTTTATCTCGTGCTCAGGGGGCGCGTGCGATGATTCAAATCCAGAACGTCAGCCATGTGATCGGCAAGTCGCCAATTCTTACGGGGATTACGACGCGTATTCCGCGTCACGGCATCACCGCGCTGATTGGCCCCAACGGTGCGGGAAAATCCACGTTGTTGAACCTCATCGCGCGGCTGACGCCACTGCAAAGCGGTCAGATCACTGTCGATGATGTGGATGTTTCCACGGCGCCCACGCAAGAACTGGCCCTGAAAATTGCCGTCGTTGCGCAACAGCTTGGTGTGTCTTCGCGGTTGCGCGTCCGCGATCTTGTGGCGTTCGGACGTTGGCCACACCACCGAGGACGTCCAGCGCAACGGGATGAAGATGCCGTCGACCAAGCCATTGCTGCCTTTGATTTGCAGGCTCTTCAGTACCGCTTTCTGGATGAGCTTTCCGGCGGTCAGCAACAGCGTGCGTTCGTCGCGATGGGCGTTGTTCAGGATACCGATTGGGTGCTGCTCGACGAGCCGCTCAACAATCTTGATATGTACCACGCCAAAGAGCTCACGGCCGGCTTGCACGCAATGAGCCGCCCCGGAACAGAGCGTTCCCGCAGCATCGTCATGGTTGTACATGAAATCAATTATGTCGCGGCCTGGGCAGACCACATTGTTGCGCTCAAAGATGGAGCCCTTGTGTTTTCAGGCCCCCCCGACCAAGTACTGACAGAACCCATCTTGTCAGATCTTTTCGGAATGCCGATCCGTGTTGTGTCGATCGACGGAAAGCCCGTCATTCTCCACCACATGTAAGATGTCGCCGCAAATGCCGAACTCTACACATTCGATCTGGGTGCTTTTGACGTCTAGGATCTTCAGATCCTCTGGCTTTGGGTCAAGGTTGCAAACATAAGGAGAGCAGCCTTGATCCGGCACGTTTTAACCAACGTGCAACGGGTGATCATCGAACCCTATTGCCTGGGAAAGCTCAGCGATCCGGGGCAGGCCGGGCGTGATCCGCTTGTTCGCGGAAACGGTGTGGTGGAGTGTTTGGACCGCGCGTCAACTCAATGTGCCTGGATCAGGATCCGGGGAAGTTTGGGTTGGGGTTGAGTTGTGCATTACCGCACGGCAAAGATGGCCGGAGCAGTTGCTCCGGCCATGGTTTTCAGAACGTTTTTGTCAGGGCGACTTTGAGTGTTCTTCCCGGGGCTTTGCGGGTTGGGGATGAGAGGTGGCCGACATAATCGGTAT